>CAYVDI010000010.1:0-2928 GCA_964450795.1 uncultured Bdellovibrionales bacterium
GCAATCTTCCCGGTACCCGCTACTGCGACATGAACTGGAAGGAAGTGACACCGGGATTCTGATTTGGAGGTAAAGAGCGATGGGAGGGTCGACCACGGCCCTCCTTTCTTTTTTTTGATGCTTGGCGCGGTGTTCTTCGTCTGACTGTGATATAATGGTGATGCCAATGACAGGGAAGCGGGGTCTGTCGAAACAAAACAAACGAGAACGCTTATGCGTATCACCGACGATCAACTGAAGCTTTTTCTTCTCGATTCGAACCTTGTCCCGAAGGAGAAGCTTGAAGAGGCGGCAGCGGAGGCGATAAAACAGCAGAAGAAGCTCGGGGAAATCCTTCTCGAAGCGAAGCTTGTCGACGAGGCGGGACTCCAGAAAGTTTATGCCTACGTACTCGGGATCCCGTTCGTTGATCTCACGAAGGAGACGATTCCGCTCGAGACGCTCCAGATCGTTCCCGAACCGATCGCCCGGAAGTACAATATAGTCTCGTTCGAGAAGCAGGGACAGAACCTGAAGGTCGCGATGCTCAATCCGGAGGACCTTCAGACGATCGACTTTATCAAGAAGAAGAGCGGTCTCAAGATCATTCCCTGCCTTACGACCCGGGAAAGCATTCAGGCGACACTCAAGCATTACGAGAAAAGCCTGAAAGCCGAATTCGGGGACATGCTCGAGATCACCGCGGAGAATCCGAAGGACGGCGAGGAGGGGAACCTCGAGAAGATGGCGTCGGATCTTCCGGTGGTGCGCATCGTCGATACGCTTCTCAAGCACGCGATCCTGCAGTCCGCGTCCGACATCCACATCGAACCGGACGAGAAGGAAGTCCGTGTCCGATATCGGATCGACGGCGTGCTCCACGACGCGATGACTTTGCCCAAAGACGCCGCCCAGGGTATCGTCGCACGCATCAAGGTGCTTTCGAATCTCAAACTCGACGAACACCGGTCCCCGCAGGACGGGCGTTTCAAGATCGAGAAGGACGATTACAAGATCTCCTTCCGCGTCTCGATGCTTCCGGTCTTCGACGGGGAGAAGATCGTCATGCGTCTTCTTGATGAATCGGCGAAGGGACTGACGCTCGAGAAGATGGGACTCGTCGGCGAATCGCTCGAGGTGGTGCATCGCGAGATCAAGAAACCGAACGGTATCATCCTCGTGACGGGGCCGACCGGATCGGGGAAGACGACGACACTCTATACGGTGATGGATATCCTGAATACGCCGGAGGTGAATATCTCGACCGTCGAGGATCCGGTCGAATACCGGATGCCGCGGGTGAATCAGACGCAGATCAATCCGAAAGTCGGCATGACTTTCGCGGCGGCCCTGCGTTCGCTCCTTCGGCAAGACCCGGATATCCTCATGGTCGGTGAGATCCGCGACGAGGAAACGCTTGAGATCGCTCTCCATGCGGCGATGACCGGACACCTCGTGCTCTCCACGCTTCACACGAACAGCGCTGCGGCGACCCTGCCCCGTATGCTCGATATGGGCGCGGAACCGTTCCTTATCGCGTCGACCGTGAACGTGATCATCGCGCAGCGTCTCGCACGGAAGCTCTGCCAGGAATGCAAGAAGCCGTACCAGCTCGATGCCGGCGAGGTATCCGCATTGGAAAAGAGCGTCGATATCGAGGATATCTTCTCGTATCTCAAGACGCAGGAGGCCCTGAAGGAGATCGTCGGCAAGGCGAAATCTTTCGCTGACCTCACGTTCTACAAGCCGGGAGGGTGTGACCAGTGCGGCAACGAGGGGTATCGCGGGCGTGTCGGCGTGTACGAGGTGCTCGGGATGGAGACGAATATCCGCAAGCTCGTGACACAATCCGCCACATCGGAGGTCATCGAGGAGGAAGCGAAGAAAAACGGCATGTCCACGATGTCGCAGGACGGATTCCTGAAGGCGGCGGAGGGGATCACCACGATCGAAGAGATCCTTCGTGTGACAAAGGAATAAGACGAAACGTATCGAAGTTTTGAAGCCTCCGCACCGGATCTTTCCTCTCCGGGGTTTTCAATCCGCGACGGCGGATTTATAAGGGACTTCTTGGCAAAGAAATCCCGACCCTGGGAAGGGAAGTCCGAGCATGATGTCCTGTCACTGTGTGAGTCGGATGAGCGCCGCGTCCTTGCCGATAGAAACGGCGACCGCATTCCCGTCGCGCGAGAGTGCGCAGGCGGAAGCATCCTTGAACGATTCATGGAAGTACTGCGTGGTGAGACGTCCGTCCGAACCGTAGAGGACAATTCTTTTCGATGTGCTGTCGACGACCGCGAAACGGTCCGGCGCTTCTTCGTTCGCGCAGATTGCGGTGATCGTGATGGGTGTCGCGGTTGCGCCCGCTGAAAACGATGCGAGGGCTTTTCCTCGGAAAAATGTCTGGATTCCGGTCGTGGTCGCGCCGTAGACGTTTTCGCTTATGGCGATCGCCCTCGTTTCCGAAGACATCGGCTCTTTGGTCCAGGTGACACCGTCTCCGAATCCTCCCTCGGCGCGAGGAAAGCGGTATACGCGGCCTGTTCCTTCCTCGAGAACGTAGAGATATGTGAGGAATGTCCCGATGCCGCCGGGACGGGATCCTTCCGGGAGTCTGAGCACGTTTTCGGTGAATGACCGGTTTGAGGGGGCGAATGCGAAGAGTCGGCCCTCCTTCGTCATGAGAAAGATGAGATTGATATCGTCCATTCCTGCCGCATATCGGATATCGATTCCCGACGGTGCCGGGAAGAAGGACCCGCTTCCGGTGTCGAGCACCCCGCTTCCGGTCACGAGATACAGGGAGTCCTTCAGGAATACCGGCGAGATGACGGATTCCGCCGCTTCCGTGACGGCTTCCGGTGAGGCAAACACGGCACCCGGCTCGTCTGTGGGCGGAAACGCAGGGGCAGGGGCTTCCGTGATCACGATCGGATCGGGAGCCGTGTC
>CAYVDI010000010.1:3028-24210 GCA_964450795.1 uncultured Bdellovibrionales bacterium
GCGGAAACGCAGGGGCAGGGGCTTCCGTGATCACGATCGGATCGGGAGCCGTGTCCTTTCCCGTGAGATTGTTCCAGATGAGGATTCCGCCGGCGGTGAGAGCGAAGGCAATGGCGGATGCGGCGATAAGCTGCCGCTTCACCGGAAGCGCGAAGAACGCATTTTTCATGGAGACGAACGTTGAGCCTGTCCTTCGGGTCGTCACGCCGATGACTCTCATGGTCGAATGCGCGGCGGTTTTCGAGACGGGGACGAGCGTGCCGAAGAGGAGCTCGGAGACGAATCGTCGCGTGCGACCGATGCCGGCGCTTGGGAGGCGGATCCTCGGTATCGATACGTTCGGAAGACGGAACTTCGGGACGTGGATCTCGGGTCGCGTCAGTTCCGGCTCCGCGACAGTCGGCGGTTCCGTGACCTGGGTCCGTTCGACGGGTATCTTGGTCGGATTTTCCTCGCGTTTCTCCTTGTGTCTCATGGAGGATGACAGGGAGCGCCTCGTCTTCAGGAGCGACGACCTGATGCTTCCGGATATGGAGACAGCGATCATTTCCCACCGTTGTCGCAATCCTTCCTTCAGTCGGTGACGAAGGTTTCGGACGCGCAGTGTCGCGTCTTCGGCTATCCACCGGAATTTCGTTATGGCCGGATGCTCCTCCCGATTTTCCGGTTCTTCGCCTTGGACGTAGATATCTCCGAAACGTCCCCGCGAATCCGGAGTCGGAGAAACGGTGACGGCCGGTTCGTCCTTCAGGAAGATTTCGGCGCGTTCTTCGGCGACCTGCTTGAACGTATCGGCGCTGAAGGCGTTCCGTATCTTTTCCGGTCGGGACCGCGATTCTCGGGGAACGGTTTTTTCGACCGGAACCTCCTCTTCGTGCTCCTCCGCCGAGAGCATGACCGCGCATCCGTGGCGAAGCTCGTTCGTCATTGCGGTTTCGAGAAACCGGAAGAATTTCTTTTCCGGAACGAGTCGCCGCGCGCTCCGCTCGAGCTCGCCATCGGAGAAAAGTCCGAACACTTCCGGGGAGGCGAGAAGGATGCTGTCATCCGGATTTATCCGACCGCTCGATATCTCCACGAACGTTTTCAGCGGATGCGTCGAGGCTTCCTCCGAAGCGAGTCCTTCGCTGATATCCGAGAGCGTATCGGTGCGGAAGAGGAGAATGCGCCCGGATCCCGTCACGGAGAAATGCAGGCTGTGTTTCTCGATCGCGGCGACGGCGCCGTGCAGTTCCCCGATCCAGCTGGTCTGTCCGTTCTTCACGAGCTCGGAAAGCGCCACGTTCATCTTATGGAGCGCCGCTTCGAAACTCTCGACGGCACCCCGCCTCGGGTTCGCGAAATATTCCTTTCGGACGGCCGAAACGAGTATGTTGACGACGAACCCGGATGATTCGGAATGATCGGAAACCGAAAAAACCCCGACGAGTGTCCCGAGATTTTCCTGGGCGACGTTTTCCGGGGCCGCGATGAACGACTTGATGTACGGCTCGGAGGACCTGTTTTTCGCGACAAAAATCTCATCCGTCCTCACTTTGATCGTGCGGATCGGTTCGAGTTTCCCGCGTTTCCGTGTTGGCATAGATTTTTTCCATTATAGCATAATTCTCCGGACCGTTCATGGGCGGTTTTTCGCTCATCTTTGACTTTTTCCGTTCGCTTGGGTAGAGTGGACGGAGGAGGGATCATTTCCTGATTGTCTGTTGTTATGTCGTTCGCACTGTTTGAGTCGTTGTTCGGTTCCAAGGTCCGCGCCCGCCTCATCCGCTTCTTCATCCTGAATCCGGATATCGAATATTCGGCCGCGGAAATAGCCGAAAAGACCCAGCTTTCCAGAACCGAGATTTCCCGCGAACTGCTTCGCATGAAGAAAATGGGATTTGTCCGCGAGTCGTCCAGGAAGCGGGTGAAAGGGTATCAGATGCATCCCGGGTTCCCGTTCTTCGCGGAGCTGAAGAGTCTTGTCTCGAAGTCGAACGTGAACGTTCCGCATCAGATGTTCTCGCGTCTTCGGACCGCCGGCGAAGTGAAGACCATCCTCATCAGCGGACTCTTTCTCAATCACCAGAAAGGGAAGGCGGACATGATCCTCGTGATGAACAACGTCCATCGCCTGAAGCTCAAATCATCCATCGAGAAGCTCGAGGCGGAAATCGGCCGCGATGTCCGGTTCGTGCTCATGGACATGGACGAGCTCCATTATCGGCTCAACATGCTTGACCGGTTCCTCATCGAGTTCCTCGAGGGTCCGTATCAGGAAATCGTGAACCGCGTCCCGGAACTCAAGCGATTCATCGCGGGGCTGAAAAAATAGTCTTTGACGTTTCGGTTTCGACATATGCAATCTTCAGTCATCATGTTCGTCCTGCTCGCCGCCGTTCTCTTTATGGCGGTCTTTTTCTTTCTCCGCGACAGCCGGCGCCGGGAAGACGAGGACCGGAAATTCCTCCTCGACCGGATGGAAAGCATCGATCGTCGGATGAATCAGGATCTCCACGAATTCTCGTCCTCGCTCGTCGGTCAGATCGGAAATCTCAACGTCGCGCTCGACCGGCGGCTCGGGGACAACACGAAACGCCTCGACGATCGTCTCGACGGCGCCGCCAGGAGCTTTGCCGAGGTCCAGCGCGCCCTCGCCGAGGTGCGCGAGGCGAACCGGCAGATATTCGAGGTCGGTAAGGAGGTCGCCTCGCTTCAGGAGATCCTCAAGGCGCCGAAACTCCGCGGCGGATTCGGGGAGCTCATGCTTCAGGATCTCCTCTCGCAGATGCTTCCGGCGGAACATTTCGAGCTCCAGCACATGTTCAAGAGCGGTGAGGCTGTGGATGCGCTCATCAGACTCAAGGGCGGTGACATCAGCGTCGATTCGAAGTTCCCGCTCGAGAATTTCCGCCGCGTCGTCGAGTCGAAGAGCGACGAGGAGCGGAGAACGTCCCGGAAGCAGTTCTTTTCGGACGTGAAGAAGCACGCCGATGCCATCGCGACGAAATACATTCTCCCGGAAGAGGGGACGCTCGGATTCGCGCTCATGTATATCCCGGCGGAGAACGTCTACTACGAGATCATCATTAAGGACGAGGACGGTGTCGGGCTCGCGGAATATCTCTACAAGCGCAAGGTCATACCGGTCTCACCGAACTCCTTCTACTCCTACCTCCAGACGATAGCGATCGGACTTCAGGGGATGCAGATCGAGAAGCGGGCGAAGGAGATCTTCGGCCAGCTCGAACGGCTTTCGATCGAGCATGGGAAATTCATCCGCGAATTCGAGCTCCTCGGGGGGCATCTCGGAAACGCACAGAAGAAGTTCGACGATGCGGAGAAGCGCCTGGGCAAAGTCGGAGAGCAGCTCGAGCGCGTCCGAACGAGTTCGAGTCTCGAGGGGGTTTCGGAACCAGCCGCGCTTCTTCCGGCGGACGAAGCATGATTTTTTCGGTATCGTATGGGTATTTTCGGATCCTTTTTTGAGAAACTTAAGGAACGTCTCTCACGTCAGATGGCGTGGGATGCGGACGACGGGTACCCGTTCTTCGGAAATCCGCTCGTCCGTCTGATCGCCGCTTTTTCGGTGGCGGTCATCATCGGCTCGTTCGGAGCGGTGTATCTTTTCATCGTCCGGGGCGGCGGCGACACCATCGTGCTCCATTACAACGCGTATTTCGGCGTCGATATCGTCGGCGCGCCGGAACAGGCATACTTTCTCCCGGGAATGGCCGTCTTCTTCTTTCTCGTGAACCTTATCCTGGCGGCACGATTTTACGAGGGACGCGAACGTATCGCATCGCACATGCTTCTTTTCTCGGGTCTCTTCATCGCCCTCTCGTCGGGCGTCGCCGTGGCGGCGCTTTCATTCATCAATACCTGATTATGGATTACGCGAATCCCGTTCCCGACGCATCATTCCGTTTTCCGGACCCGAAGACTCCGGAGCGGAAGGCCCGGTCCGTCCAGCGGATACTCGAAATCATCCCGGGAACGCTCACATGGATGACGATTCTCGGCATGTTTTTCCTGTCCTGGATCGTGCCGGTGGCGGCGTCGGTCTTCGTCATCGTCTTCGACATCTACTGGATATACCTTACGGTGTATGTCGCATTCTTCTCCGCGCTCTCGTACGGGGAAATCCGCCGTGGCCGGAAGACGAACTGGTGGGAGCGCGTCGTCCGGATCCGGGATTTCGACCGATACCGGAAGGAACTTCTCGATCGCGCGGCGTATATCCGCCGGGTCATCCGCGAGGAACGGCTTTCCTTCGGTCAGCGGCGCCTCCTTCGTCGTGAGGTGCGGGCGCTCCGCTCCTACGCGAAGGAACTCGCGACACTCGAACCGATCCGGGATCAGATTCTCGACTATCGCGACATCGTCCATGTCGTGCTCCTGCCGACCGCGAACGAGGGACCGGAGATCATCGAGCCTGCGATCCAGTCCATCGCCGACTCGAGCTTTCCGAAGTCGCAGATCATCATCCTGCTTGCGACGGAGGAACGCGAGCCCGAGGAGAACCGTCTGCCGAAAGTGAAGTATCTGCAGGAGAAGTTCCAAGGCGTATTCCGTGATTTCATGGTCACGACGCACGAGGTGGCGGAGGGTGAGATGAAATGCAAGGCGTCGAACGCCGGATATGCGGCGCGGAAACTCATGACATATCTCGATGAGCGGCACATCGACTATCGGAATGTCATCTTCTCGAACTTCGACTGCGACTCGGTCGTGCATCCGGAGTACTTCTCGGCGCTCACATATTTCTATATCACCGATCCGAAACGGCTGCAGCGCGCGTATCAGCCGATCCCGATGTATCACAACAACCTCTGGGATACGAACGCGTTCGTCCGCGTCATGGTCACGGGATCGTCGTTCTGGCACATGTATCAGAGCACCCGCAAGGACATGGTCACCTTCTCCTCGCATTCCGAGCCGTTCGATACGCTCGTCCGCGTCGGTTTCTGGCCGGTCAACATGATCAGCGAGGATTCCGTCATCTATTGGAAGGCACTCTCATATTTCCACGGCGATTACCGGGTCCAGCCGATTCCGCTTCCGATCTCGCTCGACGCGGTGCTCGCCGAGACGTACTGGAAGACTCTCAAGAACGAATACAAGCAGAAGCGCCGGTGGGCGTACGGCATCGAGAACTTCCCGGTCACGATGCGCGCCATCTGGCCGGACCGGATCATGTCGGTCTGGAAGAAGCTCCGCATCACGATCGAGATGCTCGAGGGGCATTATTCCTGGGCGACCGCACCGCTGATTCTCGCGCTCCTCGGATGGCTCCCGCTCCTTCTCGGCGGACCCGAATTCAACGAGAGCGTGCTCGCGCACAATCTTCCGGTCGTGACGCGCGTCCTCATGACGCTCGCGATGGGCGGACTCGTCGTCTTCGTGTCGCTCTCCTTCCTTATGCTTCCGCCACGTCCGAAGAAATACAGCCGATGGCGGAACATCCTCATGTTCGCGCAGTGGTTCCTCGCGCCGTTCATCGCGCTTCTCGGGGCGTTCCCGGCGATCGATTCGCAGACGCGCATCCTCACGAAGAACTACTTCGGTGAGTTCTGGGTGACCGAGAAAATCAGGAAAGTATGAACGAGGCGAAATTTTTCCTTCCGTTCGCGCTCTCATTCCTTCTTTCCGTCGCATTCCTTTCGTCCGTGACTTTCCTGTCGGGGAAATTCCTGCCGTGGGTCCGAGACGAAGCCGGCCGGACGCATAAGCGCATCTCCCGATTCGGGGGAGTCGCGCTTGTCCTCGCGTTCGTATCCGCTGTTGTCGCGAATATGGATCTCGAGATCACTCCTCAGCTCACGGGGCTCCTCCTCGGCGCCTCGTTCATCCTTGTCGTCGGATTCCTCGACGATGTCACGCCGGTGTCGTGGACCACACAGCTTCTCTTCCAGGTCGGACTCGGGGTGCTCATATTCCTTTTCGGTATGCGCGCCTGGGTACTGACGAATCCGTTCGGCGATCCCATCTTCCTCCGACCCGAGCAGTGGCCGATCCCAAGCCTTCTCATCGGAATTCTCTGGACGGTGCTTGTCATGAACGCCGTGAACTGGGCGGACGGCGTCGACGGACTGCTTGGAAGCGTGGCGACCGTGGCCTTCACCGCGATATTTCTCGTCTCGCTCCGTCCCGACGTGAATCAGCCGGCGGTCGCGATCTTGGCCGCGGTTTCCATCGGGTTCTCCGTCGGGTTCCTCCTTTTCAACATTCCGCCCGCGCGGATTATCGCCGGAACCGCCGGCGCATTCCTCGTCGGGTTCCTGATCGCCGCGCTGTCGCTCTTCTCCGGAGCGAAGATCGCTACCGCGCTTCTTGTCCTTTCCGTCCCGGTGCTTGATGCGCTCTTCGTCGTCCATGACCGCCTTCGGGCGGGAGAATCGCCCTTTCGGGGTGGTGACGCGCGGCATCTCCACGACCGTCTCCGGGGGATCGGCTGGTCCGACCGACGGATCGTCTTCGTGTACGCTGTCATCTCCGCCACTTCGGCCGCCGCCGCGCTTTTCCTGCCGGCGCTCGGGAAATTCTTCTTTCTCGCCGCGCTCGCGCTCGCGTTCATATTCTTCGTGTCCGCGGTGAAACGGAAGCTTGGCGGCCGGTCGGATGTACTACGGGCATGAACTGGGATGCGAACAAATCATATGCGTTGCTGCTTCTGCCGCTCGTTATCGCAGGACTCCTCTTTTTCATGAAGCAAAGACATGATCCATCCGGGCCGGCGCTTCGAATCGGAGAACGGACATGGTATGCGGAGGTGGCTGATACCGCCTCTTCCCGCGCGAAAGGACTTTCCGAGCGCGATTCGCTCTGCGCGGATTGCGCGATGATCTTCCGCTTCGATGTCGAAGACGCGTACGGGTTCTGGATGAGGGGAATGCGTTTTCCTCTTGATATCGCCTGGGTCCGAAAAGGGAAGGTCGTCCATATAGAACACCGTGTCCCGGCGGATTTTTCCGGTATCATGACGCCTTCCGGCCCGGCTGACACCGTGCTCGAGGTGAATGCGGGCGACCTCGACGCGATCCCTGTCGGCACCGATATCGAGGTCCGCCTATGAAAACCTTCACCGAACGCGTACATGAGGAGGTACGGAAAATTCCGAAAGGGAGGACCGCCACCTACACAGAAATCGCCGCCCGTGCCGGAAGTCCGGGAGCGGCGCGTGCGGTCGGATCGGCTCTCCGGAAGAATTTCAATCCGGATATTCCCTGCCATCGGGTGATCCGAAGCGACGGGAGCCTCGGGCGCTACAACCGCGGCGATACGGAGAAAGAGCGGATTCTCCGGGAGGAAGGCGCGTTGCGGTGACAAGGGAACGGGCGTCTTGCTTCCGCGGCGCATGATGATACAATGAAGGGCCGGAATAAATCATTTTCAAAAACATATGAAGGCGTTGATCGGTCTTGTAGCGGCGGTGGCGCTTGTCGGTGCGGGGTGGTTCATGTTCCGTGGGGCGGCACCGGCGGTCGACAAAGGTCAGATGACGACGGATTCCGCTCCGGTCGAAAAGAGGTCATACACCATGGATGAAGTGTCGGCTCACAAGGACGCGTCGAGCTGCCTTACCGTCATCCGTGGCAATGTGTACGATGTCACCGCATTCATCGACAAGCATCCGGGCGGGGACAAGAACATCCTCAAGCTCTGCGGTCTCGACGGCACCGAGGCGTTCGAGCGGAAGCACGGCGGACAGGAGAAACCGGAAAACGTCCTTAAGGGGTTCGAGGTCGGCACGCTCTCGAAGTGACCGTCCGTATCGGTTGATTTATGAACATCAGTGAACTCGGACACGTCGTCCTCTATGTCTCGGATCTCGATCGGTCCGCGTCGTTCTATCGTGACACGCTCGGATTCCGTGAAATCGGGCGCGGCGCGGGGCATGCGATCTTCTCCTCCGCGCGGACACATCATGAGCTCCTGCTTCTCCATGTAGGTGGCAGGCCGAGGGAACGGAGGGTCCCTGAACCGGGTCTCTATCATATCGGGTTCAAGATAGGCGACACGCCGGAAAGCGTCCGCGAGGCGTATCGGGAACTATCCGGAAAGGGCGTCACGATCGTGGGGACGGCCGACCATCATGTCACCCACAGCCTGTACATCCTCGATCCGGACGGCAACGAACTCGAACTCTATGCCGATGTCTCGGACGAATGGAAATCCGACCCGGGTGCCATCATGAGACCGACCAAAGCGCTTCCGCTCGACAGTTGACGCCATCCCTGTCCACGTGGTGTATAATTCATCGGTAACCAGTATCGGAACACTATGAATACCTCGGAATATGTGGTGTCGCGCATCCGGGTGGGTGTCGCGAAGGCGGAGATACGGGAGGAGCTTCTCGCCGTCGGTTGGTCGGAAGAGGAGGTGGACGCGGCGTATCGCGACGGTGTCGTCGCGCTCGGCGTTCCTGTCCCGAACGAAGGGAATCGCCCGACGCTTTCGCGGAAATCCTCGACGGCCGACGTCATCGTGAACCTGTTCTCGTTCATCCTGCTCGGCATCGTCGCCACCGCGCTCGGGACGCTCTATTTCGGCATCGTCGAGGAGGTGTTCCCGGATCCGCTCTCCGGAACGGGGTATTACAGCGAGTCCGCGGCGATGAGTTCGATTCACTATTCGATCGCCGCGCTTCTCATTGGTTTCCCGCTCTACTACGCCGCGATGCGGATCTGGTTCCGAAAATTCCGCGAGGACGAAGGTCGGACCGAATCGAAGCTCTCCAAGTGGCTTACGTATCTCGTGCTCCTGGCCGCATCGGTGACGATCGTCGGCGATCTCATCGCGGTCGTGTTCACCTTCCTCCAAGGTGAGATTACCGCGAGATTCTTTCTCAAAGCGCTCACGATTTTCGTCATCGCGGGCATCATATTCGGATTCTACTTCCTTGAACGCAGGAAGATCCAGTATCGCAAGGACATCCCGCGGGTCGTCTTCAGGAATCTCGGTTCCGTCGTCGCGGTCGTCGTCGTGGTCGGCATCGTCCTCGGATTCTTTGCGGGCGGTTCTCCGGAGATGGCGCGGAAACGTTCGTTCGACACGAAGCGGGCGAGCGACCTCTCGACATTGTCCGGATGCGTCGAAAGCTACGCGACCGATCTCGGAGCGCTTCCGACCTCGCTCCAGGACCTCAGGAAATCGAGCATGTATTCGTACTGCGCGGGCTCGATGCGGGATCCGGAGACGAGCGCGGAGTACGGATACCGCATCGTCACGCCGTCGCGGATGCAGGGCGCGGCGCGTGTCGGGGAATTCGAGCTCTGCGCTACCTTCTCGCTTCCTTCGTCCGGAACTGACGGATCGGCTCCGTATGGCGACAGCGCCGCGATCTGGAACGAGCACGGAGCCGGTCGCGACTGCGACACAGTGACCGCCCAGCTCGGGACGATCGCACCGGTCGCTCCGGAGGACACTTCATATCTCCCGAGCCAACTTCCGATAAAACCGTAATCGCCGGAATCCTATGAAATATCAGGGTGGATGCCACTGCAAGGCGGTCCGATACGAGGTGGAGGCGGATCTCTCGCGCACGATGACCTGCAACTGCTCGCACTGCTCGGCGAAAGGATTCATTCTCTCCTTCGTGCCCGCGGAGAAGTTCACGCTCCTCTCGGGTGAGGATTCGCTTTCGGAGTACCGGTTCAACACGAAGAAGATCGCGCATCTTTTCTGTTCGGTCTGTGGGACGGAATCGTTCGCCCGTGGCTCGGATCAGGAGGGGAATCAGACTATCATGATAAACGTCCGATGCCTCGATGACGTCGACCTTTCCGCACTTCACCCGACCGAAGTCGACGGAAAAAGCTTTTAGGATGTAACAAATGCCGATTTCCTTTTTCGGAGAATCAGGGAAACATCTTCCGTCATGAAAAAGATCTCCCATATCACCGTACACGACCGGATGCAGGACGGGTACGAGTACGATCTCGTCGAACCGGAAGGGAAGCATTTCGATCCGGAATTCCGCCCGGACCTTTCGCCGAAGCAGATGCTCGCGCTCGGGGTCTTCGGCGGGAAATATATGACCGACTGCCAAGACGAGTTCCCGGAAGACTGGTTCGCGCATGCGAAGCTTTCCCCGGACAGGAAAGACCCTTCGCTCAACTGTTTCGGCGTCGACGCGAGTCAGCCGCTCTCCGAATGGAAGCGGAAGGGATGGATCTCCCGAGAGGATCCGCGCGGATGGTTCCAGTGGTACTGCCGCTACTTCCTCGGCCGGAGGATCCCCGAGGAGGACGCGCGCCAGATAAAGCGGTGGAAGGCGATCGCCCGTCACATCGCACAGCTCCAGGCCAACTGCCGTCCGAGGGACGTGTCCTGCCGTCCGCGCCAGCGCCAGGCGATCCTTCACTGGGCGTACGACAGCCGGAAGATGTGAGCCCGTCATCCCGAAAAATACGATAAATCCGCCTGTACAAGCGGATTTTTTTGTGGGAGAATGGGAAGTGTGAAGAGGAAAGCAGAAAGTCGTGGTGAAACAAGATCAGGGGAGGGGTGGTGATAAGGGATTGGAAAAAATAAGGATATGGACGGATTTTGGGATTCGGTTTCAATCTGGCTCAAAGAAAAGACGAGCAGCCCGTTGTACTTTACGTATATTGCATTTTTTGTTGCATGGAATTGGAAATTTTTTCAGCTTATTTTTTTGGAAGATGCAAGCGCGTTTAGTACACCGAGAATCGAATATATCGATGGCCATTTGCTTTTTTCATTTTCGGTTCCCTGGGTTTGGCATTGGATAGCAGTTGTCTGCGTTTGGCTGGCGAATGCGCTATGGCATGTGCTGCCACCAGCAATTTTCACCTTTCTTTCTATAAAGTATCTTCCAATGGTTCATAAGTGGGCATTTGGTATTTATGTGAAGAATCACTTTGAAAGAAAGCGAATGTACAGAGAGGCTGATCTTGAGTATCAGAAAGAGAAAACGGTGTATACAAAGGAAGTTGCAAAAGAAAAAAAAGAGCAGGCAAAGCAGAAGAGTATTATTAAGAAAAGCCAGACTCAAGAAGAAAGATGGGACGAGGAGTATGAAGATTTCAAGAAAGATGCCCTCTTTCAAAAATTTCAACAGATTGTTGATGTTGTCTATACTAATAAAGGGGAAACTAGTACATGGGCAGGGGCAGCTTATCAAAGACTTGTTGGTGCCGATATATTGGCACTTGCTCATGCAAAAGGGCTGGTTGAGATTTCCAACCAAAATAGTGATGAGAAGATTTCGTTTACCGAGAAAGGAAGGTACTTTGTTAAGCGGTATCTTGCTAGTGAACTATGATGTTTTGATAGGGTTTTTATGAATCAGATACAGTCAAAAGAGCGAGTGCGAAATCATGGCGAAGTATTTACCGCTGAGCGGGAGGTAAATGCCATGATTGATCTGGTTCGGTACGAGGCCGAGAGCATCGAATCTCGGTTTCTCGAGCCCGCATGCGGGACTGGAAATTTTCTCGTTCCTATTCTTGAACGAAAAATGGCGCGTGTAAAAAGAGATTACCGAAGAAGCCAATTCGAATTCGAGCGGAACGCCGTTATAGCGGTTGGGAGTATATACGGCATCGATCTTCTTTCGGATAATGTCGAGGCGTGTCGGGGGCGATTGTTTTACGTATTTGATTCCGTATATCTCTCGCTTTACAAAGGAAGGTGCAAGGAACCGATACGCGACGCTGTCCGGTTCATACTTGGGAAAAATATCATAACCGGCAATGCGCTCACACTGAAAACGGAAGGTAATCACCCGGAGTCGATTATTTTTTCGCACTGGTCTCCGCTTCATGGAAAAATAAAACGGCGCGACTATTTCTTTGAAGAACTGATTCCAAAAGATGAAACCTCCGATTCGCTTTTTGCCACGAAGCAGCTGTCGGACGAGGGTAATCCGATATTTCTCCCGAAATCCATACGATCATTTCCTCTTGTGAGCATTTTGCGCCTCGCGTATGAAAGCAACTAACTACAACCCGGACGTTCTTACTTGTCTTGCGAATTTGAGCAATGATGAGGTTTTCACTCCGCCGAGCATGGTCAACCAAATGCTTGATATGCTTCCGGCAGAGCTTTGGAGAGATAAGAATGCGAAGTTTCTTGATCCGGTCTCAAAGACCGGTGTATTCCTGCGGGAGATCGCCGAACGACTTTTGGTCGGTCTTGAAGACGAGATCCCGGATTTGGAGGAGCGTATCAATCACATATACAGGAATCAACTTTACGGTATCGCCATCACGGGGCTTACGGCACTCCTCTCAAGACGAAGTTTATATTGTTCAAAAACGGCGAATGGGAAATATTCGGTATGCGACGGGTTCGACAGCGAGCAAGGGAACATTATTTTCAACCGAACCGAACATGCATGGGCGGGCGGGAGATGTTCTTTCTGCGGAGCGAGCCAAACGGAGTATGATCGGGATACAACGCTCGAGACCCACGCATACCAATTCATTCATACTGGTGATCCAGGTAAATTATTCAACGATATGAAATTCGATGTCATTATCGGGAATCCGCCGTATCAATTAAGTGATGGCGGATTTGGCACTAGCGCAGCGCCTATTTATGATAAGTTTGTGGAGCAGGCGAAAAAGCTTAATCCGCGCTACCTGTCCATGATTATTCCCGCCCGCTGGTATTCAGGCGGAAAGGGGCTTGATGAATTCCGTGACAGCATGTTGCATGATGATAGGATAAGGCGGATCGTTGATTTTCCCGAGGCAAGTGATTGCTTCCCGGGAGTTCAGATAAAAGGCGGGGTGTGTTATTTCCTCTGGGATCGTGACAATAAGGGGGATTGTACTGTGACGACATCCAGGAAGGGTGTGAATATTTCGGAAATGACGCGACCACTCCTTGAAGATGGTTATGATACGTTCATTCGCTACAATGAAGCGATATCGATTGTTAAGAAGGTGCAAAAATTTAAGGAAACATCTCTTTCAACTCGAATAAGTTCGAGAAAGCCATTTGGTCTTGAGACCACATTCAAAGGAAAGTCAAAAAATTTCAATTATGCTATCACTCTTTACCAAAATGGCGGAGTTGGCTATATCAAAAAAGACCAGATAAAAAACAATAAAAATCTTATTGGGATGTACAAAGTGCTTATTCCTCCTCTTGGAAGTGGGAGCGACGCTTTTCCTCATCCGATACTTGGCAAGCCGTTTGTTGTTGGTCCGAACTCTGCTTGTACGGAGACATATATAGTAGCGGGAGCATTCGACAATAAAGAAGAATGCGTGAATCTTTCGTCATATCTATCGACGCGATTTCTCAGGTTCCTTGTTCTCCTGAAAAAGAATACGCAACATGCCACGAGTAAGGTTTACCAGTTTGTGCCAGTCCAGAATTTCAAAGAGGTGTGGTCTGATGAAAAATTATACAAAAAATACAAACTTACCAAAAATGAAATCGCATTTATCGAATCCATGATCCGCCCGATGGAATAAGAGTATATGGAAAAATTTTTCCCACAGCGTCCGGAGGCGAGCCCGACGATCTACGCATACGAAGACACAAACCCACAGTACAATGGACTCTTGAAGGTTGGGTTCACGAGTGGAAACGCACAGTGGCGTGTCGCGCAACAATATCCGACGCGCCGACCGGGGAAGTTGCCGTACAAGATCGTATTTACGGAGTCCGCCATGCGCAATGACGGGTCGTCATTTACCGATCATGACGTGCATCGGGAACTTCGGCGGCATGGCTTGGCGAATCCGGATGGGGAGTGGTTTCGCTGTTCGCTTCGGGAGGTTCGCGCCGCGTGGCTTGCGGTGAAGACCGGGGAAAGAAACGGGGACGACCGGACGCTCAATTTTCCGATGCGCCCCGAACAAATCGCTGCGGTAGAGAAGACTGTTGCGTATTTTTCGAATTACAAAAAAGAGAATCCGAACAAAACTCCGCATTTCCTGTGGAATGCGAAAATGCGATTCGGAAAAACATTTGCAACATATCAACTCGCCAAAAAAATGGGATGGAAGCGAGTGCTCGTCCTGACGTTCAAGCCGGCGGTGGAGAGTGCATGGGACGAGGATCTCAAAGAGCATGTTGATTTCCAGGATTGGCAATTCGTTTCGGCATCTCCAAACACACTCTTCCATAAGGATATTGACGCGGGTAAGCCGTTCGTGTGTTTTGGTTCTTTCCAGGATCTTCTCGGAAAAAACAAAAGTACAGGAGGCATTAAGACTAAAAACGAGTGGGTGCACAAGACGAAATGGGATTGCGTCGTGTTCGATGAATACCACTATGGCGCATGGCGAGAAAACGCGAAAGAGCTCTTTGAGGCGGAGGACAAAAGAGAACAAGAATTCGCAGAGGGTGAGGGTATTGAATATTTTGACGAAGGAGCGCTTCCTATAAAAACAGGTTCTTATCTCTATCTTTCCGGAACGCCGTTTCGTGCGATAGCATCCGGAGAGTTTATCGAGGAGCAGATCTACAACTGGACGTATTCGGATGAGCAGAAAGCCAAGCTCTCCTGGGATGAAAAGCGAGATGGCTTAAATCCCTATGCTCCGCTTCCGCGCATGGTTTTGATGACATACCAACTCCCGGATTCTCTTCGTGAAATAGCGATGCAGGGTGAGTTTGATGAGTTCGATTTGAACGTATTTTTTTCCGCCGAAGGCAGGGATGAAAAGGCGAAGTTTGCCTATGAAGAAGAAGTACAAAAATGGCTTGACTTGATACGAGGCTCATTCTTGGAAACGACGGTGGATAATCTGAAACTTGGAGCAAAAAAACCGCCGATGCCGTTCTCGCATGTGGAGCTTTTGAATGTCTTGAATCATACGCTATGGTTCTTGCCTTCAGTTGCGGCGTGTCACGCGATGGCGAATCTGCTCAAGAAGCGACAGAACAAGTTTTATCATGAGTATCGGGTTATCGTTGCCGCTGGCAGTAGAGCGGGTATCGGCGTGAAAGCATTGCCGCCGGTGTTGAAAGAGATGGATGATCCGCTTCGATCCAAAACCATTACGCTTACCTGCGGGAAACTGGTTACCGGTGTTACCGTAAAGCCATGGACCGGAATTTTTATGCTTCGAAATTGCTCGACACCAGAAACATATTTTCAGGCGGCGTTTCGAGTGCAATCGCCATGGACGGTGAGGAATCCGGACAGCGTGTCGCCAAATAAGGAGGAAATTATCAAGCGGGAGTGTTATGTGTTTGATTTTGCCCCGAACCGCGCATTGCGACAGATTGCCGATTACGGGTGCCGCCTAAACGTGAGTGAATCCAATCCGGAAAAGAAGGTTGCTGAATTCATTGGTTTTCTTCCCGTTCTCGCGTATGACGGAAGTGCGATGAAACAAATCGACGCTGCAGGCATTCTCGATATGGCGATGAGCGGCACTACCGCGACGCTACTTGCACGACGATGGGAAAGCGCTCTTTTGGTGAATGTGGATAACAACACATTACAACGTCTCATGGGCAATAAAGCGGCAATGGATGCGCTTATGAGTATCGAAGGGTTCAGGAGTCTGAATCAAGATATCGAAACGATCATTAATAAGTCCGAGTCGGTTGAAAAAAAGAAAAAGGAGGCGAATGATCGTGAGCTGACACCAAAAGAGAAGAAAGAATTGACCGAAGAAGAGAAAGAATACAAGGACCTCCGAAAGCAGGTACAAGAGAAGCTTATTAAGTTCGCGACAAGAGTTCCAGTCTTTATGTATCTGACCGATTTCCGTGAGCGGAGCCTGAAGGATGTCATCACGCAGTTGGAGCCGGGCTTGTTCAAGAAAGTAACGGGTCTTGAGGTGAAAGACTTTGAGCTTTTGGTGAGTTTGAATGTCTTTAATAGTGCTTTGATGAACGATGCGGTGTATAAGTTTAAGCGGTATGAGGATTCCAGTTTGAGCTACGTCGGTATAAATAAACACGAAGGGGAAGATATTGGTCTTTACGATACGGTAATCAGTGAAAAGGAGTTCAAGGGAAACGAAGCTGAGCAGCCTGTTTTTGAAAACATTCCCGTGGCTACCAGTGAATCTTGTAATATGAAAAATTGAGGCTTCTAAAAAGCTCATCGACATCTGCGACCAAAAAATCAAAGACGCGATTGCAAAGCTGTGGAGTGAATAAATATGAAAAATCTCTCGGAAGTGCAGGAAAATTTTCAGGACAACCTGAAAATGGTAGAGCAGATCGTGAGCATAGGTTCCGATGTTGGCAATCTTCTTGTTGGCATGCTCGAAGATTTAAAGACTCAGAATGAGTCCATTTCTGGTTTTTTACCATATAAGGAAAAAATAGAAAGAACGATTGGGCTAGTAAGAATGGTCAAAGATGATTCGCGTTTGAAGTCGAAATACGAGATTATCCGAAATCAAGCAATTGTGCTTATCGTTGAGAATTTTGAATCGTTCCTTAATGACTGCGTTAAAACACTGGTGAATGAGTATCCGGGAGCGATTAAATGGCCGGAGAAGAAAAAAACGTTGCCAGTGAATACAGATGTCCTTCGGTATTCTATTCCGACCGTGGGAGATTTGGTTGTTGCGTCGCTTAAGAAAGAGGAGGTGAATTTTCAAGACTTGCAAAGTACGCTGAAGTTTTTTAAGGACTATCTTGAGCTTGAGATTAAGCTTACGGATGAGGAGTGTGATAGGATCATCTTCACTCATGCATTGAGGAATATTGTCGTACACAATGGGAACGCTGTTGATTCGGCTTTTCTTTCTCAGGTCAGGAATACGCGGTATGCCAAGAAATACAAAGACAAAGAGAAAATCCTCCTTTCAGAGGAGGAATACCAAGAGATTATCAGAGGATTTTCTCGTTTCTCCGAAACGGTCATCGAAGGTTTGCGGACACAGGTCTCGGAATAGACGTTACTGTTTCGTCTGTGACGTGATTTTGTACGCGTAAACGTATTGCGTATTGAGATCGCCACCGCCACCGCCACCGCGCGCGCCTTGATTGAGGAAGTATTTCTCGATTGCGCGAACAACTTCAGTGTGAAGAGGGGTGTCCCAGTAGATGTGCGGGATGCCTTCGTCTACGCCGTGTCCGTTAGTGAGACGATCAATCGGGTTTGAAGCGATACCCACATAGAATTCCTGGTAGTATTTCCCGTGGTTGTTCATGAACTGATCGAACGCCTGAATGATTTGCTCCATAAATTTTTTTTAGATTACTTGTTCTTCCGCACGCCCTTGAAGGGCTTGCCGTCGGTCTTCTGATCCATGAAGCGGCCGGTGTCGTCATTGACTTTCGTCCAGCGACCGATTTTTGGATTATAGACTTGCTCGCGATTCTTGACGGCGCCACGCCGTCCCGACCCTTTCGGGGGATTTGTTGCCATAGGTGTTATTGGGTGAATTGAATTATGCTTACCGGTACCGTGAGAACCTGTGCTATACTGTTGTTGCCACACAGTAGTATAGAAGTCCAGGGAAAGACACGTGATACCGGATCCGGTTGACGTGTCTTTTTTATGCGAGGAAATTCTTGCGCATACGTCGGTTGTTTTAGCTGTTTCTTAGGAATTTTTCAAACGAAAACGGAGACCGTTTCCGATCTCCGTTTGGAAGTATGTGTCTGTAACAATACTGGCGCGTGAAATCGAAGGATATTATATCGCGTGGGCTTGTTCTTCAAGTCCCTTCGACTGATGAGTCTTCAATTTTCAATTGAGCGACACCATTATAAATCGAGTGGTAAAGTATGTCAATAATTGCGGTATAGAGCCATTTATTGAACTGATTCCCGGTATTCTGGCCGGGTTTTTGTTCGGGTGTATACTATATATAGATATGTTAAACGTATTTTTTGATCCGGTTATCGCGGAATAAAGGAGGATACCAATCCGTTTCGCTCAAAGATACGCACTATGTCCGAATACTACAACCCGAGACGAACGCGGAATATCTTCGATCCGGCATCGTCCGAACCGTTCAAGATCAGCCGCTCCAAGCTGGACCTGTTCCTGAATTGTCCCCGTTGCTTCTACCTGGACAGGGAGTTGGGAGTGGGGCGCCCGCCGGGGTTTCCTTTCAGTCTGAACTCCGCCGTGGACGCACTGCTCAAGAAGGAATTCGATATCCACCGTGCCGCCGGAACCGCGCACCCGCTGATGGAACGGTACGGCATCGATGCGGTGCCGTTTTGCCACGAAAAGATGGAGGAATGGCGTGACTCCTTGAGGCGGGGAATCCGGTATCTGCACGAGGAGACCGGCTTGCTCCTGACCGGCGGTGTCGACGATGTCTGGGTGAACCCGGGGGGCGAGCTCCTGATCGTCGATTATAAGGCGACTTCGAAGAGCGGCGAGGTGAGTCTCGATGCCGATTGGCAGATCGGATACAAGCGGCAGATGGAAATCTATCAGTGGCTTTTCCGGAAGAACGGATTCGCCGTCTCCAGGACCGGATACTTCGTGTACTGCAACGGGGATGCGGACAAGGAGGCGTTCGATGGAAAGCTTGAGTTCGACGTGAAGGTCATCCCGTATGTCGGCGATGATGGCTGGATAGAAGGGGCATTGTCCGACGCGAAAGCATGCCTGATGAGTCCGACGATCCCGCAGCCGGCCGAGGAGTGCGATTACTGCCGATATGTCGCCGCGGTGCGTGAGGTGAGTGAGGAGTGAGCTGCGGTTGGGTAGGAGGGTTTTGAATGAACAATTAAGGAACAAGACCGGTATGGAACAAGATCCGTTGTACGCGCAGGCGAAGGAGCTTGCGGCGAAGGAAGAGAAGATGACTGCGTGGAAACTTCAGCGGATTTTCAAGATCGGATATGGTCGGAGTGCCAAGCTTATGGATATGATTACGGATGATAAAAACGGGATCGGGATGGAAGATTTTCCTGCCAATGCGTCCGACGAGGAGATTCTTGCGGAGATGAGGAAGCGTCTACCGAAGGACAGGGAATATAGTGCCACTTATCTCCAGCGATGTTTCATGATCGGCTACGGTCGTGCCGCCAGACTGAAAGAGATATTGGACGCGAAGAGAAATCTCGGATAGGTTCTTTTTACGCATATCGATATGGAATACAGGAAACCGAAGGCTTTGAAGAAGGGGGATGCGGTCGCTATCGTGTCGCAGTCGTGGGGCGGGCCGAGCATCTTCCCGGCCGTCTACGAGAACGGTCTCCGGGTGCTCCGCGAATGGGGCCTCGTGGTCCGTGAGTTTCCGAGCGCGCGGGCGGACGCGGCGTTCCTTTCGGCACATCCGGAATTCCGTGCGAAGGATATCAATGACGCGTTCTCGGATCCGGAGATCAAGGCGATCTTTTCATCGATCGGCGGGGACGATTCGATCCGACTCCTGCCGTATCTCGACGGGGACGCCATCGCCGCGAACCCGAAGATCTTCATGGGCTATTCGGATGCGACGACGATAAACGTCTACGGGAATCTGCATGGGATCGTGACGATGAACGGTCCGTCGGTCATCGCGGGTTTCTCGCAGATGGAAGGTCTGCCGGCGGGTTTCCGCGAACATGTGCGGAGCATGCTGTTCGAGCCGGCCGATTCGTATGTGTATGCCCCGTTCGATGCGTACAGCGACGGCTATCCCGATTGGAGAGTTCCCGAGAATCTCGGCAAGGTGAAGGAGCCGAAGCGGTCCGACGGATGGCGCGTACTGCAGGGTTCCGGATCGGCGGAGGGCGAGCTCTTCGGCGGATGCATCGAGGTGCTCGAATTCCTGAAAGGGACCGACTACTGGCCGGAAAAGGATTTCTGGGATGGGAAGCTCCTTTTTTTCGAGACGTCGGAGGACAAGCCGCCGATCGACCATGTGAAATGGATGCTCCGCAACTACGGCGTGCAGGGCGTATTCGGGAAGGTGTCCGGAATATTGTTCGGGCGGGCTCGCGACTATTCCGACGAGGAGAAGGCGGGGCTCGACGAGATGATGCGATCGGTGATCGGCGGGGAATTCGGCGCTCCCGACCTGCCGATCGTCTCGAACATGGACTTCGGCCACACGGATCCGCAGTGGGTGCTCCCGCTCGGCGTGCGGGCGCGGATCGATCTTCCGTCGAAGGAATTCACTCTCGTCGAACCGTGGCTCGCCGCATGAGACAGGGAAGGAAAGGAATCGGAACTTTTTTGACGGTTACGAAACCGGTTACGCATATCGATAACATGACCCTATGGAACAGATGAAGTGGTATTCGACGCTGGTCAAACCCGAGTGGGCGCCGCCTTCGTGGGTGTTCGGTCCGGTGTGGACGGTGCTCTATGCGGGTATCGCGGTGTCGTTCGGCACGGTCTTCTATCGGGTCGCCACGGGGAAGATGCCGGCGTCGGTCGCGGTTCCGTTCGCGCTCAACCTCGTCTTCAATCTCGCGTTTTCGCCGATCCAGTTCGGCTTACGGAGCAACCTCCTCGCGGCCGTCGATATCCTCCTCGTGCTCGGGACGCTCGCATGGGCGATCGCGGCGGTATATCCGCACGCCCGGTGGATCGCCTATGCCCAGGGCCCGTATTTCCTCTGGGTCTCCTTCGCGACCGCGCTTCAGCTCACGATCACCTGGCTCAACCGATGACGCATAGTTTTACGTAACCGGTTACGGAGTTATTATGGCGACGAAAGTCTCTACCATCGAATATATCGAGGACCAGCTTTCGGACGTTCCCGGGGTGCGCTCGCGGAAGATGTTCGGCGAGTATGCCCTGTATGCCGGGAACAAGGTCGTCGCGCTCGTCTGCGACGATACGCTCTTCGTGAAGATCACGGAAGAGGGTCGTGCGTTCGTGGGTGGGGCGTACGAGGAGGGGTGCGCGTATCCGGGCGCCCGGCCGTCGATGCGGATCGACGAGGACATGATCGAGGACCGGCAACAGCTCTGCGAGCTTGTCCGCATCACCGAAGCCGCGCTTCCCGAACCGAAACCGAAGCGGAAACACGGAAAATTTTCATGATAAAAAAAGCCCGGCAGTGCGATGACTGACGGGCTTCGCCGTTTTCAGGCGGCTTTGGCGAACGTGACGACGTTCTCTTGCGTTTTCGGATCCGTGACGGCTTCCGACGCGGGTTCGAGGAAGAATTCCTCGCTCTGCACGTACTTCACGCCGGGGATTTCGGGGCGATCCTTGAGGAGCGCTTCCTTGTCGACCGATTCCTTGACACGGAGATACTTCTTGAGCTTGAGTCCCTTGATCGCCTCGAGCACCTTCTTGGCGCCGCCGCGCAGGAACTGCACCTTGGTCGGGGTCCAGCGCCAGC
>CAYVDI010000011.1:0-13697 GCA_964450795.1 uncultured Bdellovibrionales bacterium
CCGCCGTGCGCTTCGGTGAAGTTCTTCGCCACGTACAGCCCGAGACCGGTTCCGGAAACGTTCACCTTCCCCGATTCCTTCCCCCGCCGGAATTTCTGGAACAGGACAGCGAGGTCCTCCGGAGCGATCCCGACACCCGTATCCGTCACGGAAACCCGCGCCTTCGTTTCGTCACCGGAAAGCCGGACCGTCACTCCACCCTTTTGCGTGTATTTGATGGCATTATCAATCATGTTCGAAATCACCTCGCGGATCTTCTGCATATCCAAAAGGAACGGAGGAATAGGCTTGTCCGGATAGACGAACGAGATCTCGAGATTCCGCCCCTTCGCGACGATCGAAAACGCGTCCTCAAGCTCATGAACGATGCTCGAGATATCCGTCAGCGCGAATTGGTACTGGATCCTGCCGCTCTCGATTCGGGAAATATTCAGCAGATTCTCGACGAGATCGACGAGATGCGAATTCGCGACATACACCTTGTTGAGCACGTCCTCGACCTCCGCGGAAAGCTTTCCGTACGACCCTTCAAGCACAAGGGAGAGGAATCCCTTGATCGCGGTCAGCGGCGTCCGAAGCTGGTGCGACGCAATTGAGATGAATTCTGACTTCGCGTTGTCGAGTTTTTTAAGTTCTTCGTTCGCTACCGCCAATTTCGTCGCGATTTCCTGAAGCTCTTCCTTGCGTTTCACTTCATTCTTCACCGACCGGATGAGGAAATATCCGGCTACGCTCGTGATAAGAAGTGTCGCTCCAGTAAGGATAATATTGATCGTCGTCTTGATAAAGAAAAGTTGTGAACCAACGAGGAGCACCAACGTAATTACCAGTGCCTGCGCGCCGAGAAGCCTCACGTCGAATGCCTTGTACTTTACGATAAGATAAGCGAGAAGTCCCATAAATATGGCCATCCCAAAAAAACCATATTGTTCCCATTCGAAGTTATCGACCAAGGATGCCAAATAGCTACTTAAAAAGAAGGAGAAAAGAAAAAGTCCCATCCCCGTGGTAAAGAACATTATCTGCTTTTTTGAGTCGCTGTCCCCCGCATTACGATACCGATTTTTCGCCAAAACAAGTATCCAGAGGAATATGAGGAGTCCAAGCAGGTAGTAGTATCCGATAAACCACTTATTCTCTATAGCCTCGCAATTAATAGCATCAAAACCGGTAAGGTTATACGCCGTCGGATACAACAACAACGTCGGGAGTAAAATAAAGAAAAATACCACCTTTTTAGAACCAGAAACATCCTTCTTATCAAGAAAGACATACGTGAAATACAGGCTCAGCACATACATCGCGACATAAAAAAACGAGAGGAGAGACCATGTGAACATGATAAGACCACTATCCGCGTTCGTCCACGCTATCAAGTTAACAAAGGAACGAAGAGAAAAGACGACAGCCAAAGAAAGAAGCAGCTTTGATTCCAACGATTTCCCGCTCTTGAAAAAAACGAAGAGACCAATGATAAGTGCCGCTATAGCGGTCGGGATATGAGAATAATACAAAAGTTTCGGCGCCTGATCAGTGAAGACAAGGAATACCGGATTCCAAGACTCGGCGCATATCAACGCTGTTATTTCCATAGATTTCTATTTTTGGACTATCGGCGACAGTATCGTATCAGCCTTCCAGTACTCACAATCTTTCGGCGGTTCAATATGCGTTATTTTCTTCTTGATATTTTCGGGAGCGAAACCAGCTGATTGCAACTTCTGCATATGAACTCTTCCGAAATCAGAAATTTCGTCAGAATAGTAAGTGAAGGTTCCGCCTTTCTTCAGCTTCTCATACGCAACATCAAAGAAATTGAAGTGATTCTGGTATATTTCTTCCTCGGTAAGCGGATATGTATCGAACAATATGCCATCCAGGCTTCCGTTTGGAATCTGATCAATCACATCTTCCCATAACCCTTCGAGAACCTTCACCTTGTGCGGGGCCGACTTTGCAAAATCACGCGCTTTCTCAGCGACTTCCTTGTTTGCTTCGATGATTATGTGCTCATCAATCGGATGTTGCTGTATAAATCCCGCTGAAATACCCATACCGAAACCAAGTTCCAAAACTACGCCACCATTTCTGCACGCGATTTCCGCCAAATCCCTCATATACGGCTCCTCCCAATCCTCCATGACAGCACACCCAAAAATCTTCAGATTGTGTTCGCTGAAGTCAGCCGGAGCCCCTTTCCAATCCTCCTTCTTAAAATCGATGGACAACTCATCCGATTCCTTATATTCTTTCTCCCAATCAGGTATCTGGGAAAGGAAATCGTCACTTTTTTTGAATGAGTCTCCGATATTTTCGTCCATAAGGATACACCTACAGAAAATTAGACCGACAAGAAAATTCTAACATGGCAAGCAACAAAATCATAGAAACAATCCGATTATATTCCTTTGAACTTCCTATAACCACCCCCATTTCTCCAGTTGCTTCTTTCCGTTTTGAAGAAAATCAAGACCAATATCATCCCTATAGAACATCTTCGGAACGACAATGTTCCGAACTCTTGAATACGCGACATTTCTCGCTTCTGGAATCGTAGCGCCAAATCCGCCAGCGTATCCAACACACCCCTTTTTCCCTGCGACGAAGAATTGCCTACGGAGCAAACCGTCTATCCGACGTTTACCATACAATACCTCCTCGAAATAGTAATGTTTCGCCTCAGCTTCGGACGGACTCTTGATGAAATGAATGGCCATCCCATCCGATGTATACTCCTGTGGAAGCTGCATGAACGGAAATGGAGGGACGGCCATCGTGACAACCACAGCATAACCAGTTCTATACTCCAAGTCATACGGCGTTCCATCGGCAATTGCCGAAAGGAACTCTCCCCATGGCGAGACATGAATCTCCATTTGACAGGACGTCGAAGGGGTTCCGAACCGCGCCGTAGCCTCGAGTGGATAGATATCGGACCCGGAAACGATACAATTGATATCTATGTCACCATGAAAATCTACCTCCCGAAGATAGCCCCTCATCCTGCCCAGAGTCATTTGGAAAAGACTGTTTTTTTCGTCATCGTCATACCACATGAGCGTTCCCATCTCCGGAGTTTTCGGGCCAATGCCTTGCGGCATCAGGCTTTTGTGCTCAACATTGATCTCGATCGGACCGACCCAGTCGCTACCGTTAAAATATCTCCCGACCCCAATTTCTATCCCGGAAACCTTCTGCTGAAGATGAACACCGCGGATTCCCATATCATCGTAGTGGGAAAGGATACCAATAACATCCTCATTGTTTTTCAGCATCCCAACATAATTCAGAGAGCTTATGTGCCCACCATTCTGTTTTACGACCCATTGCGACTTGGAATTCTTCACGAAAGAAATGGCTTCTTTCGGGGAAGAGAAATTATGCGAACATATACCCTTTATGCCGCAACGATCGAACATCTGCTGTCCGTAATTTCGATCCGTTTCAAGCTTGTCCCCGAAAAAACTTCCACCGACCACCCTATACCCCTCCTTGCGAAGTCGATCCTGCTCATCTCCGAATCCGACATCATCGAACACAATAAGCCCATTTTTCCCGACCCAGGGAAGCTCTTGCCTCCAATCGAGCGTCTTTTTTGCCATACCATCGTAACAGTCGCGAAGACCGCGATCCTCTATATACAACCTCAAATCATGACCCTCCACCTGGAGAGCGACACATAATTCCACCGCGATAAGTTCCTGCGATATGAAGAGAATGCGCATATCATCTTAAAAAATAGACTCCACTTGAATTATTTGTATAATTCTTACTGTTTTCAGAACTGAATCCCATGGCAGAAGGTATCCCATAGCCTCGTGATATATGGTGCACATCATCAGCTGATGATATAAATACCTATCGAAATGAGTCCAACCGCCATCAACTTCAACCAGGGATACGAAAGTTGATTCCCATATGCCGACATGACGCCATCCCAATTGAATCGTTTCGCAAATACAAGCGCGACAAAACTCACCCCGATTACAAATAATGGAGTCAAACTTTCTATAAGCGCTACAAATGAGACTGCTGGAGCGATACTGACGGCCCGTTGAGATGTTAAAGATGCGACTACGGCGAGAGTCTCTGACAAAAAGAAAACTATAAAAAACTTCCGGCTCAATCGAAATATCCGACGAGCCTTTTCCTTTGCACTATCGAGAAGCACCAGCAACAGAGTTGAAAGACTTGCGGACCCGAGACAGTATATGAGATATGTGCTCCAAAAATCACCGGAAAGTTGGTATGCCTTTCTCCCCAGAACCCAATTCAACGAAAAAAACAGCGCTGAAAAAAGCATGAGTATCGCCACTTTCAAAAATTTTCCATTCGCCGTCTTCCCGTCAAAACCGAATATCGAAACGCCGATAAAGGCGATCGCGATACCGGCGTAATGGATCGGAAGAAGCACTTCGTCGACGATCAACCACGCAAGAAATGGTGTCATGGGGACACTCACACCCCAAAGTATCTGTACAAGTGCGGAATCATTGAATGTGAAGAGAGTCTTGAAATAAAAAACGTACGACAAGAAAAGGAAGGCGCCCGCAGCAAATGCCCAAAGAGCCGTTTCGATTCCTGGAAACGCGAAGTTTATGATGCCGAATGAAACAAACGCCCACGGAGCTATCTGAAACAAACCGGAAATGATCATTCCATCATACTCATCTTCATAGATATCGTGAACGAAATAAGTATCTATGACGGAAGAAACAGCCCATAAGATTGGCGCCACAGAAGCCAAAAAAAGCCAAAAGTAAGAACCGGTCATAAAATAGCCAAAAAACGAAGAATCTACTCCAGTTGTTCCTCCGGAGGTCCGACAACATCTTCCTCCGTTTCCGAAGCAACGCCCTCGTCATTGCCTGAAGCAGAATCCATCTCATCAGAGGAGACTGTCGGCTCATCCGGATTTTCGAGATTATACTGTTCCGGATCGCTGCACGATCCGTCCAGCTCCCCGGATGCCGCGAGCGACAACTCATCGCAAAAAGTCTCTTCGCAATCCCGCTCGCCCTCCGGACAAACGTATGCCGCACAGTCTTCCGCTGACGGATCACACAATGGGATATTTTTCGCGTTCCTTCTGAAGAGCTTATAATACCAAGTATCCTCCTCCGGATTTCCGGTACACATCGTGTCTTCCTTCGTCGACGTCGGGTCGCATTTCCATACGAAACATCGGTCGACGGACGGATTGCAATCCACCTGCGCCTCGATGACATAATCACGAACCACCATGAACTTGTGGTACGAAATCGCCACCGACCCGGCAACAATCACCGCGAAGGCCCCGAAAAAGATTTTTGTTTTCATATCCGTACGACAAGATTGCCAGAGACCGAGATACCGACTCACGTCTACACAGCGAAACGGTATACCGCTACGAAAGAAGTATACCACGAAAACTCGCGCCTCCCGCGACGAATCAACGGAACGTCACGGAAAACAGAAAAGGTTACGCTTTCTCACCGCGATTCTCTTCCGATTCTTCCTTGTATGTGGAAATACCGAGGAGCGTGTAGAGGCCGCACCAGCTGAATACCCCGGTACCGAGCACGATGACTCCAAACGCTCCCCAGAGAGATTCATAATACACCCCGACCGCGATGATCGCGATTCCGAGCACGATGCGAAGTCCGCGATCCGTTCCCCCGACATTCTTCTGAAACGTCATGACTGTTTTCTTATTGGTTATCGATACGTGACATTTCCATTATACCAGAAAAATACGTGATTCGGAGAACCGTCAATGGATCTCCTTCTCGAATTCGGCGAGGACACGACGGGCGGTTTCACCCCAGAGAAAACGCTTCGCGCGCGAAAGACTCCTTTCGTGAAGGGTGGCGCGAAGTTTTTTATCGAGGAGAACCTCTTCAAATGCACGGAGAAGCTCGTCGGGACGATGCGGATCGATGAGTATTCCCGCATCACCGACAACTTCCGGAAGCGAGGAAGAGTTCGATGCCACGACAGGAACGCCGCAGGCGAGCGCCTCGAGCGGAGGGAATCCGAACCCCTCGTAGAAGGACGGGTACGCGAACAACGACGCGAGATTATAGAGCGCCGGCTTGTCTTCATCATCGACGAATCCGGGAAGGATGATATTCCCGCGGAACGATGAACTCTCGATCTCATCACGGATTTCATCCTCTTTCCAACCGGATACGCCGGCAAGGACAAGGGATAATTTCTCGAACTCCGGATGACGCGACTTTTTGAGCGCGGTGAACGCACGGACAACCGAAACGATATTCTTCCGTGGCTCGAACGCGCCGAGGTACAGGATAAACCGATATGGAAGCTGATATTTCTCCTTCACGGAAAGAAGCTTCGGATCGTTCCGGTCGTACTCATGAAACCGACCGTCGATACCGCTCTGGATGACCTCGATTTTCGACGGGCGGATGCCGTAACGGGTCTCCAGGTCATCCTTGGTTGATCGCGATACCGAAAATATCCGATCGGCCCAGCGGAAGAGCTTCTTCGGATTCACGAAGAAATGCCACATGCGCTGTTTCCATGAAAACGTCTCCGGATACGCCTCGAAAGAAAGATCGTGCGCGGTCACGAAAAGTTTCGTCCCATCGGAAACGGCACAGAAGTTGATATTCGGAAGAAAAAAGGCATCGACCCCGCCGACCAGCCGGTCGAGCTTCGGCCAATTCAGGTACCAAAGCGAAAGATTGAGCAGCTTGTTCGGAATACGGAACCGTCGGACGGAAACGTTCGGAAAACCGTCCGCGAAAGAGAGACCCGCATCGACATTTCCCCATGCGTTGAAAAACAGTATGTATTCGTTCTTTCGGTCGATACGGAACAACTCGGAAAGGAGCGCTATGGCATATTCCTCGACACCGCTCCGCCGTCCGTCCGCCAGACACCTCGCATCCACCCCTATTCTCATACATCCGTTTCAGCCATCCCTCCGAAAGCCGTTCTGCTAATGATTATCCGGCTTCTTGCCTTTCTCGAAATATCTCGCGAAAAGCACGGTCCAAAATGCGAAGAATATTCCGGCAGCGACACCGCCGCCGAACATGATCCGGAACGGGATCCTCGAATCGGAGACGACCGGATCATCCGCGATGATGACGAACCATGACGGGTCTTTCGTCCCTTCATTCAGTCTCTCCGTTTCCCGATTGAGCGCGGAAACGACGGCGTCGTCCGCATTGCCGAATCCCTTCACGCTCGGAGCGGCATATCGCACGTCGATCATCTGCGACGAGAGCCGTTTTGCCACAATCGAATCACTCACGGATGCCGGCATCCCGAGCGAACGCATTTCCGACCGGACGGACGGCGAAGCTATCCAACGCACGACCGTATCCGCGAACCGTTCGTCCGCCTGAAGCCGGTAAAACTGATCGTACCGGTACGCATCCGTCCGGTCGAATCCGGTCCGGGAAATGTTGAGCGTCAACGAGGTTTCATATCGCATCGGCTGAAATCGATACCCAGCGAAAGCCGCGAAAACGAACGCAAGAAAAACAGCGAAGAAAAGCCTCTTCCGAACAACGAATATGTTTATGAATTCCCGAAGTTCCATAGGTTTTCCTTTCCGGTCTGAGGATAATGATTTCGGGTTCATGCGGAGATCGGAGGCTTTGTTCCGATCATTTTTCGATGATTTTCCAATGCATCCGACACGTACTCCTTTATTTTGCGCGTAAACACAGCTTTGTCAAACGGAAGCGCTCTCCTGCGGATATCCTCCGGATCAAAGGACATGCCATCGAATCGACGTACCGCCTCGATGATCGACTCGGGTGTCTGCTCGTTGAAAAACACACCCGATACGCCTTCTTCGATACGCTCCTCGATATCCCCGCCGCGATAGGCGATCACCGGCCGTCCCGAAGCCATCGCCTCGATCGCCACGATGCCGAAATCCTCTTCCTGCGGGAAGACGAAGGCTCGGCATTCGGCATACTGTCTCGGGAGCTCCTCATCCGGAACGCGCCCAAGAAATTCGATCGTCGGTCCGGCAATTTTTCTGAGACGGTCGAATTCCGGTCCCCGACCGATGATGCGAAGCGGAAGACCGAGCCGATTGAACGCCTCGATCGCGATATCAAACCGTTTGTAGGCGATAAGCCGTCCGACCATGAGAAAGTACCCCTTCCGATCTTCGGGCTTCGCGACGAAAAACCGACCCGTGTCGACCGGCGGATGGATGACTGTCGAATTTTTTCCATAATATTTCCGGATCCGGACGGCGACGAAGTCGGAGTTCGCTATGAATCGGTCAACTCGGTCCGCGCTTGCCTTGTCCCAAAGACGGATCGGATTCATGAAAAATGGCACGAGCTTCTTCACGAAACGGGGAAACCCGAAATCCTCCGTGTACTTCTGGCAGTCATCCCACGCATACCGCATCGGCGTGTGGATATAGGATATGTGGAGCGTATCCGGACCGGTGAGCACGCCCTTGGCATAGCTCGACGAGTCCGACAACACGACGTCGTATCCCGTGAAATCGAACTGTTCGATCGCGGGCGGCATCAAGGGCGGAAACAGCCTGTGCGCACGCCGCACACCGGGGATTCCTTGGAGAAATGACGTATGCACCCGGGAAGCATCGAACAACCCATGCACCGCCTCGCGGTCATAGAGGAGCGTGTATATCGGTGCTTCCGGGAACACCTCCGTGAGCGCGGAGAGCACCCGCTCGGCACCTCCGTACTGCACGAGATAGTCGTGGACGAGCGCGATCTTCATAATCAGTCATCGTCCCGGAATTTTTCAAGGACCCAGTGAGTCACGGACGAAACGACCGAGAGAAGAACCGACCCGAACAAGGCGGCCTGAAAACCCGCCACATGAAAATCGGCAAGGATGCGACCGAGCCACCAGAAGAGCCCGGCATTTATAACGAAAACGAACAACCCGAGTGTGAGGATCGTCACCGGCAATGTCAGGATGAGCAGAATCGGCTTCACGAGCACTCCGACGATGCCCCAGAGGGCCGCAAGCAGGATCGCAGTCGAAAACCCGCCTTCAAGCGTGATTCCCGGGACAAAGTGCGCCGCCGCCATGAACCCGAGCGCGACCGAAAACCAGCGTATGATGAGATTCATATGAATTCCGTTAAAATTCCTTGGAACTTCGGGCAATCCCCGGATCCACAGCCATTTTACCCGTTTTCCGTCAAAAGAAAAAGCGCCCAGCAAGCGCTTGAAACAAAGTACGGCGATATAAGGCATTCCGACCGTCGCTAGTTTTTCCGACGGCGGATCATCGCGCCGACAGTCTTGAGACAGATGAGGATATCGAGCCAGAGCGACCAGTTCTCGATATAGTACACGTCGAGACGGTATTCGTCCTCGAACGGGAGATCCGATCGGCCGGAAATCTGTGCCATACCGGTGATACCGGGCTTTATGGTGAGAAGTCTCCGATGGTATTCGCGATACTGCTCCACCTCCCGCTTCTGGTGCGGACGAGGACCGACGATCGACATATCCCCTTTGAGAGTGTTCCAGAACTGCGGCAGTTCATCGAGAGAAAACTTCTCGATGAAGGCACCGACTTTCGTCTTCCGCGGATCGTTCTTGATCTTGTAAAGCGGCCCCTTCCGGACGCTCCGCTCGGCGATCAGTTTCCGTTCGAATTCGAGGGCCGCATCGAAATCCGGATTCTCCTTCGTGACACAGTACTTCCACTGCATGTAGCGGAACTTGTAGGCGTAGAATTCCTTCCCGTTTTCTCCGATCCGGCGGTTCCGATAGATGATCGGGCCGCCGTGATCCTCAAGCTTGATGAGAAGAGCTATGGTCGCCATGACCGGAGAAAGCATGACAATCGCGAAGAACGACGCGACGATGTCGAAAATGCGCTTCATCACCCTGCCCCACCCCTCGAGCGGCGTGTTCTGAAACTCGATAAGCGGCTCCCCGTTCACGATCGAAAGGGAAAATCGCGACGTCTGAAGCATCGTCGGGAAATATTTGTACGCGATGTTATGGATCTGGCAGTAGTCGAGGATCTTTTCCTGTTCGTCATCGGGAATGGTCGGATCGCACACGATAATCTCATCGACGCCTTTCTCGGCGCGGATCTCCTCGATGCGATGCAGGCTCGCCGTCTCGGCGATATCCACCGCGCGATAGCCAAGCTCCGGATTCTTCGTGAAGAGCTTCGCGAACCGACGTACACGGCCGTTCCGCCCGAGAAGAAGCACGCGATGCACCCCGACACCCTTCTTCACAAGGTAGTAGCGCTGGATAAGTCTCATCATGTATCGCCCGAACGTGACATATATCACCGCCGTTATCCATCCCGCAAGGATGACGAAACGGGACGAGAACCATTCCCGCTCGAGAAAGACCGCGATGATGACGATGACGATGCTTGCCGTGGTCGCCTTCCACACGGCGAAAGCCTCATGAAAAAACCGTCGTGTCGCGCGGATGACATAGAGACCGTCGAGCGCATAAATGAACACGAAAAGAGCCGCCACGATGAGCGAAAGCTCGATGAAACGATCGAGCGTCATGTCATAGAGCTTCGGCGCGATGATGTCCGAAACCTGCGGAAGGGCATCACGGAGAAGGAATACCGAAAGCGCCGCGAGAACCACGCAAAGGTAGTCCACCGGAACCTGCATCACACTGAAATAGACTTCCGATCGTTTCATAATATATACGACGCAATACGGAGCGAAAATCAACCGATTGTGCATCCTTCCGTTCCCGAAACAGGCTCATAAGCCGGATTCTGTTTCTCTGTCATCATTTATCTGGACCGGATGTCGCCATCCGGTTCTCGCGGTTCTTCCTTGCCGCTTTTTCTCGAGGAAAAAACGAAATGGACACGACCTTGCACCCAGGTAAGGATTTAGCCGTTTCACCTTGGACTTCTCATACCCCTTTATGAGCCAAGAACAGCCTGAGGTCTGACGAGTGTTCCCCGGTTTTCACCGGGGGCAGGGGTACAGGCTGTCTTTTCCCTTTCGGGAAAAGCCGTTTCTGTTCGCACCTCGCGGATCGCTCCGTATAGGGATTACCTATTACCTTTCTGCGCCGGCTTTCACCGGGCGGGAGTCCGGACTTTCCTCATCCGCCTTTCGACGGACGCGATGACCCGACCTGTTTCAGGAACGGAAAGACACAGTAGGTTGTAAAAAAGCGTGAAAAGGCTATCCGAGAAATTTCTGACACGAACGTGAGTATTATGTCATATATTTCTTTTTATGTCAATTCCCCGGGAGACAGCCGTCACTCCGCGAGTTTCGCGCCGAAAGATTCCTCCGTCGCCCGGACGATTCTTCGGAACGATTCTTCCGCGTCCTTGCCCTCTATCGTCCGATCGTCTTCGCCGAAGGAAAGGTGGAAGGCAACATTCTTCTCCCGCCCCTTCTCATAGAGATCGAAAAACTCACATCCGCGGAGAAGATCCCCGCCGGAGGAAACGATGACCTTTTCCAATTCACCGAACGTGACTTGGAACGGAACAACGAGCGAGATATCACGAGAAACGGACGGGAATTTCGAAATCGGCTTCATGACGACAGGCGCGCCGGACAGACGGAGCAGGATCGGGAACGAGAGTTCGGCGATCGCGATCCGACGTGATCCGAACTTTTTTATGAACGACGGATGTGCCTCTCCGACCACGCCGACCAACTCCCCGTCCGCAAGGATCCGCACGGTGCGACCGGGATGAAAGAGCGGCGAGACTTCTTCTGCCGGTTCGAACGATATTCCGTCGCGGATACGGAGGAAATCGAAAAGTCGCTCGACTTCGCCCTTCTGCGAAAGAAAGACCTCACCGGAAACCGATTCCTTCAGGGAAAGCGCGAACGCGATCCGCTTCTCTTCATGAACCGCGTCGCCTTCGCGGAAGTACACACGACCGAATTCGAACAGCTTGAATCGGTCGGTACGCGGCACGTTTTCAATCGCTTTCCCGAATACCGTCGGAAGAAGTTTCGCGCGAAGATACGTCTGATCGGGATTCATCGGATTCTCGAGGATAAGATGCGCTTCCTCCGGAACGCCGCCCTGTCTCCGGGAATCCTCCCCATAAAAGGAGTACGTCATGATCTCATCGAATCCGGCAGCGGCGAGATATTCCTTGAGGCGTCGTTCGAGATCATTCTCATCATTCCTTTCCCGAGCAATCACCGGAAGTTCCGGCGCCATAGGAGCGATATGTTCGTATCCGTACACCCGACCGATTTCCTCGATGATATCCGCTTCCTTCTCGAGGTCCGGTCGGAACGACGGGGCGACTGCCAAGAGTTTCCCGTCACGGATTTCCGCCGAAACGGAGAGTGAACGGAGAATGGAAAGGATGTCCGCCTCCGGAATGGCGATGCCGAGCAATCCCTCGATACCAGAGAGCGGAAAAGTGATTTCCCGCCCCTCCGTGACGTTTCCAGAAGAAACAGAGATGCTGCCCTGATATCCGGCCCCGAGCGACGCTTCGAAACGGGAAATGACTTCGCCGCGAAGCTTCTCCGGCCAAGTCGGATCCACCGAATGTTCGAAAAGATACGACGCATCGGTCGAAAGGCCGTGCCTGACCCGCGATTTCCGTATCGTCTTCGGATCGAAGTTCGCGATCTCGAAAAAAACCTCCTTCGTATCGGCCGACACCGCCGAATCCTTGCCGCCCATGATGCCGGCAAGCGCCACCGGACCCCGTTCATCCGCGATGACAAGATCATTCTTATCGAGAACGATCTCGGTTCCGTCGAGCAGAAGAAGCTTCTCTCCGTCCTTCGCGAAACGTACTACGATTCTCTTTCCGGAAAGTTTCTCCGCGTCGAACGCGTGCATCGGCTGGCCGTAAAGAAGCGAGAGGAAATTCGCGACATCCGCCGCCGGATGAATCACATGCTGTCCGAGCGCGATCATCCGTCCGAGCACCGGAAGCGGAAGCCCCGTCCGATCTCCAAGACGGAACGAGAGGCCGACATACGCCGAACATACCCCCTCGTCCTCGATGACCACTTCCACCCCGGCACCCGACGTTTCCTCGGAAAGCTCTTTTACGAACATCGCTTCCGACAGGAACGATCGTCGCTCGAGCGCCGCGATCTCACGCGCAAGCCCGAAGTGCGAGAGCGCGTCCATACCGCGATTCGGAAGAATCTTCACGTCGATGATCGAATCCTCAAGCCCCATCGCTTCCGCAAGCGGCGTACCGATCACGGAATCGTCCGGCAACACCCATATGCCTTCATGATCGGTTCCGAAACCGAGCTCGTCGAGCGCGCAGATCATCCCCGATGATTTCACACCACGGATTTCGGCCTCCTGTATCTCGGCTCCATTCGGAAGTTTCGTTCCAGGAAGTGCTACCGCCACCATCTGCCCCGCCGCGACGTTCGGCGCACCGCAGACGATCGTCCGCATCCCGTCACCCGTCGATACCTCCGTCACCTTGAGCCGATCCGCGTTCGGATGCGGTTCGGCCTTCAGCACCTTCCCGATAACGACACCGGAGAGTCCGTGTTCGTATTTCTTCACCTCTTCCACTTCGAACGAACGCGCCAGAAGAAGCGCCGCGAGCTCCTCGGGTGACTTTTCCGTTCCGGACAATTCCTTGAGCCAGTTGTAGGAAAACAGCATATGCTAGAACTGACGGGTAAACCGCACATCGCCGCCCATGAAGAGCCTGATATCGGGAATCTTGTATTTCATCATCGCGAGCCGCGTCAATCCGAATCCCCAGGCGAAACC
>CAYVDI010000011.1:13797-24050 GCA_964450795.1 uncultured Bdellovibrionales bacterium
GGTCCGTCGGCGACGGAAAATCCCATCCCGGCGAAGATATCCTCGATCTCGTGCGAGAGTATCGTGATCGGATGAAGGTGCCCGACGGGCTCGGCGACCCCGGGAAGCGTGACATCGAGACGATCCTCTTCGGCAAGTCTTTTCGATTCGATGCGTTCCCGTGCCTCGGCGATGGCGGTTTCCAATGATTTCCGCGCTCCATTCGCGATCGGACCGACTTCCTTCTTCTCTTCCGGAGTCAGATCTTTGAGACCCTTGAGGATATCGGAGAGCTCACTCTTCCGACCGACATATTCCGTTTCGAGCGCGAGAAGACCGGCTTCGTCCGTGACCTCGGAAAGCGCCTCCACTCCCTTGTTCGTCAGTTCCTCGATCCGATTTTTCAACATAAAAAATCCGCCTGAATGACGGATTCATTGTACAAGAAAAGGGAAAACGGGTCAAAAAAGAAACGGGCACGCGATCACGCGCCCGAAACCCTTCATGCCACGATCTTCGATTTGAGCATCCGATCGCGTTCCTCCCGACCCTTCTGGGAAAGCACGAAAAGATACGGTTTAACTGCGTATTCGCCGGAAGCTTCAACGAATCCGTTTCGGAGCGCTTCAGCAAGACATTCCCGAGAGAATGGAAAAGTCCAATCCGGACCGGATACACCACTCTCCTTGAACAAGACCCGCACTTCCGGATCCTTGTTGGGAAACGGGTCCCAGACGAACACCAGATGCACATCCCGATCGACACCTCCAGGGAAATTGTCACAGCAGAGCGCCTCGAGCAATCCTGGCAAATCATGAATTTTCTCACCTCTTTTGAGCATGACAACCCCCTCCACAAGGTAAAGAACATAGGCTGCACACTATAGGATGCGGAGAAGCGTCTGTCAAATCCTATGCTATACTGGAAACGAAGACCTCCAGAACGAGGCGCTGAACAAGGCTCCGCAAGGAGATCGCATGGAACCCACCTGTGTTTCCAGGGAAAATGTTATTTTTCCGCAAACTATTTTCACGGGATCCATACGCGCCCCCGCATTGGGGGTTTTCGTTTTCACGCCGGATATCCCTAGAAAACGATCTTCACGAAGTCTTTCTTGCCAACCTTGAGAACCTTGCCGGCATGATCGGATGAAAGCGTGATATTTCCATCGGTCGTTTTCTCGCCATCCAGTTCGACGCCACCCTGTTCCATCTTCCGGCGCGCCTCACCCTTGCTCTCAGCGAATCCGATTGAAACGATGAACTCAACAAGTCTCATCCCCTCTTCCGCCTTCGCGTCGGGGATGTCTTCCGGAATCTCGCCCTTGGAGAACGTATTCACGAAATATTCTTCCGCCTTCGCGGCTTCCTCGGCACCATGATAGAGCGCGACGATCTCTTTCGCAAGACGGACTTTCGCATCACGAGGATTCTCGGCCTTCATGATTTCCGTGACCGCTTCCATCGGGACGCGCGTACAGTGGACGAAATAGCTTTCGATCAGCTCATCCGGAATGCTCATGATCTTACCGAACATCTCGTTCGGCTCGTCGAGAAGGTTGATCGTATTCCCCCAACTCGAGCTCATCTTCCGCCCGTCGGTTCCGGGAATGAGATTCGAGGTCAGAATATACTGGCGATCAGACCGAAGAGGATCCACTCCATCACCAGACTGTTCTCCTGACCGGTGCCGAGCTACCCCTTTTATATTATTTTCTATGATTTTCCGTTCACTGTCGGACGGCATGTGATACTGCTGAATCGTACGACCGGCAAGCATATTGAACCGCTGATCCGTCCCGCCGATTTCGATATCCGCGTCCACCATCACGCTGTCGTATCCCTGCATGAGCGGATAGAAGAGTTCACGGAGCGAGACCCGCCTCCCTTCTTCGAGGCGCTTTTTGATATTGTCGCGGGAAACGAACTCATGGAGCGAAAACCATGTCGCCAGTTCCCCGATCTCTTTCAAGGCAAGCCCCGAGAGCCATGTCGAATTCCGATGCTCTCTCGTTTTTTCCTTGTCGAGAATCTTGTATGCCTGATCAAGGTAGGTTTTCAAGTTATTCTCTACCAATGTTTCCGATAGCATCGGACGTTCGCTCTCCTTATCGCTCGTATCCCCGATCTGTCCGGTAAAATCACCGATGATGAAATGGACCTCGCATCCGAGATCCTGGAAATCACGGAGTTTCCGAAGCACGACAGCCCTCCCAAGATGGATATTCGGGCTCGTCGGGTCGATGCCGAATTTCACCCGCAGTTTCTCGCCGGCAAGCAGGCGTTTCTTCAACTCCTCCCCGCCGATCACCTCCGCCACCCCGCGGGAAAGCACTTCGTCTATTTTCGTTTCCGTATTCATACGAGATACAAAATACCGTATACGATATACCTATTTTATTCCGAATTTCCGTTTCATGAGTCGATACTGGTCGTCGGAGATCATGCGGTTCCTCTTCATTTCCTCGAGCGACGCGACGATCTCACCCTTGTGCTTCTCGATGTTCTTCGGGGTCATCGCCTTCTCGACCGCCTTCTTCTGTTCTTCTGGGCTCATCTTCATGAACCGCTTCATCGCGAAGCGCTCCATCATCCCCATGTCCTCGAGTTTCGGCGCGCCCGGCATCGCCGCGAGCTTCTCCTCGACGGATTTCCCGTCCTGCTTGTCGTCTGATTTCTTGAAAGGATTCCACTTCATACTACTTTTCGAATTTCATGTTATATCGCGTAACCAGGAGGGCAGAGGCGACAAAGATCGACGAGTATGTCCCGAAAGCAACACCGATCAGGAGCGCATTCGAGAACCACCGGACACCCTCCCCGCCGAACATCGAGATCGCCGCGAGCACGATGATGACCGTCATGGACGTGTTGATCGAACGCGACATCGTCTCGTTCACGGACCGATTCACGATCCCCTCGAAATCCGCCTTCGCCTTCGCACGGAGAAGATTCTCGCGGATACGGTCGTAGACGACGATGGTGTCGTTCACGGAATAGCCGAGAATCGTGAGGAGTGCCGCCACGAACGGAACGCCGACCTCCACATCCATGAACCGTCCGAAAACCGCGAACGCTCCCGCCGTGATGAAGAGATCGTGCGAGAGCGCGATGACCGCACCCCACCCGTATTCCCACGAGCTGATCGGCCGCGACACCCGACGGAACGCGAGCGCGATGTACGCGGCGATACCGAGCACGGAAAAAAGGATCCCCCAGAACGCGTTTTGTTTGATCTGACCGGAGACCGATGCACCGATGAAATCGGTACGGAGCGGAGTCAGCCCGGAATCGAGCTTCCGGAGCTCCTCCATCACGCGGTCATTGGAACCCTCGTCGGAGGCGAGATACCGGATGATCGCACCGTTCCCTTCGGTCGCCTGCACCGTAAGGCTCTTGAGATCGAGCGGCGCGAGCGCGCCCTGGACCTCCGTCACTACCGGAACCGGATCCTTCGCGAAGCGTACCTCGACAAGCGTTCCGCCCTTGAAATCGATACCGAGCCGGAGCCCCCACGAAAACAGCGCCGCCGCCGAAAGGACGATCAGGATTCCCGAGAACCAGTACGAGTATTTCCGCTTCTGGATGATATGGAGCATACGGTTATTGTTCCTCTTCAAGGAGTTTCTTCGGAGCGACCAGGAGCCACGTCCGTTTCTCCGCCCACTCGCCGACCACGAACCGGAGCCAGGAACGGACGAGCACGACCGCCGTGAAAAGCGAGAGAAGCACACCGAGCGCGAGGATGATCGCGAATCCCTTCACGAATCCGGTGCCGAGCATCGTGAGGATGACCGTCGTGATGAGGGTCGACACATGCCCGTCGCGGATACTCGGCCACGCGCGCTTGAACCCCTCCTCGAGTGCCTTCTGCGCGGACTTCCCGTACGCGAGCTCCTCCCGGGTGCGCTCGAAGATAAGAACGTTCGCATCGACGGCTATACCGATGGAAAGGATGAATCCCGCGATACCGGAAAGCGTGAGCGTGATCGGGAACGGCGTGAACCCGGAAAGCCGGAAGAGCGCAAGGAGCATCGCGGTATAGATGAGGAGGGCGAACACGGCACCGAGTCCGAGGAACCGGTAATAGAGCACCATGAAGACGGACACCGCGAGCAATCCGACCGCACCGGCATACAGGCTCTCGTGAAGCGCTCCCTCGCCGAGCGACGCGTCGATCGACTGCTGTCCGACGAGCGTGATCGGAACCGGAAGCGCGCCCTCGTTCAGCCGACCGACGAGCTTCTTCACCTCATCGAGCGTGAAGCTGCCGGTGATGACCGCGCGACCGTCGGTGATCTCGCTCTGCACCCTCGGTGCGCTGATGATCTCATCATCGAGGAAGATCGCAACCTGTTTCTGCAGATTCCGCTTCGTGATCTCGGCGAAGAGTTTCGCGCCCTCGGAATCGAACTGGAGCCCGACCTGCGGCGCTCCGAGCCCCTGTCCCTGATAATCCACGAATGCGTCCTTGAGGTTCTTTCCGGATAGCCCCGTCGCCTTGAACCGCGTCGAATCCGGAAGCATGTCGACGGTCTTCTTCGGGAAGAGGATGTGCGCGGCACGGACCTCGAGGTCGTCGCCTTCGCCCCTCGTCTCAAGCTTCTTGATGATGTGCCACCCGAACTGGCTCTCGACGAGATCGGGCCACACGTCACCCGCCTTGAAATCGTCCTTGAAAATGACGTCATCGAATTCGGAAACGAACGTCCCCTTCTTCACGAAGTCGAGATCGCCACCCTTGTCCTTCGATCCCGGATCCTGGCTATACTGCTTCGCAAGCGCCCCGAAATCGCTTCCGGGTTTCTTCACGAGCGCGAGCACCTCCTCCGCCTTCTTCTTCGATTCCTCGTTATCCTTCTTGAACTGCTCCTCGAAATCCGCCGAAGCATCCTCGCGGAACTCGAGGAACGGCGTCTCCTTGAGCATCTTCTTCGCCTCTTCGGTATTCTCGACGCCCGGAAGCTCGACGATGATCCGGTCTTCGGATCCGGACTTGGAAAGCTGGATGACCGACTCGCTCACGCCGAACGCGTTCACCCGGCGTTCGATGACCGCCTTCGCCGCCTCGAGCGCCTCGCTCTTCTTTCCGGTCGGAACCTGCGAGACATCAGCCGCATATTCGAGATGGATACCCCCTTGAAGATCGAGTCCGAGATGGATAGCAAGCGCGTCCTCCAGGCTTTTCGCGGCCGCGAAATGCGGGATATACGAAAACACCTTCGGGTATGCGAGAACACCCGAAAAGACGGCGAGGAGAAGCACGCCGGCGAAACGCAGTCGGATTCTGTCACGAAGTCTCATACGGACCAGTATATACGCATACCCACAGAAGAATCAAGGGTCTGCAAAGGAAAAATCCGGATTTGACATGCTTATATTTCTATGTCACAATGTGTTGGTTCCAATCGTCGGTTGGAATTTTTATTTTCCGTTCTTTCTCATAAGGGGATCACGATGAACGTGCGAGGTGCTGTGGCTGGAGCAGTAAGAAAAATCACCGGAAAATCCAGCAAGGAAGCTCCGAAGGAAGAAATTCCGATCGGGTACGAAGCAATCCCCGGCGGCGGAACACCGAAAATCGCCACCCTGAAGGAAAAACCAGGGAAACAAGGTGAGAGACCAGCCGCAGTGCGGGCTGGTTAGCCACAAGGACGGACGACCCAACGGTCGCCCGTTTTCATTTTCCCCGAATCGGATTCCTACCACTCCCCGCGGCGGGCATCTTCCATCGCCCGTTCAAGATAGGAAGCGTAGTCTTTCTCACGGACACAGGCGCCGTCATCTATGGAAAACACCTGCGAAAATTCGATTCCGGAAAGGAACGCACGGTCGTGCGACACCAGGATAAGCGTCCCAGGAAAAAGCCTGAGCGCATCGGAAAGCGCCGCCACCGCCTCGAGGTCGAGATGATTCGTCGGTTCATCGAGCACCAGAACATTCGCGTTCGTCGCCATGAGATATGCAAGGGAGAGCCGCATCCGCTCGCCCGGAGAAAGTTCTCCCATCGGAAACGAAAGGGCGGAAGCGTTGAGCAGGAACCGGTCAAGGAAACGCATGATGTCGGCTTCGTCCCGGATCGGGGTCGATTCCGCGAACCACTCGTATGCCGATTTATCCTTCGGCAGAAAGTCGTTCTCTTGCGAAAGGATGCCGAATCGGACCGACTCGCCGATGGAGACGGTCCCGGAGAGCGGCTTCGACTCGCCCGTGATGTTCCGGAGAATCGTCGATTTCCCCGAACCGTTTTTCCCGAAGAGACCGATGCGCGACGGGTACCCGATATGCATATCGACCGGTCCGACCCGGAATCCGCTGTCATAGCCGGCGATTGCCGATGCCACCGTCACATCCATTCCTTCGCCCGCGGCAGGATCGAAGAATATCGAAAGACGATCACGCTCCGGAGCAAGCGTCACCCTCTTCACCTGATCGGCACGGGAATGAAGCGCCTTCGCTCTGGCGCTCTGTTTCTGCTGGGAGCGGTCGCGATGGAACCCCTGCGACATCTTGTCCTTGTCCGGCATCACGTATTCCGCGCCCTTCCGGGCCCACTCCAATTTTTCCTCCGCCGTCTCATGAAGACGCGCCCGCTCCTCTTCGGTCCGCATCCGCTCATCGTGCTCGTGCCGAAGCTCTTCCGATTTCTCCTTGAAATAGGTGCTGTAATTCCCGGTCCAGACCCGCGCCGTCCGAAAATACCAATCAAGCTCAAGCACTTTTTCCGAAACCGCATCCAGAAACGCCCGATCATGAGAGGCTACGATGACCGCGGCATCCGTTTTCCCGAGGAATCGCTCAAGCCAAAGGATGGACGGGAGATCGAGATCGTTCGTCGGTTCGTCGAGAAGAAGCAGATCCGATTCCTCGAGAAGCGCCCCCGCAAGCGAGAGTCGCCGCCTCTGTCCGCCGCTCATCTCGGAAAGTTTCCTGTCGGATTCGATATGCCGCAGACCGAGTCCATCGAGCGCACTGCGCGCCTTCCGGTCAAATGAGAACCCGTCAAGATGGTCATAAAGGTCCCGAAGTTCACCGTATCGGGAAAGGGATTTCTCTTCCCCGAGACGTGTCTCAAGCGAAGCGAGCTCGGTCTCGATAGCGCTCACCCCGGAAACGCGGCGAAGGTAGTCCAAAACGGTCTCCTCGGCCGACTCAGCGACCGATTCCTGCGGAAGATAGGAGATCCGAAGGTTTTTCCCGCGTTCGATCGTCCCACGGTCCTCGGACTCCTCTCCGGCGATGATTCGAAGCAACGTCGATTTTCCGACACCGTTCGGACCGACGAGCGCGAATTTCTGCCCGCGAGCCACGGAAAAACCGACCCCGAGAAGCACCTTCACGGGACCGTACCGCTTGTGAATGTTTCGGACAGTCAGCATAACATCTTCGTTCAAGGAACTACTATAACATGAACTGAGAAAAAATCAAGTATCGAAACGAAAAAGAGAAAAGCCCTTTCCCCCTGAGGAAGGGCTTTTCCCGTTCACCCATCACCCGTCCTGACCCCGCAACAGAAGAGCTTCCGATGCGCGGGTCAACCCGGTGTATATTTTCTATCGGAACGATCGCTCCATTTCGGGCCACATCATATCGAGATCCTTTTCCATCGTCGGAATATCCTCATCGATATCGAACGACCCTTCGTTCACTTTCTCCTGCAGCAATTCCCCTACCAGGTCCCGCCATTCGTCGTATGTCTCAATCCCCTCGTCATGCGCCCGACGCCGCGCCTCATTGAAAAGCGTCTTTACGGAATCCTCGCTCTCCTTCGGTCTCATCGGAAACATACTCGTGGTCTTCACTGTTACTACAACCCGAGTGGCGTTTCCTTCCGGGCCTGATCTTCCGCTCGCCGCAGTACTTCTTTCGCGTTCTCGAAGGTCAACCTCCCGATGGCCTCCTCGTACGGGAGCCATTCGAATCCGGTATGTTCGTGCGATATGCGGACTTCCGTCTCCTTGGTCTCGGCCGGGTAGAAATGAACGACCTTGAAGATGATCCGACCGCGCCCTTCCCTGATCCGTCGCTCGCGCTCGCCGCCTTTCGCGACATAGAAATATCGGATGCTCGTACGATCGGGGAGAATCCGGAGTTCCCGTATCCCCGTTTCCTCCTCGGTTTCACGCCGGAGCGTTTCCTCCTCGGTTTCGCCCTCCTCCATGTGTCCTTTCGGAAAATCGAAATGCCCGCTCGGATATTTGAGAATGAGATACGCTCGCTGTCCGTTTTCGAGACGAAATACGGCGGTGCCGACGGAAACCTCCCACTCCACCGGGAAACCGGCGAGCTTCAGAAAGAGGTACAGTGGTTTCCAGACTGGAAGTTTCATACGGTCATCATCCTCTCAAACGAGAAAATTCGCAAGACGGATCACTCGCGCCGGAGCGCCTCCATCGGGGTCAGCTTCGCGGCGCGGGATGCCGGCGAAAGACCGAAAACGATCCCGACCGCCACCGAGAACCCGGCCCCGAGGAAAAGCGATTGCAAGGTGAAAGTAAGATGGATCGGAAATCCGAGTTTCCCGAAGAGAAACGAGAGCCCGTACGAGAACAGCGCGCCGAGCGCGATACCGAGCGCTCCACCGAGTCCGGTGATGATGAGCGCTTCCGAAAGGAACTGACGGAGGATATTTCCCGATGTCGCACCGAGCGCCTTCCTGAGACCGATCTCGCTCGTCCGCTCCGATACGGAAACATACATGACGTTCATGATGCCGACCCCGCCGACGACGAGCGATATCGACGTAAGCGCGATGAGCAGGACAGTGATCGTCCCGAGAATATCGGAGAGCGTATCCTGAGCTTCCCTCGTGGATGTCACCGCGAAGTCATCCTTGTCCGGAGTGGTGATATCGTGTCGACGGCGGAGGAGGTCGGTGATGAGCGAGACGGTCTCGTCTTCCCTGGACGGGTCCGCCATCTTGACGGAAATCATCTGCACATAATTGACCCCGAGGATCTTCTTCTCGAGCGTCCGGACCGGCACGTATGCGAACGTATCGAAGTTCAGGAATCCGAGCGTCCCCCGCGAGACGAACACACCGACAACCCGGTATTTTTCACCATGAAGCGTCACGTATTCACCGATGGCGTTCCCTTCGCCGAAGAATGTTTCCTTCACTTCCGATCCGAGCACGATCACCTTTGCAAGCCCAAGGTCCTCCTCCTCGGTGTAAAACCTGCCTTCCGCGATTTTCGCCCCCTGATCGACCAGCGGAGCCTCTGCGCTGGCTCCGAACAACAGCACGCGCTTTCCGATATTTCCGACCGTGACCCGTTCCTGTCCGATCGTTCCGGCATAGACGGCGGAAACGTTCGGGAGCTTCCGGACCGCATCACGGTCCGCAAGCGTAAGCGTCGTGATCTGCACGCCCTGCGCTCTGCCTGCCGCGTTCTCGGAGGACATCTTGCCGGTGTTCGGCACCTTGACCTCGATCTGGATGAGATCGGTCCCGAAACTCTCCACCTGCCCAAGGATGAAGCCTTTCACCCCGTCACCGAGCGCCATGATGACCACGACGGAAAAAACCCCGACGACCACGCCGAGAAGCGCAAGAAACGTCCGCGCCTTGTGCGATCGGATCGTCCGGACCGCAAAGATGAGCGGCATGAAGTATTTGTTGATTCTCTTCGAGAAAGCCATACGTCCCCATTCTACCCCGGAGAAGGAACAAAAACCAGGACGATTCGGATCCGCAACAATAGAAACCAAAATCTCCCTGAAAAGCTTCTAGCTTGAAAGTTCGATTCTTTCGATCGTTTTCACGGTTCCGCCGCTATATTCCAAAATGTCCAACATTTTAACGGCTCCCTTTATTTCGAAATTCCGGGCATTGAGCGTATCCACCCGTTTTTTCGAAACGGCGGCATCGTCACTGTTTCCGATACCGATATGCGGAATGAAATCGATATCCAAGCGAAGATACCCTTTAAGCGCTCCCGAATAAAGCCTGTCATGAAGTTTCACCATGTCGGAGTAACCCCTATCAGGAACAAGGAACTCGTGATAGTACTCTCCGGAATCATCTTGATTGACCGTAGCGACCTTCATTTCAAAGTCCATGCTCTTCACTTCTGACACCTGCTTTCTTATCTCCTGAATGAAAGCCTCCCGCTCCATATCATGCACGGAAAATACCAGCGTAATATGGGGCTCGACGACGGAAAAGAAGCGCTCGTCATTTTTTCTGCGATATTCCTGAATCCAATCGAAATCCTTCTGGGAAAGATTGGGATACGCGACTACGAGATAGGCCATAGAAATCTGGTGAAGTCC
>CAYVDI010000012.1:0-5291 GCA_964450795.1 uncultured Bdellovibrionales bacterium
AAGAACGTGAGCATGCCGAGAAACGCCGTCCGGGTGTGGCTGTACTCCTTTTTCGAATGGTTCCGGATTCCAAGCAGGGAAGAGACCCCTTTCGGAAGCGTCAGTCTCCACGCCGAAAGCCTCGGAGAAAGCTCGAGAAGCTGGACACCGAGAAGCACCATGGCCGCGGCGACCACGATGGTCAGCGCCCCGACGAACCAAGGCGATGGCTGAATGGTCGATCCGACAAATCCGAGGAGACCGCCGAGCACCGCGAATCCGACGACGCGCCCGAGATTGAAGAAGAGATGCGGGACGAACTTCCGTCTCGCAGTGGCTTCCGGATGGATTTCGCCGAAACGCGCGGAGACCGCGAGTATCATTCCTCCCACGATCGCCATGCATGTCGAAAGTCCTGCCACGATCCCCGCGAGAAAAACGGCCGGAAGCCGATCGAATCCGTCCGAAGCCCCGAGACTCACGGAAAACCATCCGAAACTCTTCCCCATGAGATACAGCACAAAAACGATCATCGCCGCGGAAAGCGCCTCGAGATATGCCGAGGAATCCCGGGAAAACCACGCTCGGTCGTTCTCGCCGATCTCATATCCGGCACGGCGGATCGCGGCGGAAAGCGCCTCGTCCGACGGCTCCGCTCCCTCGTAACACACCGTCGCCGTACCGCTCCGGTGGTCCGTATCCGCTTTCGTGACGCCGGACACCCTCAGGAGCTCCTCCTCCGTCAGGATCTCGCATGATTTACAATGCATTCCCCGTATGGGAAACGTCTTCTGTTTCTGTTCCATAGATTCCTGTTCCGGATTATTTGTTCAACCGTGTCACCGTGAGAATCTCGTCGACCATCTCCTGTTTCTTTCTCTCGCTCCCCGATTCCATCGCCCCGCGGAAACAGGAATTCAGATGATCCTCCAAAAGCATCTGGTGCGCCGAACGGAGAAGCCCGATCGCCGCGAGGTCCTGCTTCATGAGATCGACACAGTACGCCTCCTCTTCCGTCATCGCGATGAGCTTCTCGAGAAGCCCTTTCGCCTTCCTGTAATTCAGGAGCACCTTCTCCCGATTCGCATGATGCGTGTGATTCATATCGCCGACCACTCTTAATTGATTATGTTCACAATAACCATAACCCATGGTCATGGTTATGATACCGCATCCGAGACAAAAAGAAAAGGCGCCCTGTCAAGACGCCCCATCGACCGGAAAACGGACGATCCTATCCGAACGTGAACGCGTACGCCGCGACACCGGGAGCATCGAACTCGAGTCGAAGCGTATGTTCCCCGCCTGCTCCATGGAAGTCGGTGAGTTCGTAAAGCCGATCCGAATCCACCGTAATGACACCATTCTTCGCATCTGCACCGGCGACATCGGACGGGATGATCGCGCCGTCAAGAAACACCGAAACCATCCCCGTCGCACCCTCGGGCGGCGACATGACAAGAAAGACCTTATCCCCTTTGAAACGGAGAGCAAGTGACGCGCCGGGCCCGCCTGCCACCGCCCGTTCGTTCTCGAGACCCCATTTCCCACCATAGGCGAAAGAGTGAAGCGGGATTTCCGACGGAATCGAGTAGTCTCTTGATGAGGGTTCAGCCGGTTCCGGAGATGCGAACCGCTCCATCCGGGCAAGGCCGAGATAGGTCTCAGGAGTCGTTCCGCTCGTCGCGCTTTCGTTTCCGAGAGACAGCGTCTCCCCATTCCTGACGGACATCCCCGCCTCATCAAGGAGACTCCGGATATTCTTCTCCGTCACGTCATACTTTCCCTCGCCGAAATGCGTATACCGGATACGACCCTGCGCGTCGATAAGATAATGCGCCGGCCAATAGCGGTTGGCATATGCGCGCCACGTCCCATAATCGTTATCTTGGGCGACGGGATACCCGATGCCGTATCGCTTCAGCGCCTCAAGCACGTTCTCCGTCTTATGCTCGAATTGGAATTCCGGCGTATGCACGCCGACGACGACGAATCCGTCATCCTTATACTTTTCGTACCACCCCGTCACATACGGAAGCGTCCGGACGCAGTTTATGCAGCTGTATGTCCAGAAATCGACAAGTACCACCTTTCCACGAAGATCGGCCATGGAAAGCGGCTTTTCATCGGTATTGAGCCACGTCGAGATACCGCGGAAGTCCGGAGCAGCTCCAAGCACCGGGAGTGCGGAGAGGAATTTTCTCACGGAATCAATACCATCCGAAACGACCGAGGGTTCAGACCCGCGCAATTTCCCGAGTGATCGTTCCACTTCCGGCCGATTCTCGAATGAATTGAGAAGGCTCCCATAATTCGGGAATATGTCGAGAATTTTCGCCTGGAGAATCCTGTCGTATCCGGTATGGATGGCGAGAGCCGCGAGTATCATGACGACACCGAATACCTGTTGGATCCGTCCGGTGTGCGCCCGAAGGAGCCGATTCGCGAACAGGAGTTTCCGACCAAACACCGCGAAAAGATACAGCGGGATCGCGATTCCGATACCGAAAGCAAGCGTGATGAATGTTGCCTCGACACTGACCGAACGCGTCGCCGCAAGTGTCGCCACCGCCGCCAGTATCGGCCCAGCGCACGGCGACCAGACGATACCCAAGGCGAGCCCTGCAAGGAACCCTCCCTTAAACCCATCGCCTTTCTGTGAGACGCCACCAAACCGTCCGCTGAGCCTGCTCACCGCCGCCTCGAGCCGGGACCCGAGCGCGGGTACGAGGAGCGAGACACCGAGAAACCCGATAACGACGACCGCAAGGATTCGGAGTGACTCCGGATCGATCGGGATCACTCTGACGATCGAAGCGAGCGAAAGTGTCGCGACCGTAAAGCTCACCACCAGACCAGTCACGACACCGACGGGCCGTCGCCTTCCGCCGGTCGCTCCGGCAGAAAGCACGATCGGTAGGATCGGCCAGATACACGGTGCCGCGATGGTGACCACACCTGAAAGGAAGGCGAAGAGAATCAGTGTCATAAGGGTTTCAACAGCATACCATGGATACCGATGAATGTAATACTGTTTCCGCCATAGAAAATTCCATGAACGGATTTGACTCCGCGCTCTTTTTGATGTATAATGGATGTGTTGAAGGTGAAACGGGTGGCCCATCTTGGGTGCCCGTTTTGCCTTTAAAAGGTCATAAACAGTAAGACAAACCTATGGAAGAGACATCCATGGTCAGTGCGGACGAAGTGCATGGCACTTCAGCACCGGAAGCGCATGACTGCCCGAAATGCAGGGCCGCGGCGCAAAGCGACGAGATGGCGTTCGCCTTTCTCCTCGCGCTTATGCCGGTCGTCACGTTGACGCTCTTCGGGAACATGGGACTCTTATAAGTCTCGGCTCATACGGAGCTTTCCCTTGGTTCCCCTGGAACCGAAAACCGCCCCATACTGAACGGGGGCGGTTTTGTTTTTCGTATTTGTCGCTCGGAGGACCGATTTCCGAGGAACAAGCGCTACCGGGTGATGTACGGTTCCGCGACTTCGAGAGAGATACACCCCTCGGCGACGAGCTTCTCTGCCGAGCGGCGCATGGAGAGCATCCCTTCTCCCGCGGACATGTCGATTGTATTGTCGAGCTGGGCGATATCGCCGTTGCGGATCGCGTTCTTCACGGCATAATTCCCGAGCATGAATTCGTAGATCGCCACGCGTCCACCTCCCTGAGCTGGGACGAGGCGCTGGTTCACGACCGCGAGAAGCGCGTCGGCGAGCTGGTGGAGCGCCCATTCCCGCTGCGCCTCCGGGAACGTCTGCACGATACGATAGATGCTCTGCGAGGCGCTGTTAGCGTGGATCGTCGAAAGAACGAGGTGTCCCGTCGCACAAAGCTGGAAGACAGCGTTTACCGTCTCCGGGTCGCGCATCTCCCCCACCATGAGGATATCCGGGTCCTGGCGCATCGCGGCACGGATGGACTGCGGGAAGGATTTCGTGTCATGCGGCACCTCGCGTTGGGAGACGACGGAAAGCCGGTTCTCGAGATGGTATTCGATCGGATCCTCGATCGTGATGATATGGTCGGACCGACGGCGGTTCATCTCGTCAAGGAGCGCATAGGCGGTCGTCGTCTTGCCATGGCCGGTCGGACCACAGAAAAGGATGAGTCCCTGCCGCTCGAGTACGATCTCGGAGAGCTTTTCCGGCGCACCGAGCTGGGAGAGCGACGGGATTTCCTGCGAGATGTGCCGCATTGAGACGGACAGCTCCCCGCGTTTGTGAAACGCATTGCAGCGGAATGAGATGCCATCATCGGATTCATAGGTGAAATCGCACTCGCGCTCCTTTTCGAGCTGGTCCTTCTCCCGTTCCCCCGGAAGCATCCGAAGGATTATCGCTTCCGCCTCCTCATGAGTAAACGATCGCGCATCGGAAAAGCGTATTTCCCCGTCCACCCGGAGCGCGAGTGGTTCGGAAGCGACGAAATGCACGTCCGACGCCGAAACCAAAGCGGCTTCCCGCAGGACCGACTGGAATATCTTCCATGCTTCCTCCTGATTCCCTTCCATAAAAAAATTCATCTACCGATAAAGTATATGGTAGACGATTCCAAGGAAAGCTCCAAATATCAGAGCAACGAAAAAATGAAAAATCTATCGCCTCACACCGACATGTCCGAAATGCGGCTTGAGTTTCGCGGCGATCGCGTCGAGATCGAGCGTCTTTCCTTTCGATTTTTCACGGAGTTTCGGTGAAAGGATACGGAAATCGCGGAATTCCTGGAGGAAGTACGATGGCGCACCGCCGATCAGATCGACGATTCCCTCGAAATCGCTCTCTTTGTGGAACCCCGGGACAACCGTGGTACGGAACTCGTGCGGGATGCCGCTTTCGCGGATGAGACGGATGCTTTCGCGGATATTCGCATCGGGAACCTCCGAGCCGGAGGTCTCCTGGTAGCACTGCGCGCGGTTCTTGATGTCCATCGCGAAGAAGTCGGCGAGTTTCCGCGCGATCACCTCCTTGACGATTTCCGGCCGGCTCCCGTTCGTATCGAGTTTCACGAGAAAGCCCATCTTTTTTATTTTCCCGAGGAATCCGAGCAAGTCCGGCTGGACCGTCGGCTCCCCGCCCGTGACACACACCCCGTCGAGTTTTCCCTTCCGCTTTTCAAGGAAATCGAAAAAGAGCTTCTCGTTCTTCCGATACGTCGGGAGTTCTTCTTTCGGGAAGTCTATCAGCTCCGGATTGTGGCAGAATGGGCACCGGAAATTGCACCCCACCGTGAAGACGGTCGTTGCGACCTTTCCGGGGTAGTCGATGAGAGTCAGTTTTTGGTAGCCACCGATGAGCAT
>CAYVDI010000012.1:5391-23268 GCA_964450795.1 uncultured Bdellovibrionales bacterium
CGACCTTTCCGGGGTAGTCGATGAGAGTCAGTTTTTGGTAGCCACCGATGAGCATCGCAGAAGAATCAGGAATCACGGAATACGAGTCTGGCAACCAGAATGCCTTTCGTTCTCCGGGAACCGCATGTTGCTCGAGCAAACCCGTTTCTTCTTCAAAAATCTTCTCGGGATGCCGTCGAGTGGGGAAGATTTTTGAAAAGAAGAAACCGGGCGGTGAGGATGCGGTCGGGAACGGAAGACATCGGGTAGGCTGGACGGGCGACTAGCACGCGCACCCTTCGGCAATCCCCGCCTGGCTAACAGGCGCGTATTCCTTCCGGTCGCCGAACTCCGCCTGCTTGCCCTTGTTCCACTGCTTCACCGGGCGGATATACCCGACGACGCGGGAATACACTTCCGTATCCTGGAAATTCCGGAGGATCGGTTCCGCCTCATGACACGCGCGACACTTCGCCAGCTCCCGATTACCGGCCTTGTACGGCATATACTCCGCCCCTTTTGCAAGCTCCTCCCCGCAGTCATGACACGTCATATGTTCGTGTACGTTAGTTTTTTTATACCTATGAACGCATGAATCATCCCGCTTTTGCATACTCCGTACCCGCCGGCTCCGCGATACATGAAGGGCACGTATGGTGCTCGCCCGCGATGTAGCCGTGCGACGGACAGATCGAGAAGGTCGGCGTCAGGGTGAAATACGGAAGCTTGTAGTTCTCGGCGATCTTGCGGACCAATGCTTTGGTCGCTTCCGGATCGGAGATGCGTTCCCCGAGGAATCCGTGAAGCACCGTCCCGCCGGTATACTTCGTCTGGAGGTTGTCCTGGAGTTCGAGCGCCTCGAAGATATCGTCCGTGTACCCGACCGGGATATGCGAGGAGTTCGTGTAGTACGGTTCCGCCCCCGCCCCACGCACCGCCTCGTCATTCGCGAAGATGATGCCCTTGTGCTTCGCCTTGTCCATCCGCGCGAGCCGGTACGATGTCCCTTCCGCCGGCGTCGCCTCGAGGTTGTAGAGATTTCCTGTCTGTTTCTGGTATCCGATGATGCGCTTCCGCATATGCGTGAGCACCTTCTCGGCGAATTTCTGTCCTTTTCTCGTGGTGATATCCGTGCCGATCAGGTTCCGGGCCGCCTCGTTCATGCCGACGAGTCCGATCGTGGCGAAATGGTTCGACCAGTACTGCCCGCGGCGCATCTTGATCGGTGCGAGATAGAATTTCGTGTACGGATACAGCCCCTGATCGGTCAGCCGTTCGACGAGTTTCCGCTTGATCTCGAGGCTTTCCTTGGCGACATCCATGAGCACGTCGAGTTTCGCGAAGAATTCCTTCTCCGTCTCCGCGACGTATCCGATACGCGGCAGGTTGACCGTCACGACCCCGATCGACCCGGTAAGCGGCGCCGCGCCGAAGAGTCCGCCGCCGCGCTTATGGAGCTCGCGGTTGTCGAGGCGCAGCCGGCAGCACATGCTCCGCGCGTCCTCCGGATCCATGTCGGAATTCACGAAGTTCGCGAAATACGGGATGCCATATTTGGCGGTCATCTCCCAGATGGGCAGATACCGCTCGTCCTCCCAGTCGAAATCCTTATCGATGTTGTACGTCGGGATCGGGAAGGTGAAGACGCGGCCATCGGAATCCCCCTCCATCATCACCTCGGCGAACGCGCGGTTGATCATGTCCATCTCTTCCTGAAACTCCCCGTAGGTTTCTTTCCGCGGCTCGCCACCGATAACGACCGCTTCTTTGGCGAGCGCCTTGGGGCACGTGATGTCAAGCGTGATGTTGGAGAACGGCGTCTGAAACCCGACACGCGTCGAGATGTTCATGTTGAAGACGAACGACTGGATCTCCTGTTTCACCTGTTTGTATGTCAGTTTGTCGTATCGGACGAACGGTGCGAGAAGCGTATCGAAGTTCGAGAACGCCTGCGCGCCGGCGACCTCGCCCTGAAGCGTGTAGATGAAGTTCACCATCTGTCCCAGGATGACCGAGAGATGTTTCGCCGGCTTGGATGAGACCTTTCCCGGAACCCCTGTGAACCCGCGGCGCAAAAGGTCCTGCAGATCCCATCCGCAACAATAGGCCGAGACGAGCTGAAGATCGTGGAGATGCAGATCGCCGCCCTCGTGCGCGGCGCGGACCTCGGCCGGATACACCTTGTTCATCCAGTAATTCGAGGAAACGATCGATGCGATGTAGTTGTTGAGTCCCTGGAGCGAATAGGACATGTTCGCGTTCTCCTTGACCCGCCAGTCGAGCTCCCGAAGGTATTGGTCGACAAGATCGGACGAGAGTTCGAGTGCCTTCTCCATCTCGCGGAGCCGCGCGTGCTCCTCGCGGTAGAGGATGTACGATTTGGCGGTCTCCTCGAAGTCGAGGATCATGAGAACCCGCTCGACCATGTCCTGCACCTGCTCCACGGTCGGAAGTTCCCCCTTCTTCACGTCCTTCCGGAGGAGACTGATCACCTTGACCGTCACGCGCCGGGCTTCCGGACCATCCCCTTCGCCAGTCGCGGAAAACGCCTTCTCGACCGCGTTGACGATCTTCTTCTCATCGAAGGGAACCGCCCGCCCGCTCCGTTTCACGATCTTCGGAAACACGGTTTTTTTCACCGGAATATCCCTGACCGCGGGAGCCTTCGTCCCCTTCGCGGCACGAGCCGTCGCTTTCCCCCTTACAACCATCTTTCCCTTCCCTTTTCCCTCCGTGATCCGGCTCGCCAGCGCCATAGATTTGTGTATTTTATCTCTTTATACACTACATATTGTGGTAGCACGTCAAATTATACTACTAGGGTAAAATCCTGGCAAATGTCGCTTTCCCAAGGGGGTTTTCCCATTTCGTTTCGGAAATGATATCATTCCCACGTGAAATGCTAAGAAAAAACGCTATGTCGGAACAGAAGAGACTCCGCATCGGATGGTTCACGTTCACCTGCTGTGAGGACTCGACGGTCGTCTTCACGGAAATCATGAATGACCATTTCGAGGAGTGGCGACAGGTGCTCGATATCCGTCACGCGCGGGTACTCCAATCGAAGAACACCTTGGATCAGATGGATGTCGCCTTCGTCGAGGGTGCGATCGAAAGCGAGGAGCATGAGGCGAAGCTCAAGGAGATCCGCGGACTCGCCACCAAACTCGTCGCGATCGGGAGCTGTGCGGTGACCGGCATGCCGACCGCCCAACGCAACGCCTTCCCGCCGGAAGTGAAGGAAAAGATCGCCTTCCTGCTCGAACGGTTCAAGTTCGCGGAAAAGGTGAAGCGGCTCGATGAGATCGTGAAAGTCGACGCGATCGTCCCCGGATGTCCCATGACCGAGGCCGGATTCCTGAAAGTTCTCGGTGACGCACTCGTCGAGTTCGGCATCAAGGAGGCTCCTGTTCCGGAGAAGTTTTAAATGAAAAAAGTATGCACCAGATATCGGAAATGAGCGGGTTCAAGATCGACGAGGTGACCAAGATCGAGGGTGCCGTCGGACTCGACGTCGAGATCGAGAATGGAAAAGTGAAGGACGTCCGCTTCGCGATCAAGGAATTCAAGCGGTTCTACGTCCACGCGATGACCGGAAAGCCGATAGCGGCCGTTCCCCAGCTCCTCGCACGCATCTGCGGCACCTGCTCGAACGCGCACCTTATGGCGAGCATCGAGGCGGTAGAGCACACGCTCGGCATGGAGGTGACGGAACAAACCAAACTCCTCCGGGCGCTCACCTACCACGGACTCATTATCCGCGACCATGCGCTCCATCTCTACCTCTTCTCGCTCCCGGACGTCTTCAACCGTGATTCGCTCCTCGCATTTTCCGACGACGATCCGGTCGAGCACCAGATGCTTCACGATGCCTTCGCCGTGAAGGGCGCCGGCAACCACCTCGCGATCCTCGTCGCCGGGCGCTCCGTCCACGCGCCGATCCCGATGCCGGGCGGATTCGCGAGCATCCCTGATCCGACGAAGGTGAAGGCGATGATCCGCGAACTGGAAGACGTCCGACCCGCCATCCTCCGCCTCATCAAGGTCTATTCCGAGTGTCCGTTCTCGCTCGTCCGCGAGACGAACTACGCCGCGCTCGTCCACGACCCCTTCTCCTACCTCGAAGGCGAGATCCGCGACGTGAACGGCTTCGTCTGCGACGAAAAAGGCTACCGCGATCATCTCGAGCATGTCGTCATCCCCTATTCCCAGGCGTCCGGCTACACCTTCAACGGACAGACCTACCGTACCGGCGCGCTCGCCCGGCTCAACCTCAACAAGGGAGCGCTTCATCCGCGCACGCGCGAAGACGCGGCGATGGAACTCAAGCTCTTCCCGTCGCACAACGTCTATCACAACAACCTCGCCCAGGCGATCGGCATCCTCCACTCGATCGACGAATCGCTCGACATTCTCCGCAATACCATCTTCCAGCCGGAACGCATGCTCCCGATTCCGAAGAAGGCCGGCGTCGGTATCGGCGTCGTCGAGGCCCCGCGCGGCATGCTCTTCCACAAGCTCGAAGTAAACGAAGCTGGCATCGTTACGGGCGGCGAGGTCGTCGTTCCGACCGGTCAGAACCAGATCGCCATCGAGCAGGACTTGGGCGCATTCATTTCCGAACACATGGATATGACGGAGGAGGAAATCAGTCTCGAATGCGAGAAGATCATCCGCGCCTACGACCCCTGCATGTCCTGCGCCTCCCACTTCCTCAAGGTGAACTGGAAGAAATCGTGACCGACATCTCGTATCCAATATTTCGTATCGTGTATGAAACCCTGTTCCCACGGGGTTTCATTTTATCTTACTTGCACGAGAGAGAGAGCGAGAGTAAAATCAGATCAGAAAACAACTAACGCATAAGAAGGTGGAAAAATATATGCAAACGAAGCAATCATTCGCAGCAAAAGCTACTTATTGGCTCAAGGTCGTCTCTCTCGGACTCGTTCTCGGACTCGGTCTCCAGTTCGCACAAGCCTGGACCGCCCCGACCGTCGCCCCTCCCGGAGGAAACGTCTCGGGACCAGTGACACTCGGAGTCGGTGCGCAGTACAAGGCCGGAAAACTCGGGGTGAATTCGAATATAACTCCGATAGGTGCGTTCGAAGTCGGTAGTGGCGGAAATGCGCTTATCGGAGGAAAAGCTTATTCTGCATCAACCATCGCTACGGATCTCGGAACGACGCTTGCGACAAAAGATTATGTGGATGGGAAGGTAAATGAGAATGGTGTCGTTGGACTGCCACAGATGAACAGTTCGGTTGGTAGTGATGTTAATTATGAAGAAGCGTGGAATTATTGCATGGGGTTAGGTTCTGGATGGAGGCCGCCGAGCGTCAATGAAGTGGAAATGTTAAGGCATTTTGATAATCCATTATTCGACAGTTTGTTCAAGGGGAATTATGCGTTTTGGACGACGGGCACGTATAATTACGGTACGAATTCGAGATCGGCGTGGCACCCTAATCTCAACTCTGGTGAACAATTTTGTTCAATTTCTGCTGCATCAAAGGTATCAAACTGCCAGTATGGCAACTGGCCAATGAAGGTGGTCTGCGTTAAATGATAACTAAATGGAGTGGAAATTCTTCAGTTCACTTCAGTTTCAGCAGCGCGTAGACTAGTGTTCAGAAAATCATTTGGAAGTCCGGTTCCCAAGCGAATGTCCTACTCCTTTTATCGCCGCATCCTCCTCCATTCCCATAGGGATGCCGAGAATGCGGATCGGGAGCGGACCGAGAGCTTTTTTTGCAAGAAGGAGGTACGAGGCGAGGTCGTAGTCGTGCGCGGTGAGCCGACCCATCGGCTTCGCGATATCCTCGATGGTAAGCCAGGAGACATCTGGGATTCCCGCTACGGTATCCATGATGATCCACTCCTCACCCGGCGGGATATCCGGCAAGTCGAGATTGTTCGGATCCTCGACCTCGAAGGCGATGTCCGGAAACACCCCGCGCAGTTTCGGGAGAAGGCGGACGGGCAGATTGTCGATCTCGAGATCCGGGTTGCCGAAAACGGTTATTTTCATAGGAATCGTTCATTTGCCAATTCGACACTCTTCCCCGTGTACCGTTTCACCCGCGCCGCCTGCTCGCGCGTGAGCGTCTCGCATACCACACCCCAGTGGAAGCTCACGAAATCGCCCGGGGACAGCATATCCCACTCCTCCGAGGCATCGAACGGTCTCGGAAGCTTGCGGACTTCCTGAACGAGCGTAAGGCGCTTTCCGTCGAAGGTGAGCCGATCCGTCCGGACCGTGATCCATGGCCCCGCCACTTCCGCCACTTCCCCGACTGACACGAGACACTCCGCCACATCCGATATTCCCTCAAGCATCTTCTCTCCCATTCCCTTCCAGACATTGAGCACATGGAACGAATGGTGCGGCAATCCGCCGTGGCGGATCTTCTCCGCGACACCGGACTCGAACGCTTCCGCTCCCATCTTCTTTTTCATCGAAAGCCCGTCTTTCAGATGCCCGTAGAAGTGCCCCTGTTCCACATGGGCGAGCAGGTCGTTTCCGAGCCAGTACGCCTCAACCACCCGGCTGTCGAATGGGTCACGGATTCCGTTCTCCGAGGCGATATGGAGAAGGTACGGATAGAGCGTCTCGAATCTTTTCAGGAGAGCCTGAAGCCCTGGATCGGCGACGCCTGCCTCGATATGGGATTTCACCTCGGCATTCGCGTCCGGCCCGCAGTAATGGAGCCGATTCGGCCCGAAGGCGTACCGACTGCATCGCATCATCCCCTCGTTTGAGAACACCCCCATATCATTGATTTTTTCTCGCCATCCGTGCTAGCATAACACCTCGTTCGTTGAAAAGGAACCGCCATGGACCCGAAAATGCTTTTTCTCCGCTACGCCTTCGCCTGCGCCTACGATCTCTTCCAGAAAGGAAAGATCAGCGAGGACGACTTCCAGGCGCTCGGCTCGCTTGCAGACCGGGAGAACGCCGTCCCCGATGTGGAACTCCTGAAGCGCTGTTTCCCGGTCGCCTGCATCAACCTCTACTCGCTCGCGAAGGAAAATGATCGGCGACCATGGGAGAGACAGAACGTCGAGGCGTTCTGGCACGAACACCACCTGAAACACCGCACCCCCGTCCGGATACGGAGGGTAGAGATGGCTCGCGCCGACAACTTCGTCAAGGTAGAAGGGACGGGAACCGAATTTTTCTTCAACCGTTACAACCTCGTCCTACAACCCGGGGACCGCGTCTATACGCACGTCTCGCTCATCGTCGAAATGATCGAAGACAAGAGACCACCGTCATGAGCGACGCCGTTCCGATTCCTTCATCGAACACGAAAGCCGCACCGGCAATCCGGTACGGCTTTTTTTGTTTCGTCATGACTCCCCTAAAGGACGTCCGGGAGCATCTCTTTCTCGATCTTTTCCGAATACAAGCCGACGGTTCTCTGCCATCTCGCGACATCCGCCGGATCATGGCTCTCGCACGACGAGCCGCACTTCCACACGATAAGCTCCCGCGGCGTATCGAGATCATACTCCTCGATCAGAGTGTTCAAACGTCTTCCGACCACCCGGACCGCCTGTCTCGGATTTTCGAAACACGAATACCCGGACGCGGTCACCTTCTCGGTCTGTCCACGGTATCCCCAGAAATTGAAGCATTCGCGACCGTCCTCGTCTTTCGGAGAGCGCTTTCCCCAATTCGATTCCTGTTTCGCGATCGAGACGAGAAACGTCGCCGTCGTCGGATCCTGCCGGGCGATAAACGGGACCATGTCCTCCATCGGATGTCCCGATACCATCTTCCCGAGCACCCTTTCAAACGATGATTTCGGCGCGGCCGGCTCGACTGCCTGGGATCGCGAAATATCGAGCGTTGCCATCTCCGCGGAAGAAACGACGAGAACCCCGAGAAACGCCACAGCAAAGAACAGGACGGCAAAGAAAAACGCCTGTTCCGTCTCAGGGTCCTCTCTCCTGTCATATTTCATTTTTTTGAGCCACAGTTTCCGTTTCATATGTTTTTTCCTTCCCTACAAAGAAAAAGACCGGCTCCCCGGTCGAACTTCGCACAATTTTCCCCTTCTGAAGCCATTATAGCACATATCCGAGGAAAAATCAACTCCCACAGAACTCACCGCTCCATAAAAAAATAATCCCGGACGGCGATGCCGACCGGGATCCTGTTTTCCTGTCATCCGGATATTGAGTCATATTACGGAGCCAACCAAGGAGCCTCACTTGAAAAGGCGACGGTTCCCGCTTACTATGGATTCATGCATATCTCACTTCATTCCGCTTTTCGTGTCGCGCTGTTCCTTTTCTTCGCGATACTTCTCGTCCCGTTCGCGACCTTCTCCGTTCCGCGTCTCCTGTCGTACCCGCCTGACCGCCCGGGATGCGACGCGCCGATTCCTTACCGCGTCGAGGCATCCGATCCGCGCTTTCCGCTCGATGCCGCCGCATTCCGTCGCGGAGCGCTCGAGGCGGAAACGCTCTGGGAAAAAAATATCGGAAAGGACCTCTTCACCTATGACCCGGATGCCGGACTCGTCGTCCGGACCGAGTTCGACGAGCGGCAGAAAATGACCTATGAGGCGGATAGCCTGGAGAAAAAGGTATCCGAATACAGGACTTCATCGGAACAACTCGGGAAACGCTACGACGAACTGTCCGATCGGTACAAAAGGGAAAACCGCGCGTTCGCCGATGCCGCCGAAGCGTTCAACAGGAAACTTGCCGAATATAATCGGGACGTAAATGACTGGAATCAGTCCGGTTCCGGGACGGCGGAAGAATACGACACCCTCGAAAAACGACGAAAAAAACTCGAGAAGGAGGAAGCATCGCTTGTCCAGACATCAAAGGACCTCAACGAGCTTTCCACCACTATCAACGGGCTCGCGAAAACGCTGAACCGGAACGCCACCGAGATAAATCGGAACATCGATCTGTTCCGGAAACGCTACGGCGAGCCGAAACCGTTCGTTCAGGGACTCTATGATCCGAGCATCCCTTCGGTCACCGTCTTCGAATTCAAGGATGCGGATGATCTCCGACTCGTTCTCGCGCACGAGTTCGGCCACGCGCTCGGCATCGAAGAACACGTCGAGAACGGATCATCGGTCATGTTCGCCATGATGGGCGGGCAGGACCTCGAACACCCGACGCTCTCGAAGGAGGATATCGACGCATACGGACTCGCCTGTCCTCCACGGAACTTCTCGAAAAGGGAGCTGCTCGCGCGATACCTCGTACTCACACCATCCGAAGAGATGAGCGTCTTTGATATCGCCGGAATCCTCCTTGGAGAACGGGCCAAAACGGACTGAATTCCCGTAAAAATTGCCTGAAGCGCAGAAGCGCGGTACAGTACCTCCTGGTTCCGTATTTTCTTATCGAACAAAAATCATGTCAGAGCAGAAACCCGTCACACCGCTCGTCCTCATCGTCCTCGACGGATGGGGACACCGCGACGAAAAGGAGCATAACGCGATCGCAACGGCGAAAACCCCTTTCTTCGATTCGCTCCTCACCGATTTTCCGCACTCACTCGTCGACGCGAGCGCCGGATCCGTCGGCCTCCCCGACGGCCAGATGGGCAACAGCGAGGTCGGCCATATGACGATCGGCGCCGGACGCATCATCGACACGGATTTCGTCCGGATATCGAAAGCCGCGAAAGAGAACGAGTTTTCCACCAACGAGGCGTTCGTAGCCCTCTTCGGGCACGTCAAGCGGCACGGATCCATCCTCCACGTGAAAGGGCTCGTCTCTCCCGGAGGCGTTCACAGCCACACGGAACACCTCTACGCCTTCCTCAAGGCGGCGAAGGAGGCCGGCGTCACGAAGATCGCGATCCATGCCTTCACCGACGGCCGCGATGTCGGCCCACGGAGCGCCGCCGCCTATCTCCGCGAACTCGAGGATATCATCGACGATATCGGCATCGGATTCATCGCGACGGCGAGCGGCAGATTCTACGCGATGGATCGTGATCGGAACTGGGACCGGGTCGGGAAGGTCGAATCGGCGATTTTCCGCAACGAAGGAGTTCGCGCCTACCGGAACCGCCGCGCATCCGAAGTCATGGAAGAGCTCTACGCGGAAGGGGTGGTCGACGAGCATCTCGAACCGGTCGTCTTCCTCGACGAGAACGGCGAAGGATATCGGATCGATGAGAACGACGGGGTCTTCTTCTTCAATTTCCGTTCCGATCGCGCGCGCGAACTCTCGGCCCGGATGGTCGAGTACGGACAGGAGAAGAACATCTGCTTCGTCACGCTCACCGAGTACGACCCGGAAATCCGAGCGCTCGTCGCTTTCCCGCAGGTAAGACCGCAGACCACCCTCGCGGAACAGATTTCGAAGGCGGGGCTTTCACAGGCTCACATCGCCGAAACCGAAAAATACGCGCACGCAACCTATTTCTTAAACGGCGGTCGGGAACTCCCCTTTCCTGGCGAGGAGCAGGTGATCGTCGAGAGCCGGAAAGACATCCAAACCCACGACCAGGCCCCGGAGATGCGCGCGCGAGGGATCGCCGACAAGGCGATCGAATATCTGGAACGTGGGACGGATTTCCTGTTCATAAACTTCGCGAATGCCGACATGGTCGGGCATACCGGCAACGTCCCGGCGATCATCACCGCCGTGGAAACGGTGGACCGGGAGCTTGGACGGGTAATTAGGAAAACCCTCGAAAGGAACGGCATAGCGATCATCACCGCCGACCATGGAAACGCCGAGCAGAACATCGACACTAAAACCGGCGAGACGCACACCGCGCACACGACCAATCTCGTCCCGCTCGTCGTGACCGCGCCCTGCACGCTTGAAAACGGCACTCTCGCGGACATCGCCCCAACCGCGCTCTCGCTCATGCACCTCCCGATCCCGAAGGAGATGACCGGAAAAATCCTCGCGGCGTGATTCCTCGGACGACATGAACGGAATGAAAGAAGGCCTGGCGAAATTTCGTCAGGCCTTTTCATTCGAAAAACGGGGCGAATGCGACCGAATAGAATGCGCATGCTTCCTCCCGAAGCGCCGCCCAGAGCTGATCGTAGAGATCGAAGTGCCACACCTCGTTCGGATTGTTCACGAACCCCTCCTCAAGAAGCGTCCAGTACAGGAGCCGGCGATTTCCGAGCGCATACTCCTCGTCGAGCGTCAGGATCTTCCCTGACGACCGCAGGCGTTCATAATGATCGGAGAAGGCTCGTTCGGTTTCGGAAAAATCGTCGAATCCGGCACCGAAAGGGAGAGGGTTCCGGGTTTTCCGGTCACGGATCATGAGATCGACCGCGCCGCCGGTCGAGTGAAACGGAGGCGAGAATCGATCCACCGTTCCGTTCTCGTCGGACCCCCTGCCCCAGAACTTCCTGACTTCCTCCCACACCCGCTCATCGTCCCAATCCGGATGCCTCGAGCGGACATCGTTCGGCATCCATGTGAGGAACATGAAATCCTGGACTTCGACGGGGCGGTAGGCGTCGTACACGAACAGCTCGACTTCGGATTTAAGGAGACGCTCGTTGACGACGAAGAGCCTTCTTGCGACGGATTCACGGAGAAGAATTCCCGAAATCGACCATCTGATCCTTTCATGATACGGAGGATTGTCGCTCGTCTTGTGATAATAATTCTCCCCCGCGATCCCATACCGATCCGTGACATCGACGAGCCTCTCGGAGGAAAGCGGGTGGAAGAGATCGATAGGGTGGGACCGCGATCCCCTTCGGAGCTCCCGCGCTCGGGAGAAATCCGGAAGAGGGCGTTTTCGGTACTCAAGCACGTTCTCATTCATGGGAATCCCCTTTTCAAGGAACCGGTACGGCTACCATAAACCGATTTCGCCGGGTTTGGCAAGGAAACCACCCCTGGTGGTACAATGAACTGTGTATTTATCCGGATAAACCGAATCATATGGCCGAAACAAAAGACGCGGTCGCATTTCCCGGTCTCACATCGAAAAAGGCCGCCGAACTCCTTGAAACGTTCGGAGAGAACTCCCTCCGCGCGAAAAAACGATCCAATCCTGTCATCGTCTTCCTGAAGGAATTCGACAGCCCACTCCTCATCATTCTCATCCTCGTATCGGTCGTTTCCTTTTTCCTCGGCGAACACCTGAACGCGGTCATCATCTTCGCCATGGTGCTGATCGGCGCGATCGTCGATTTCCTCAATACATACAGATCCTCAAAAGCGGTCGAGCAGCTGGCGGCGCGGGTGCAGACGACCGCCACGGTCATCCGTGACGGAAAGGATATAGAGATACAGGCACGGTACGTCGTCCCCGGCGACATCGTCCGTCTCTCGGCAGGACGGCTCATTCCCGCCGACGGTATCGTACTCGAGGCAAACGACTTTTTCGTCAATCAATCGGCCCTCACCGGAGAATCGTTTCCGACCGAAAAACGACCCGGAATCGGAGACGAGACCAGCGATCGCGCCTCCGAACGGAACGACCTCGTATTCATGGGAACCAGCGTCGTCACCGGATTCTCGACCATCCGCATCAAAAAGACCGGAAAGGACACCGAGTACGGGAAGATCGCCGAAGGAGCATCGAAAGAGGACGGCGAGACCGAATTCGAGCGCGGCATCAGGGAGTTCAGTCTGTTCATCATGAAGCTGAACCTCCTCCTCGTCGGATTCGTCCTCCTCGCGAACGCGATCATCGGGCGCGGTTTCATCGAATCGATCACGTTCGCGGTCGCGATCGCCATCGGACTCACGCCGGAACTCCTCCCCGTCATGCTCTCCGTCTCGCTCGCACGCGGATCGATCCGGATGGCGAAAAAGAGCGCCATCGTGAAGAATCTCTCCTCGATACAGAATTTCGGGAGCATGGACATCCTCTGTACCGACAAGACCGGAACGCTCACCGAGGACAAGATCCGGGTCATCCGGCACATCGACGGGAGCGGAAAGGACTCCGATGAAGTGTTCGCCTTCTCCTATCTCAACAGCATCTACCAGACCGGGATCAAGAACCCGCTCGACCGCGCCATACAGGAATACGACACCGTCGACATCTCGGCATATTCGAAACTCGACGAAGTGCCGTTCGACTTCACCCGCCGCCGCGATTCGCTCGTCGTCGAAAAGAACGGGAGGAAAATCCTCGTCACGAAGGGTGCACCTGAAAGCGTCATCGGCATCTCCTCGAGCGCGAAGAAAGAGGGAGTCATAACCGAGATCGATGCCGCCGGCCGGAAAGAGATGCTTTCCCTCTACGAGAGCCTCTCCGGGGAGGGGTTCCGCGTCCTCGCCATCGCCGCCAAGTATCTTCCCGACGACGACTACGTCTACAATGTCGAGGACGAATCGGATATGATCTTCCTTGGCTTCGTGGCCTTTCTCGATCCGCCGAAGAAAGACGCAATGGAAACCATCCGCGGCTTCGCGGAACTCGGTGTCTCGATCAAGATCCTCACCGGCGATAGCGACATCCTGACGAGGAAGATCTGCCGCGATATCGGTATCGACGTTCACGGCGTCGTGCTCGGAAAAGACATCGAGGGACTTTCCGATACCGCCATCGCGGGTCTCGCGGAGAAGACGACCATCTTCGCGCGCGTCACACCGGAAGAGAAGGAACGCATCATCCGGGCACTTCGCATGGATTCCAGGCACGTGGTCGGATACATGGGCGACGGCATCAACGACGTGACCGCGCTCAAGGCCGCCGACGTCGGCATATCCGTCGAAAACGGCGTCCCGGTCGCGAAGGATGCCGCCGACATCATCCTCCTCGAGAAGAGTCTCGCGGCCCTGCGCGACGGCATCGAAGAGGGTCGGAAGACCTTCCAGAACACGCTCAAATACATCATGATGTGGCTCTCATCGAATTTCGGGAACATGTTCTCCATGATGGGCGCTTCCGTGTTCCTCCCGTTCCTTCCGATGTCTCCGCAGCAGATCCTTCTCAACAACTTCCTCTACGATTCCGCACAGGTCGGACTCCCGACCGACCGGATCGACCCGGAAGACACCAAACGACCGCCCCGATGGAATCTCAAAAACATCCGCCGGTTCATGTTCATCTTCGGCCCGATCAGCTCGATCTTCGACTTCATAACCTTCGGCGCGCTCCTCTACGTTTTCCACCTTTCCGAAAGGCAGTTCCAGACCGGATGGTTCCTCGAATCCCTCGCGACGCAGGTACTCGTCATCTACCTCATCCGGACGAGGAAGATCCCGTTCTTCCGAAGCCGGCCGAGCCTTTTCCTCCTCGGAAACACATCGCTCGTGCTCCTCATCGGATGGGGAATCGCCCTCTCCCCGATCGGAACGATCTTCGGATTCGAGCGTCTTCCGGTCCCCATCTTCCTCGCCATCGTCGGCATCATCGGCTCATATCTCATCCTCGTGGAAATCGGGAAAAAGCTCTTCCGGAAACTGATCGCGCTCGACGGACCGGAAGCGGCCCGGACGTGAAAACTTTTCACTCCGCAAGCCGTTTTATTGCTTATCGATCCTGGTCTTCCGGGAAAAACCGCATGAATGACCCGAACATGGCACCCCCAGAAAACATGACCGACCAGGAGCTTGCCAGACGCTCTTCGGAAAATCCGGATTTTTTCGGGGCGCTCATGGAACGATACGAGACGCCGCTCCTCCGATACATCCGGCGCATATCCTCACTTCCGAATGAAGACGCCGAGGATATCCTTCAGGAAACGTTCATCAAGACCTACCGAAACATAAATGACTACGATCCGGACGCGAAATTCTCGAGTTGGATCTACCGTATCGCGCACAATCAGACCATCGATACCCTTAGGAAACGGAAGGTCGACTCGGCGTCGTTCTCGATAGAAGCGAACGATGCCGCCCAGTTCCTCAAGGCCGCAAGCGATATCGGCGCCGAAACCGAAACGGCCGACACGCTCGCCAGAGTCGAGACCATAATACGGGAACTGCCGGAGACATACCGGGAAGCGCTCATTCTCCGGTTCCTCGAGGAGAAATCGTATGAGGAGATCATGGACATCCTCGAGCTTCCGAAAGGAAGCGTCGCGACACTCATCCATCGCGGGAGCAGGCTCCTTCGGGAGCGGATGCTCGAAGCGGGAATAACCAACGGATAACGACATGCCTATGTCCGAATTCACGAAAGGAGTCATCGACCGGATAAAACGGGAAGGTATCGAACCTGAAGCCGGATGGAAGTTTTCCGTGAAACGATCGCTCCTCTGGGTCGGCATCGTTCTTGCCGCCGGACTCGGGGCGCTTTCGCTCTCGATGGCCATGTTCTCGCTCCTCTCGATAGACCGGAATCCGCTCACACTCGCACCGGATCGCCTTTTCTCCTTCGCCTTCTTCCGGTCGCTTCCCTTCTTCTGGATCGGACTCGCGCTCGCCTTCCCGATTCTCGCCGTGTTCGAATTCCGCAATACCCGGCACGGGTATCGGCATCGGATCGTAAGCGTCGCGATCATCTCGGGCATCGCGATCATCGCGAGCGCTTCCCTGCTTTCCGCCTGGGGAGCGGACGAGTTGGCCGAACGGGTGATGGCCGACCGATTCCCGAACTATGCAAAAATGACGGAGATGCGGGAGACGTTCTGGTTCCGCCCCAAAGACGGATTTCTCTCCGGAACGATCACGGGCGCGACGCCGAATGCCATCCTGCTCGTCGATCGCGATGGGAAACAATGGAAGGTCGTGATAGGAAAGACGACGACCATACGTCCGGCAGTCAGGCTGGAAAAGGGGTTCGTCATAAAGACGGTCGGCGAGCAGAAAAACGACTCTATATTCGAAGCGGAAGACATCCGTCCCTGGGACCGCCCCGGAAAACCGCCGTTCGATGAACGAAGACGTATGCCGGATCGCGGACCACGCGACATGATGCAGCCATTCTGATATGAATGAATTGAAAGATCTCCGGATTCCGGAGATTTTTTGTTCCTAGCGAAGCGTGATCGCGACGATTTCCGACTGCGTGCCGATCCGGAGAGGCGGACCCCAGGTGCCGACGCCGCTCGACACGGAAAGCGCATACTTTCCGAACTCATATAGTCCGTAGTCGTACCCCTTGTGGACGAGGTGCGTCACGAGATTGAACGGGACCTGCTGCCCGCGATGCGTGTGTCCGGAAAGTTGCAGGCCGACTCCCGTTTCCCTCATGCGATCGATATCGCTTGGCGCGTGATACAGAAGGATACTCGGCAGTCCCGGATGCTCTTTTGCCAGGGAGGCCGCAAGGGTCGGAATGTCCTTCTTTGCGCCGCGCTCCGGATAACCGATGCCGATAACGGCCACACCGTCCACGATCACCGCCTGATCATCGAGAATTCTTACGCCCGTTCCGGACAGTGCCGAAAGCGAACGGTCAAGACCGAGATACGTCTCGTGATTTCCCGAAACGAAGAATGTGCCATGTTCCGAACGAATGTCACGGAGCGGACGCGCGAGCGCATCGAGATCGCCGTCCGTGCCATCGAAAAGATCCCCGGCGATGCAGACCAACGCGGGGTGGAGCGCGTTTATCTTTTCCACGACTCCGGAAAGGAATTCCTCGCGATAGACCGGGCCGAGATGCACGTCCGAAATCTGCACCACCGTCTTCCCTTTCCATCCGTCCGGGAGGCCGGGAATGGTGACTTCGACCGATCGCACGGTCGGTCGGAACGCGTTCACGACACCATACACGCTCACCGAGACCCCGATCGCCAGAATCGCCATGCCGATTGCTGTCAGCTTCGGCTGTGCGCCGATCAGGCGAAATCCGAAAACGAAACCCCACCCGAGCAGAACAAGAAAAAAGAGATTCGAGACAAGTCCGAGCGAAAATGCCGAAATGACATACCAGAGGCGGGAAACGGCATTCTCAACGGAATGAATCAGAAAGGACGCGAACAGGAAATTCGCCGGAACCAAGGCCGAAAGAATCCATACGCCAGCGCGTTGCCAAAATCCGGAAAGGCCAAACAAAAACGAGAGCGACGCGAACACGGCATAGTGCGCGAACACGAGGAGGCAAAGGAAGGCGAACAGAAAAAATGCAATCCCAGCCATAAAGATCGGAGATAAGAAACCTACAGCGACAGTCGAAGTGCCTCACGGACGGTATCGACGACCTTCTGCGGTGTCACGAGCGACTTGATTAGATAGAATCGCGTCTCGAACTTTCCCGCCTTCCGGAAGGCCTCCTCATCGTCGACGTTGCTCAGGATGATCACCGGAATCCTCATGAGCTCCTTGTCATCGTGAAGCTCCTTCAGCACCTCGAATCCTCCCTTCACCGGCATCTGTATATCGAGAAGAATGATGTCCGGACGTTCCGCGCGGGCGACACGAAGCCCCTCGTCCCCGTCCCCGGCCGATACGACATCGAAATCTTCCGTCAGGAACTTCACCGAGTATATCTCGCGGATGTTCTCGTCATCATCGATGATGCATACCTTCGTCTTCTTCCAGGGATTCTTTTCCATACGTCTTATGATCCGATTATTTTCCGATATCCTTGCCGGGCCTTCTCATGAGAAAGAAAACCGAGACCGCCGTTATCGCGCCGAGTGTGTCGGCGAGCATGTCCTTTTGCGCATCCCAGATGTCTCCCTGACTGCCGAGATAGTTCTGCGCCGCCTCGACGGTCGTCGAACCCGCCGCATACCACCATTCGACAAGCTCATACGCCATGGCGACGGCGGCGATGACGAATACCGGATACGTGAAGAGGAGGAATCGGTTCGCGACGAGCTTTTTTTCAAGAAGCCATTCCGCGATAGGAAACGCGTAGAACCCGACGGTGAAGTGCGCCATCCGGTCATAGTGGTTCCGCTCGAACCCGAAGAAATCCGTCACCCAATCGAAGGGGACGTTCGCGAAGGTCCAGTGTCCGCCGATCGTATGGAGATAGATGAGGACGCTCGCGAAGAGGTATGCGGCGGCCGAGAACCGGAT
>CAYVDI010000013.1:0-23138 GCA_964450795.1 uncultured Bdellovibrionales bacterium
GCCTGCGATCCGGAGACCAACCGCTCGATGAGCTGGAAGATCTTGTCGGTGCCCATCCTGCCGAGAAGCCCGTTGTAAACGGACTGCGCGGCATCGTTGACGTCGTCATTTTCCGCGTATGCGAGGATGGTCGAGGCGCCGACGCATCGTACTCCGGAGTTTTTGAGGAGATACTGTTCGTCGATCGCCCGCGGTCTTTCTTCGATCGAACGCTCTTCGGTGAAGAGGATGATCCGACAACAGGTATCCTCGTCACCGTCGCAACAGACGATCCGCAGGACGCGGAGATAGCGCGAACGGATTTCCGGAAGACCCAGGATTTCTTTGCTGTCTTCGGTGGTCATGGGTATGCCTTGTCAAGGAAAAGAAAACAGATTCCGTTGTACTCTTCGGAACCTGTCTCGTCAAGTTTTTCCGGGGAAAATCAGGCGAATACGGAAATAAGGATGATGGTCGCGACGAATCCGACGAACGCTCCGACGACCACCTCGCTGGTTCGGTGTCCGACGCGCTCCTTGAGGTGCGGGAACCGGCTTTCGTCGATCTCGCCCTTCAGCTGTTCCACGAGCATGTTGAGGTACCGACCCTGGTCGCCGAGATACATCCGGATCCGCGCCGCATCGTCGATGAGGATGAACGCGAACGCGAGCGCGATGGCGAACGCTCCGGAATGGACGCCTTCGTACCAGCCGATCGAGGTCGCGAGCGAGATGGCGAAAGCCGTGTGCGCCGAGGGCATGTGCCCGTGCGTGAACATGTATTCCGGTTTCCAGCCGTGTTTCAGGGTGAAGAGAACGAATTTGAGAGCCTGTGTCCCGATGCCGACGGCGATCGGAATGATGACGACGAGGTACGGATTCAGTGCGTCCATATCGTTGGGTGATGATTACGGATCATACATGTAGTATAGCACTCTTTTTCGGTTCGGCCTGCCATGGTACACTGTATCGGTTGTTGATGTTTTGGATATGAAATTCTGGGAAGAGGGTCTCAATCCGGAGCAGAAGAAAGCGGTTCTCCAGACGGAGGGTCCCGTTTTGATTCTGGCCGGTGCCGGGTCGGGGAAAACGAAAACGCTGACGCATCGGATCGCCTATCTTATCGCCGAAAAGCATGTCCGTCCGGAGAATATCCTCGCGGTGACCTTCACGAACAAGGCGGCCGGAGAGATGAAGGATCGGATCGGGGCGCTTCTTTCGAGAGCCGTGGAAGAATCTTCCGAACCGGTATCGTTTCGCGGAATGCCGGTCGTCGGAACGTTCCATGCCGTCTGTGCGCGGATCCTCCGGCGCGATATCGGCGCGATCGGATACGAGACGAACTTCAATATCCTCGATGCCGACGATCAGTTGAGCATCGTGAAGGCGGCGATGAAGGAACTCGAGATGGACCCGGAGCAGATCAAGCCGCGGTCGGTCCTGGAGGCGATCTCGCGCGCGAAGAACGATTTTCTCGACGAGGAGGATTACGAGATCCGTGCGGGGAGCTACTACGAGGAGCTTGTCGCGAAAATATACAAGCGGTACCAGTCGGAACTCCGGAAGACGGGGAGTCTTGATTTCGACGACCTGCTCCGGCTGACGGTGAAGCTTTTCCGGGAATCGCCGGAGACACTCGAGCGTTACCAGGACACCTTCCGGTACGTCATGGTCGACGAGTATCAGGATACGAACCCCCTGCAGTATCTCCTTGTTTCGTCGCTCGTGAAGAAACATAGGAATCTCTTCGTCATCGGGGACGACTATCAGTCCATCTATGCGTGGCGGCAGGCGGACATAAAGAATATCCTCGAATTCGAGCGGGACTACAAGGATGCGGTCGTCATCATGCTCGAGCGGAACTATCGGTCGACGCAGATCATTCTTGATGCGGCCGGCGGGGTCATCGCACGGAACCGGAGTCAGCGGGAAAAGAAGCTCTGGACGGAAACGAAGGAAGGCGATCTCATCACCGTGAAGGCGGCACGCGACGAGCTCGAGGAGGCCGCGTTCGTGGCGAGGACGATCCGTGATACGCATGCCTCCGGGCGTCGGTTCGGGGATTTCGCGATCCTCTATCGGACGAACGCGCAGTCGCGTGCCATCGAGGAAGCGCTTCTTCGCGCGTCTATCCCGTACCGCATCGTCGGCGGGCTCAAGTTCTACCAGCGCAAGGAGGTGAAGGACGTTGTCGCGTACGTGCGGCTTCTCCAGAATCCCAGGGATATGCTCGCGCTCTCCCGCATCATCAACGAGCCGAAGCGGACGATCGGCGACGCGACGCTTTCGAAGTGGGTGAAATACGCGGATGATCGCGGGGAACATCTTCTCGATGCGGCGAAGTCGATGACGGCGGATGTGAGCGGGATTCCGGAAAAGAAAATACTCATCATCCGGGCGTTCGCGGAGCTTTTCGAACCGCTCAAGAAAGAGATAGTGAAGGAGAAAACGTCCATGAAATTCTCGTTCCTGCTCGAAGTGCTTGCGACGGAATCAGGATATCTCCTTTCCCTTCGCGATGGGACGAGCGAAGGGGAGGATCGCGAGGACAATGTCCGCGAGCTTTTCGGGGTCGCGAAAAAATACGATGAATGGCCGCTTTCGGAGGCGCTCCGTATGTTTCTCGAGGAAGTCGCGCTCGCATCCGACACCGATTCGATCGAGACCGGCGCGGATTCGGTGCACCTCATGACGCTTCACAGCGCGAAGGGACTCGAATTCCCGATCGTCTTCATCGCGGGACTCGAGGAGGGGATCTTCCCGCACTCGCGGAGCGCATTCTCGGAGGAGGATCTCGAAGAGGAGCGGCGGCTCATGTACGTCGGTCTCACGCGCGCGAAGGAGAAACTGTATCTCCTCTCCGCCGAGCAGCGGATGATCTTCGGTTCGACGAATGTGAATCCGCCGTCGCGCTTCATCGCCGAAATCCCGGCGCATCTCATCGCCGAGACGGTCGAGGAGGAGCGATCGTATCTCTCCAGTTTCGGGATGCGGCGACCGAAGGGTCGTGCGGGGTCGTATGTCCGCTCCGGCAGACTCTCCGACGTTTCTGATTTTCAAGCATCCGTCGCGAGGCTTCCGAAAAAAACGGAGACCGCTCCGGTCAGACCTCTCGAAACCGGAAATCTTCGTCCCGGTGACAACGTTACCCATCCGGACTTCGGCGGTGGCATCGTCATCTCCATCGCGGGTTCCATCATCTCCGTCGCCTTCAAGAAAGTCGGTGTGAAGAAGATGATGCTCGGCGTCGCTCCGCTCCGAAAATCCTGAATCCTGAATTATGAGTCAGGAATAATGAAGAATCTGAAATTTTGCTTTTTCATGATTCGCAATTCATGATTCGCTATTCGCGCTCCTCTTCTTCCCGTGGAATTTCTCGTGGATCTCGCGAAGTCGTTCGTTCGTGACGTGGGTGTAGATCTGTGTCGTGGTGATGGAGGAGTGTCCGAGCATCGCCTGGACCGCACGGATATCGGCCCCGTTCTGAAGGAGGTCGGTCGCGAAGGAATGGCGCAGGGTATGCGGGTGGACATCCTTCACGATGCCGGCCTTCGTGGCGGCGCGTTTCACGATGCGTTGCACGGACCGCTCGGTGAGCCGGAGTCCCTTCCCGCTCTTCCGCTCCTTGCCGATATCCTTCTTCGGGACGGAAACGAACAGCGCTTGATCCATGTCGGCCCGTTTCTCGAGATACCGGGCGAGCGCGTCACGGGCATCGTCGGAAAGGAAGACGACCCGGAGCTTCGAGCCTTTCCCTCGGACCGAGAATTCGCCTTTCTTGAGGTTCACCTGATCGCGGTCGAGCGAAGTAAGTTCCGAAACGCGGAGTCCGGCCGAGAACAGGAGTTCGAGGATGGCCCGATCGCGGAGTCCGCGAAGGGTACCGCCCCCGGCGGCGGAAAGAAGTCGCTCCACCTCGTCCAGCTCGAGGAAATCGACATGCCGGTCGGGTGTCCTTCCGATATCGATCTTTTCAGACGGGACGGTCACGATATCCTCCTTCGCGAGGAATTTGAGGAAAGCCCGCAGGACGACGATATGATGGTTCTGCGTGGTCCTTTTTAGGGTCTCGCCGCGTCCGTTTTCGGCCCGGTTCATCCAGATCCGATACGCGCGTATCTTTTCGAGGGTGATATCCTCCGGGCGTCTCGCGTCGCTCCACTGAAAGAATTTCAAGAGGGCGCGGTCGTAGCTCTCGATCGTTTTCGGAGATCGGGAGAGTTCGATTTCGAGGTGTTCCAGGAATCGTGACGCGAGATTTCTGATGCTGGTTTCGTCTTTCATAGGATTTCCCTCCCATTATACACGCCCGCGATCCGATACGTATTTCCGGTCTTCGGAAAATCACAAAATATACCGTTTTTAAGCCGAAAATATCGGTTCACGGTTGACAAAATCGTTGACAGGGGTCCGGAAAAGGCATATACTCTTCCATGCATAAAAATTAGGGCGGAGGCCGATGGTTTGGCGGCTTCTTTTTTGTTAGAGTCGATAAGACTCTTTCAGGGGAGCGCCTCGCCTACAGCCTCACGTCTCGTGGAAGGGATTTTCCCTATAAAACGTCTTTGTATCAGAAAGATAGTCTCCCGCATCCGGGAGATAGTCGCCGCCCGGTATTCCGTTTTCGAGACAGCGGTCCATAAGATACAGCGCGAAGCACTCGACGCCTTCAAGGGGGGTCTCGGGAGGCATTTCGCGGAGCCATTCCGGAATTACGGAGCTTTTTCGCTTGTGGTGTCGAGCGCGCTTCTGGTTTCCATAACGAACGTCACCCAGGAACAAGGGTCGGAGAGCCCGGTGTTCGGCTCGTTCCGCGACACCGTCTCGGAAACATCCGAACAGCCGAGGAAACGGTTCGCCATGGAACAGCCGGCGACCGAAAACCTCTCGCTCGTGCCGCTCTCGAAGTCGACGTCGGCCGTCGATCTGAACGAGAAGACTCCCGAGGAGGATCAGTCCGTCGCGTTCCAAAGCGGGGCGCTCCTGTCGGCACAAGCCGATGCCTCCATCGCGAAGGACCCGGAGGAGGAAGGCGGCGTGTCCATCTATACGGTCGTCGAGGGTGATACGGTTTCCGGAATCGCCGCCAAACACGGCATAACGGTGAATACCATCCTGTGGGCGAACGATCTCGACAACGTGGATTCCATAAAGCCGGGGGATCAGATATTCATCCTGCCGGTCGCGGGACTTTCGCACACCGTGGTCGCGGGGGAAACCATTGATTCCATATCGGCGAAATATAAGGCGGATCGGGAGAAGATCATCGCGTTCAACGGGCTTCCGGCGAACGGGGAGATCAAGGTCGGTGACAGTATCATCATTCCGGACGGATACAAGGAGACCCCGCGGACGGCGCCGGCGGAGACGGGAATCGCGCGAAGGCAGTATGCATCGTCTTCTTCCGCGGGAGATATCACGGACCTCTCCGGAGTGGGACGGAAACTCGAGGGGAAAGCCGGTGCCGGGCACAAGTTCCCGTACGGGTACTGTACCTGGTACGTGGCGCAGAAACGATTCGTTCCGTGGGGCGGGAACGCCGGAACCTGGCTCTATCATGCCCGCGCGATGGGCTACCGAACCGGAAAGGCTCCGGCTCGCGGTGCGATCGTCGTGACGACCGAGAACCGGTATTACGGTCACGTCGCGCTCGTCGAAAGCGTCGGCAGCGGAACGATCACCGTTTCCGAAATGAACTACCGCGGGTGGGGGAAAGTCGACCGCCGTGTCCTCTCCTCGAACAGCCGCGCAATCAAGGGATACATATATTAGGACAATGCCAAATTTCGAATGACAAATGTCAAACGGGGACGGGGAGGCGAAAACAGGGACTGATAAAAGAGCGGCGGTGACGCCGCTTTCTGTTTTTTCGGAAGAATTTGACAAAATAACGGTATTATGGTAATAAGGAGGGCTCCGCGAAAGGGGAGCAGGCTGGGCGCGAGCCCTCCCTTTTCCTTAACAAATAATCTCCACATTCTGAGCGTAAGCGAAGAATCCCGTACCTAATAGGACAAAATCCTATTTTCCACTCACGTTCCTCTAGGAGGATGTCATGAAAACCCTGTTCAAATCCGCGTTCGCGGCGTTTGCCGCGCTGTTCCTCGCCCTCTCTCTCGCCGGTTGCGGCGATGGCGAGTCCAAGATTTCCGGTGTGATGAATCTCTCACAGAAAGAGGGCGTCCCCGATAGCGATGGCCTAACAACGTTCCGCTTCAAAAAAGGAACGAAAGTGATCGGTGTCAACTATTCGTCTTCATCTGATGCTCGTAAGCACTTCCCACCTCTCAAGGAGGAAATAGCGAACCTGGGGATAACGATCGTTGAGGTCCAAAGTACCGGACCGGAAATGGCTATCATCATCAAACCACTCGAAAAAGACGTGGTTGGAAAGGTTCATACGACGGGTGTTGTTTTGCTGCAACCATGGATGCTGAGCGGTGGTCCTGGTTTCACCTGGGTTCCGATACAAGGTTTCGTGTAGGAGCCCGCGCAAACCCCTCGCTGGGAATTCGGTGTGCTCGTTTTAAGCCCCTTGCTTTTTTGGGGCTTTTCTTTTTTTTATGGTATAGTTTAGCGTAGGCTGTACTAGGAAAATCGTCTGTGATTATGGAGGCTACTCTTGAGCATGAAGTCTCTCGAGAAGGAAGAAGGGAGATATCTTTTTTTCAGTATTTCCCAGCTTTTTCAGTTGCGCTGCTGAAGGATTTTTTTGGCCTCATCCTTTTTTGGCTTCCCGGTGCGGATTTTGTTCTTTCACTTTGCTTCGCTCCGGTTATTTTCCTTTTGCTGCTGCTCTTTGCCGGCGGAACGGGAGGAAAAAGATTGGTTGTAAAACTTCTGCTTCGCGGACTGATCATTCTCTTGGCGTCGGTTTTTGACGCCATTCCGTTCATCGGGCTACTTCCCCTGGAGGCACTTTCGATCGTTTTGGTTTACAAACTTGAAAAGTCATTTGCAAGAGTTGATGAGAAGCTTGGAATGGAGCAGGGGCATACTTCGGACGCCGTGTATTCTTTTGTTAAACGTGTGAGCTGATCTCGGCTTCACCTCGCAATATGTTTCTGGAAAAACGAAAAACAAAATACAGATTTATCACTCTCGGCCTTTCCGTCTTCCTTCTGTTGGGAGCTTTTGCGCCGATGCTCGTATTTGCCGATGGTGAGACATCGTCAGCGGTTGGAGACCTCATAAGCAAAGGGGTGAATCTTATTTTTTCGCCGTTTCTACTCGCCATAAACACTTTTCTGTATGCTATTTTGACGGTTCTCGGTTGGTTATTGAGTGCTGCAACTTCAAGCCTTGAAACATCTGTCAATCCGGTAGCAGTCAAGGCGATGTTTGATCTCCCGGTCATATATACTCTCTGGCAGATGGTGCGTGACTTTTTCAATCTCTTTTTCATTCTCACGCTTCTCTTCATCGCTTTCGCGACGATATTCCAGATAGACTCATTTAACTACAAGAAGACGCTCGGGAAGCTCCTCCTTATGGCGCTCCTCGTCAATTTCAGCTTCCCGATAGCGCGATTCATCGTCGATGCCGCAAATGTGCCGATGTATTTTTTCATCGATAGCATGTTTGCTAACCAGGCCGACAAATCCGCGAAGAATATCGTTGAGGTATCACTTTCCGCATCACAAATAAAAGACATTCTTGTTCCAAAAACAACACTGGCAGATCATCTTTTTAAAGGTTCGACTATTACCATGAACCTTATTATCGCGATAGTGTTCATGTTTATTTTCATGACGTCGATCCTTACGCTTGCGATGACTCTTGTTGTTAGAAATGTTGTTTTGCTTATCCTGATTATCTTTTCCGCGGTTGGTTTTGCTGGATTGGTCATTCCTGGTTTCCGGCGAGCGGCGTCTACATGGTGGGATAAGCTTTTGAAGAACGCCTTTTACGGTCCGGCGGTAATGCTCATGCTTCTTGTCTCAGTGAAGATAATGGAGGCGATAAATATCGGCGGACAAGGTGGCATAAAGGATCAGATTAACAAGGCCACACAAAGCCTCGGTGCTTTCGATGACTCTCGAAGAATGATTGCTGCGGCATCTATTATTGCCATCCCTATCACGCTTGTTTGGCTTTCTTTAGGCGTTGGACAGTACTTTGGTATCGAGGGGGCGGCTACGGCGAGAAAGTGGGCGATGAAGACATCGCTGTTTGTCACCGGTGCCGCGGCAATGAGGCGTCGTTATGATTCATTCCGTGGCGAGATGAAGAAGCGGAGTGACGAGAAGTATGCGGCGACAAATATCGGTACACGGCTTGGGCAGAAGTTCAATCTTAAAAAGGATGAGCTTGATTCACGGCGAGTAGGAACGAGGCTGGAAACGAGGGGTGCGCGCAATGCCGCATCGGCCGCAGAAGAGGCTCAGAAAAGGGAGATTGCAAATGAGGCGGCGAATCATCGGATCAATGATCGGACTTCGCGCACAGAACTTCAGAACCAAGCGGAAGAGGCGTACAGGTCCGGAAATCGCGCGTGGCTTGCCGCGGTCGCCAACCAGCAGGGCAAGAGAGAAGAAACAGCCGACGATGTCAAAGATGAGCACAAGCAGTTCATCGACGAGAAATACAAGGATATCGGAAACGTCGAAAATGCCGCGCGAAAGGAGAATAATGAAGCGCTTGCCACACATCGAGCTGATCTCGTATATCGTGACGAAGTTGCTCGGGAGAAGGCGCTCAGTGAAGGCAAGATCAAGCTTGACCAGCAGTCGTCGACGGCTTTGCAGAATTTGGCTGCCGCCGCGGTCAAGACTGGAAAAGTTGATCAGGAGATGCTTGAAACGATGAAAAAGAAGGATCCAAGCAAGGCCGCTGCTTTCGTTACGGCTATAGACGAAGGCATCAAGGAGATGGAAAAAGAATATCTAAGGATTACGTCACGAGGTGGGACTCTTACGGACGAACAGCAGAAGGCTCGGGCGGTGTCACATCAGGCGTATCTCTCGGCCACAGGGAAGGTCCATGGAACGATAATGGGTAATAATCCCGATCATGTCGCAACGCGAGGGCGAATATTCAAGAGGGCGAATGCGACCACGCTTAAGGCGAATCTCAAGGACCCGGCTACTCGTGGTGATTATGTTGACGAGATCATCCGTTCGACGCCAACTGGACAGGTTGTCAATACGGTGACAACGCTTCTGGACGAGGACAAGGCTGCTGCGGATGCCTTCGTCAAGGAGATTAAGAGTCGGGCCGCTTCTGGAGACGCGGATGCTAAAGAAATTGAACGAGTGCTTGGGAATGATCGCCGAACACAGCACCTCGTATAGTTTTGGATGATATTTGGGTATAAGTGAACATATGCCAGCGGAATTTTTGGAAAAACTCAAGACACTCCCGCAGCCGATCTATCAGGCTTTCATGGCTGATGATGTTTTGTGCGAGGAAGCGTGCTTTCTGTATGATCTTCCGGCGGAAAAGATATCGGCGGTATCCGGTCCGCTTGGGACGATTTTCGTCGGGGACATGAAGCTTGGCGATTATCCATCCGATATCGCGACGAAGGCAGGAATCGATGAAGGAACGGCGTTTGGGATCGCGTATGAGATAAACAAACGATTTTTTCTGAGATTCCCGGAACATTTTACGGATTCGATCGCCTTGCAGAAAGAGTGGGAAGGAAAGAAAAAACCTCCGGTCATAGGAGAGAAGGAGGCGCAAGAAAAAGCTACAAAACTGAAGCCGTGGCTGTTCGAGAAGAGCGAGGAGGAAATCGAGCGGGAACAGGTGGTCGAGGCGACGCGTGCGAAGCTTCCACTCCTTGCGGCTTTGGGGAAATATGCGCGGCTCGGAGAACAGGCGATCACTGCTTCGCGACTGACGCTCAAGGGCAACCCGGAACCGGTCCGGGGGAGTCTCGTCAACTGGCTCAAGGTATACCGTGACGAGCTCGGGGTCGGGTATCACGACCCAGTCCTTCGGGCGAAGTTCCTTTTCAACTCCCCGAATGCGAAGAATATCACTTCCGAGGAACGCGAACGGCTCAATTTCATTCTGCGTTCCGTCGAGGAGAACGTTCCGCTCGATATCGACCTTCAAAGGATGGAAATCGTTTTCCCGTCGTTTTCGGTTGCTGAGCAGAAGCCGGCTCCGATCCTTTCGGCAAAACCGAACATTCCACCTGCGCCTGTCGCACCGATTGCTCCGACACCGCCTCTGGCTCCGAAACGTCAGGATACGCCGTCGTCCGCTTTCGTCATACGTCCGGCGTCACAGGGTGCGCAACAGGGTTCGGTGGCTCCGATCGGCGAATCCGGCGGACTCCGTATCGGGAAAGGAATGCATTTCACGAGTCTGGAATCGAAACCGTCGGCTTCCAAGCCATCGGTTTCTCCGGATGTCACGAAGCAGGGGGCTTCCGGAGCGGCGACGTCTCCATCGGGCATTTCGGAAGGAGGAAACTTCTCCTTTTCATCGAATCACTCGTTCCAAGCGGAGCATTCCGGAGAGGGGGAGCTCTCGATCAATCATCCGGCCGGAGGGACGCTTCCGTCCGGGCAGGCGTTCTTCCGGAGTCCCGCGGCGCCGCAGGCCTCGTCTTCGGCAGTTCCTTCGGCTTCAACCGCTCCCGTTCCCCCGCAACCGCAGAAACCGACCCCTCCGAAAATGAGCCCGTTTCAGATCCGTCCGGTGAGCCTTCATGGAAAAACGAATGACGATGACATGGGAAGGATCGTTGATTTGCGGTATGAGTAGTGTGCTATGATGTTCAATGTTCCACAATTCATCGATGTCGAGGACAAGATCGCGGGTCCTTTGACCTGGAGGCAGCTGCTTTGGATGATCGCCATGGGTGCGGCGGTCCTTCTCCTGTTCGTTTTCCTGGACGGAGCGATCACGTTTGTCGTCGCCGTTCCGGTCGTGTTCCTGTTCCTCGCGCTCGCGTTCTACCGTCCGAACGGACAACCATTCATCAATTATCTGCTCTCGGCCATCTTTTTTCTTTTTCGGCCGAAATTGATGATGTGGGATCGCCCGGTCGGAGGAATACCAAGAACCCCGGTTGCCAGGAAACCGTCGTCCGATATCGCTCCTGAGCGGAAACCGGCGACTATCGAGGAGATACGGCGTGTCGCGCAGATGGTGGATCAGAGATAACAAGATAGATCGAATCCGTGGAATTTCTCAATAAAAAAAAGAAGGTCTCGTCCGGATCCGCGTCCACGCAGAAATACGTGGATGTCGAGGAGGTTCGTGACGGGGTGTTGGTGCTCAAATCCGGGGCGCTCCGGGGAATTTTGCTCGCGTCCTCGGTGAACTTCGACCTGAAGTCGAGCGAGGAGCAGGACGCGATCATCGCGCAGTACCAGAATTTCCTGAATTCGCTCGACTTCCCGTTGCAGATCATCGTGCATTCGCGCCGGTTCCGTATCGAACCGTATCTCGAGAAACTTCAGGAAGAGGAAAAGAAACAGGAGAACGAACTTCTGAAATTCCAGATTTCCGAGTATCGGAACTTCGTGAAGAACCTCACCGAGGTTTCGAACATCATGTCGAAATTCTTCTATGTCGTCGTCCCGTTCGCCCCTTCCGAAACATCGTCCGGCGGACTGTTCGGAAAGCTTGCCGGCATGTTCCGTCCTTCGGAGCACATGAGCGCCCGCGGGGAGCTGTTCGAGACGTACAAGAGCCAGCTTATCCAGCGCGTGGAACAGGTGTCCGCGGCGCTTTCGGGGACCGGGGTCCGGACGACGATGCTGAACACCGAGGAAGTCATCGAGCTGCTCTACAATACGTACAATCCGTCGCTCTTCACTACGACCGTGGTACGGAATGTCGACCAGATGGAAATAAAAAATCGCTGATTCCTATGCCTGATCGGATCATCTTCAAGGAGGACCTGAACAAGAAGAAGTCGCTTTTCGGCTGGCTTGGTTTCGGGAAAAAGAAGGGGCAACAGCTCCCGATGCGGGCGATGGAACCCGCTCGTCCGGCAACGCCGCCGCCTTCCGTGGCGCCAGAGGAACGCGGGACGCATTCCTCGGGTCTTCTGTACGCATCGACCGTGGAACCGACCCCGATCGCTTCGCCGAAGCAGGCGGTGTCATACGGGGAAAGCCAGACGCATGCGGCAGATGCTCCGTATCCGTCGGCGCCGAAACCGGAAGTGAACCCTGCTCCCGCTGAAGATCCGAAACCTCTTCCGACGTACTCGCCTGAGCCGGTTCCGGAACCGAAACCGGATCCGATTCCTCCTGCTCGGCAGGATCGACCGTATGTCGCTCCGAGCCCTGTTGCTTCCTCTGGACCGAGCACTGAAAATGTTTCGGGGCCTTCCGGGTTCGCTGTTCCGCAATTCCAGTCCTTTTCGTTGGATCCGCAGATGATCGGGTCCGCGAGGATGACGGAGTCTTCCCGTCCGGCCGCGGAGCCTGTCAAAAGGTCTTCCGGTGTTTCGGAGAGCGAGATGTTGTACGAGAAGGGTATCGCGACCCTGAAGGACCTTATCGCGCCTCCGGCGATCCGCCTTACTCCGAACGTGATCCAGATCGGCGAGGTCGCCTCGCGGACCCACTTCATCGTCGCGTATCCGAAATATCTCGGGACGAACTGGTTCTCGCCGATCGTCAATCTCGATGCGCCGATGGATATCGCGTTCTTCGTTCATCCGATCGACACGCGCGATATCGTCCAGGATCTCCGTCGGGCGGCGACGCAGGTGCAATCGCAGATCTCGATCGAGGCCGAGGAGGGGAAGATCCGCGACCCCGTACTCGAATCGGCTCTGCAGAACATAGAGGAGCTTCGCGACAAGCTCCAGCAGGGGACGGAGAAGTTCTTCCGTTTCGGGCTCTACATGACGATCTATGCGAAGGACGAGAAGTCCCTCAACGAGCTTTCGCAGTCGATAGAAGCCCTTCTCGAGGCCCAGCTTGTCTTCACGAAGCCGGCAGTGCTCCGGATGGATCAGGGATTCATCGCGACGCGACCCTTGGCGATGGATGCGCTCGATATCGCGAACAACCTCAATACTTCGCCGCTTTCGACGACCTTCCCGTTCGTTTCGTCGGATCTTTCGAGCAACGAGGGTGTGCTGTATGGTATCAACCGGCACAACAATTCACTCGTGCTTTTCGACAGGTTCAAGATGGAGAACGCTAATATGGTGGTCTTCGCGAAGTCCGGCGCCGGAAAAAGCTATACCATAAAGCTCGAGGTGCTCCGCGCCATGATGATGGGAACGGCGGTCATCATCATCGATCCGGAAAACGAATACAAGCATCTCTGTGAGACGGTCGGCGGTACGTTCATGAACATCGCGCTCAACTCCGAGGCGCACCTCAATCCGTTCGATCTCCCGAAGATCGCGAAGACGGACGACGACGAGGGGGACGGGGTGTTCCGGAGCCACATCGCGAACCTGATTGGTCTCCTCCATCTCATGCTTGGGTCGGTGACCCCGGAGGAGGACTCCATCCTCGACCGTGCCATTCGCGAGACATATGCTATCCGCGACATCACCGAACTCACGAATTTCTCGACGCTGACCGCGACCTCGTATCCGACGATGGCGGATCTGTATGCGGTGCTTCAGAACCTCGAGGGGGCGGAGTCGCTCGCGGCACGGCTCGAGCGCTATACTGAGGGCGTATTCGGCGGATTCCTCAACAATCAGACGAACATCTCGATGGACAAGCAGCTCGTCGTCTTCAATATCCGCGATCTTGAGAACGAGCTCCGCCCGATCGCGATGTACGTGGTGCTCCAATACATCTGGAACGAGATGCGGACGGCGATGAAGAAACGGATGGTCGTCGTCGACGAGGCGTGGATCATGATGCAGAACGAGGATGCGGCGGCGTTCATGTTCGGGATCGCGAAGCGGTGCCGCAAATACTACACGGGACTCACGACCATCACGCAGGACATCGCCGACTTCATGGCGTCGCGGTACGGGAAGCCGATCGTGACGAACTCCTCGATGCAGCTGCTTCTCAAGCAGTCGCCCGCGTCGGTCGACCTCATCGCCGAGACCTTCTATCTGACGGATCACGAGAAGTTCCTCCTTCTCGAGAGCAACGTCGGTGAAGGGATTTTCTTCGCAGGGACGAAACACGTCGCCATAAAGGTCATCGCCTCGTACAGCGAAGACCAGATCATCACGTCCGATCCGCGTCAGCTCCTCGAGATCGAGGCGGCGAAGAAGGAGTTCGACGAGAAACAGTAGGGCGCGGTGAGAACGCGAATCCTGGGTTTTATCTGGTCGGGATTTTGCTGACAAATATCTATGGGAATCATTCCTATCTTCGTCATCGTCGTTTCCGCACTGAACGATATCCTTGATTTCGCCACGGCGTACTTCCCGGGGATCAACGAAGTGATCACCTTCATGTTCGACACCGTCATCGGAATACTCGTTTTCTTCGAGGTGCTGAAGCGGAAACTTTCAGGGGAGGTCGGTATCACGAAAATGGCGGTAAAGAAGCTTCTGGCGCTTTTCGTCGCATCCCTCGCCGAATCGCTCCCGGTGTTCGGATTGCTCCCGTTTCAGACGATCGGTGCGGTCGTCATGGGAATGATCCGCCCGGATGAACGAAGGAAAAAATAGAATCCCCATAAGGCGGAAAAGGTGGTATGATGGAATCGGATAAAAACGTCGCGTAAAACATATGCAATCACTCGCGTTTCTTTCGCCGAAAAGGCGGTTCGTCGTCACGGGTCTCATGGGTCTTTTCATTGTCCTTTCCTTTTATTTGTTCCCGTTCGATGAGAAACTGAACGACAACGTCCAGTCGATCGTTTCGGGCATGGTATTCTTCCTGGTTGTTCCGATCCTCTTTACGAAGATGATCCTTAAGGAACCGTTGGGAGCGCTCGGTTTCCGTCGAAGCGAGCGGTCATACGGGTGGCTTTCCGTCCCGCTCGTGACCATCACCGCGCTCGTTCTCTCCTATCTTTTCATCCGATACTTTTCGGTCGGGGAGTCATATCTTATTCCGCCGCTTGCAAGAGACTCGTTTCCCATTTTTCTTCTTTACGAAACGGTGCTCGTCGGCTCCATCACCTTCCTTTTCGAGGTGTTCTTCCGCGGGTTCGTACAGCTTCTGTGGCTCCGGGAATATGGGATTTCCGCGGTACTCGCCCAAGTTATCATAAGCGTAGCTTCCGTGGCTCTTTTGGGGGGCATGACATGGCAGGAACTCCCGATGCTGATCGCGGCACCCTTTGCCGGGTTCGTGGCTTTCTATACGAGATCCGTATGGTATTCATGGGTGACGTCATGGCTTATCGTCGTCCTTTTCGACGCTTGCATCCTTGTTGTCCGGTAAATCAAAAATGTAACGAATATCGTTATGAACAGTCTTATGAAACATAGGAAGGCTCTCGGAAGGATATCCTCCGCCATTCTTGTTCTCGAGATGGTTATTTTCCCTGCGATGCCCGCGCTAGCAGTGCATATTCCATCCGCGAACCAGGTCGCATCCGACCTTGAGAAGCGATATCACATAAACACACAGGCGGCACAGAATGCCGGAGAGGATTTCAATGTGTCGAACAATAAAAGGACCGTTCCGGAAGTCTCGCTTTTCTTCAGTCCATCCGACCCGAAAGTCGGTGAGAAGATCACCGCGAGAGCCTTCCCGATCTACTTTTCGAATCCCCCGGAGCAACTTTACTACACGTGGTTTTTGAGGCAGCGGGATAGAAACGGGAAGGTCTGCGATATAGATAACAAACCGGCAGGAGATCATAAGACGGATTGTGATGATGATCAGGATGGAGAAATTTCGGAGAACGACTGGAAGGTTCGTGCCGCGAGAATCATCGCGCAGGGCGGATATGACAACGCGACCGCCTCATATGTCCCGGCCGGATCGGATGACGATAGCGACGGATTCAGCGCGACGGATCGCTTCGGCGGGTCGTTTGAGACAGGGAAACCGGACTGGTGCTACATATACGATGCCGCGAGCGGGACGGTCTATGAGCTTTCAAAAAACGGTGGAACGTTTTTGAACTGCGATCAAAGCAAGGGAGAACGACCGGTATGCATCTCCGAAACATCGAACGTTGATCCGGGATCCATGACGTGTCTTTTCGGAGACTGTTCCGGTGATTCTTTTTCAAGTTCCGGATCCGGAGAATACTATGTTTCCGGAATACCGTCATGCTCCGGCGGTGCCGCTTCCTGCAAGAGTGGCACTCCCCGATGCATCGGACCGGATGACCAGGAGCCGTTTGCGGCCGGTGTCGGGAAGGCTCTCGGATTCTGCAATGCGGGGAACCCGGTTCCGACCTGCCAGCATATTTTCCCGAGCACCAATGGGAATGGAACCACTGGGGACGGAAGCTTCACGAACAAGGAGGAAAAGTTTTGGGGAACGGATCCGAAGGATGCTGATACCGCTGACAATGGCAACAAGGATGAACCAAATGTGATTGGACTCGGAGTCGACTCTTTCACTTGGAATTATCAGTCGGGGGATATGGTCGGCGTCGGAGTGGAAGGCATGGCCATGTCGCTGACGAAGCATGATGACTCGTCGAACATGGTCATGTGGGCGTTCTCGAAGAACAAATGCGATCCCGGTGTTGCGGGTGGCTACAACACCATGATAAAAGGATACAATGTTTATATCCCGACCACCACGAAGGATGTGAATGACTGCGTCAAGGACAACCTCGTTGATCCGCTCGAGGGTGGTCAGGCGAAAAAACTCGAGCTGGAAGTGAGTGCGACGCCGGAAAATCCCACGAACGATAGTACCGATGAAAAAGGCGGGGATATCATCACGGCGAATGTCGCCGCATCAAATTCGGCGAAGGCACCGTCCGAACTTTCCTATGATTGGAAGGTGTCCATCAGTGATAATATGACCGCCGGGTGGCAAGATATCACCGCCTCATTGAAATCCGCCGGCCTTCTCCCGAGTTCGACCGGAAACGGCCTGAGGTCGATTTCCATCGCTCTTAACATGCAGTCGTCATTCCTGGTGCCTCTTGGGCTTAATGGCGTCGATCCGCTTTATATCAAGATCGCTCCGACGGTGACGGAAAATTTCGCCTCAGGCGTATCACGGAAGGGGACGAGTGACGTGATCGTCCGGGTCTCGAACACGACGAATAAGATCATACCGTATTCGACGACCGCGGCGCTTCTCGGCGGAACATACAAAGTCGCATACGATGCATCCATCTGTAATGATCCGTTCATCGCGAATCCCGCGACAGCTGCGGATGCGATGCAGAACCTGAACCGGATCGCCTGCCGGGTCATGAAGAATGAGATCATCGGATTGAAATTCGCCAATGAGGCCGGACTCTCAAATTTCCAATGGACACTGAACGGTTCCCCGATAACCTGTTCCCCGAATGTCTCGGCGGCATGCGGCAACGGTATCTTTTTTGCGGTAGCGGGGAATCCCGGCGAGACTTATACTATCAAAGCCGCCGCGGTCGATACGACAACCGGAAAATCCGTCACTTTGGCACGGACGTTCCAGATCGTCGAACCGGAGGTTGTTATCGAGTCTGATGATCCCGCGATATGGCCGAGATTTATCGGGACACAGACGGATACGAACGGGACCACCTTTGATGAGTATAGTGACACGACATTTGAGACCTACGGGGCCGGGGATGTCAAACTGAAGGCGAGATTCCTCCCTGGTCCGGCGAAATTCGTATCCGCGGATCTCGGTCCGGATGGAATCTTCGGAACCGCAGATGATGTTTCCCGAAGAACATGGATGGTGGATGATGCCAATGTTTTGGAGAGTGTTCCTCTCTCCATCGACTATGTTCCGTCGACGCCGAAGGTCGCCGGCGAAACCTATAACGTCTCGTTCCGCGCGACTCTTGCCCAACCGGATGATAAACGGCAGGCGCTCCGGGATATCTGGGGGATAGATACGCTCGGATCGTCGGAAATCCGTGTTTCCAAGTCGGTTCAGATCGATGTTGTCGAGGAAGAGGAAATCGCACAGGGTCCGAAGAAATTCCTTGCCGCCATCTCGACGTATCTCCCGGCGTCGGTTCTCTTCGCGTTCAGGATCACCGTCAGCATGGCGCTCATCCTCTTTACGGTAGGATTCGTCTTCGCACTCATTCCTGCCGAACCCCGGACCGACGAGGTCATCCTTTCCAGAAGGGATCAGTGATGATATCTCTCTACGGAGGAACAAAAAACCCGGAAGCTTCCGGGTTTTTTTGTTCGTATTGTGCCGAGGGAGAGACTTGAACTCTCATGGGATCGCTCCCGCTAGCGCCTAAAGCTAGTGCGTCTACCGTTTCGCCACCTCGGCATGCGTGTCCGTTATGGGAGCATGTGGGCTTCCGATCCGAGCGAAGACATGATTCTTCTTACTTCTTCGGAAAGAGGCCCTTCGTCATCGTACTCTCCGTGATGTCGGGTTGACGTTCCGTATGTCTCACGTTTCCGGTCAAGATGTATGCTGATCAATAGACCATCATTCTCCTGTTTCGTGTAACAGTGGAACCGCGGGAAGTCCGATCGTCCGAATGTCCTGACGAAACTCGTTTCCTCCCCGTCCCGTCGCTGAAAGACGTACCCGATCCTTCGGAGCAGGGTGACGGGGTTTTCTGACGATTGTTTGACGAGAATCTTCATAGTTTTGAGAAAAGCCCCTCTCGGGGCTTCACTTGTCGGAGTGTTGGGAATCCCTTCTCATCCCGCCGCAAGCCAAGCAGTTGGCTTGCTTCCCTCTCTCGCGTTTCACTTGTCGGAGTGCCGGGAATCGAACCCGGGTTACACGCACCCGAAGCGTGCGTAATACCACTATACCACACTCCGATATCCGATGATCGTTTTCACTGATGTTCTCCTGATTCGCCTCACTCGACCCGGTGTCGCCGCTTCGTGCTCCGATCGTCCAGCTCCCGTTTCTCCTCTATCGCCTCCTTGGCTGATTTTCGCAGGGAATCGATTTCTTCCCAGGAGAGCTCTTTTGCCCGGTTCATGAGATATTCCCGGGTGTTTCGTTTCGGGTCCTCGATAACCTCAGAGAGGAGGACATCGAGGATGGCGCCGATTTTCGGTCCCGGAGGCATGTCGAGGTTCTCCATGAGATCGTTTCCACGGATGGCCAGCATTTTGGCGGAAACGGGGTCATTCGATACCTTTTCGATCACGTACTCGAGGTGCCTGAGCTTGTAGGGTTTGGCTTTCGGAACACCGGAACCCAGTCTATCACCTATCCGAACCGCCATCAAGTCGTCCATGTTTTCAAGACCGACGCGTCGGATGAGCCGACGGACCGAAGCTTCCGTCACTTCGCCGACATTGTAGTAGAAGAGATGGTTGTCGACGAGAAGCGTCGCCTTCTCGATCACGTTTTTCGGATAGCGAAGACGGGTCAGGATGGATCTTGTCATGCGCGCGCCGACGTGATCGTGGTTATAGAACGTGGCATGGCTCCCGGTACCCCGTTTCGTCCGTGGTTTCGCGACATCGTGGAGAAGCGTGGCGAGTCGTACCTCGAGTTTCGGCGAAGGGCAGGTCGCGAGCGCTCGGAGATTATGCTCCCAGACGGTGTAGATGTGGTGGAGGTTCTGTGCGACGCCGACGCCTTCCTCAAGCTCCGGAAGGATGTGTCGGAGCAGGCCCGTCTCCCGAAGGAGTTCGATGCCGCCCGCCGGATCTCCCGAGAGGATGATGCGTGAGAATTCGTCCCGGATGCGTTCCCATGAAACGTTCCGGATGGAGTCCGCGTGTTTTCCTATGGCCACAAGCGTCGATTTCTCGATCCGCCAGCGGGCGTCGGTTCCGGTGGATTTCCCATTATCGGACAATTCCGAGAAGAAACGGACCGCGCGCATCATCCGGAGGGCGTCCTCGCCGAAACGTTCCTCCGGGTTCCCGACGGTCCGGATGATTTTCTCGTGAAGATCGAGCTCACCACCGTGCAGGTCGATGAGCGTCTGGTTTCCGTCCAGCGCGAGCGCATTCATGGTGAAGTCCCGACGGGCGAGATCTTCGGCGAGCGTCGAAACGAACGATATGGTGTCGGGACGGCGATTGTCCGAATAAGCGGATTCCGTCCGGTAGGTCGTCACTTCGATGATATCGTGTTCCCGGTCCTCTTTCCCGGATGGGAGAAACGGTCTTGTCTTGACGCCGACCGTTCCGAAGTCGTTCTCATAAAAACTGTCCGGGAAAAGCGAGAGTATCTCATCGGGCCTCGCGTTCGTCGTTATATCCCAATCGTTCGGTTCGCGGGAAAGGATGAGATCGCGGACGCACCCGCCGACGATGTACGCCTCAAAACCGGCTTCCGTGAGCCTTTCAAGCGTTTCCGTAACGGGGGATGGAATCGGGTATTTCATCGGTTTTTCGATGTGAGAATCTCAACATGAAACCAGTCGCGGGTAGTCCGAAGCGGTGTCTGATCGCCGGACGGAATCCTTACAAGGTTCTCTTTTTCGATTCTTCCCTGTAGGCGACGAGAATATCGCCGACCTCCACCTTCACGTTTCCCTCGAAGACGAGGCCGCATTCGTTTCCCTGACCGACCTCCTCGGCGTTTTCCTTGTTCTGCTGAAGATTCCCCATCTTTCCCTGTCCGACGATCTCTCCGCCACGCTTCACCTCGAAGAGCGATCCCTTGATCATTTTCCCTTCGGCGACGCGACCGCCGAGGATCTGATCCCTCTTTCCGGTCTTGAAGACGGCGAGAACCGAAAGGCGGCCGTAATCCGTCCGGATGATTTCCGGCGGGAGGAGGTCGGAGAGACGCTCCTTCGCGCGGTCGACGAGTTTGTAGATGATATTGAAGGTTTCGATCGGCACCCCGCTCTTCTCGGCGATCCGCTTCGCGACCGATGTCGGTTCGACATTGAAGCCGAATATCATGGCTCCGGCGCTTTCCGCGAGACGTATGTCGGATTCGGTGATGGCGCCGACCCCGGATGCGATCTCCTCGAATGCAGCCTCGTCGGACTGTATGGAAGAGAGGATCTGTCCGATGGCCTCGAGCGATCCCTGGACGTCCGCCTTGAGCACGTAGCAGAGTTTCTTCTGGTCGCTTTCCGCGTCTTCGGCGTTGGAACCGGCGATTTTCCCGTGGGCGACCACTTGTCGTGACCGTGCCCGTGCGGCGATTTTCCCGCTTTCGACGGAAACGACATCATTCACCTGCGGAGCATCATGGAATCCGTATATCGTCGCCGGAACGGACGGGCCGGCGGTCTCGATACTTTTTCCGGTGTAGTCCTCCATGCGGCGGATGCGCCCGAAGGCGGAGCCGGAAACGATGTCCTGTCCGACTTTGAGTGTCCCGGTCCGGACGAGCGTGGTCGCAACGGGACCTTTCTGCGGATCGAGGTGGGATTCGAGAACGATGGCGAAGCCGTCGCGTTTCGGGTCGGCGGCATATTCCTCGACTTCCGCGACGAGAAGGATGTTTTCCAGGAGTTTGTCGATGCCGATATTCTGTTTCGCGCTGATCTCGGAACAGAGGATCTTTCCGCCCCATTCCTCGATGAGGATGTCGTTTTCGGCGAGCTCCTGCTTTATTTTTGCCGGGTTCGCGTCTCCCTTGTCGATCTTGTTTATGGCCACGATGACGGGGAATTCCCGTTCCTTGAGATAGGAGATGACTTCCTTGGTCTGAGGTTGGACGCCGTCATCCGCGGCGACGACCAGGATGGCGATATCGGCGAACGAGACACCGCGCTTGCGCATCGCCGCGAACGCCTCGTGACCGGGCGTATCGATGAACGTGATGTATTTTCCCCGCCTCTTTACCTGGTATGCGCCGAGGTGCTGGGTGATGCCGCCCGCCTCGCCGGACGCGACGCTCGCCTTGCGGATGGTGTCGAGCAAAGTCGTCTTTCCGTGGTCGACATGCCCGAGAATGGTCACGATCGGAGCCCGCAACTCGAGTTTTTTCCCGGAATGGATCTCCTCCTCGCAGAGCGCGAGAAGGCCTTCGAGGTCGAGCGGCTTTTCGCCGGACCCCTTTTCCGTAAGGAGGGATGCTTCGAATCCGAGATCCGACGCGATGATGCTCGCGGTATCGAAATCGATCTCCTCGTTTATGGTCGCGAGGATCCCGTTCTTCATGAGTTCGGTGATGACACGCGAGACGGGGAGTCCGAGGAATTCGGCCAGCTCCTTCACGCTTACGATCGCCGGAATGGAAACCGGTTTTGATTCTGTGACTTCTGTCATGATGTTGCCGTTACTGGTTGGCTGGTTTTTTCGTGAATGCCTCGGAATGCTTCTTGGATGCGGTGGCGATGACCTGTTTCTCCTCGGTGGTGAAGGGGTACTCCTTGTGCTCCGCTCCGCTTACGACAGGCTTCGCATATACCCGTGTTCCTTCCCGCGTGTGAAGCGAGGAAAGGACGAAGCCGGTATTCTTTCCGTTCAGGAGCGCGACGGTGAAACTGTGATTCCCGCCGACTTCCTTGAACGGGTTGAAGCGGAGGATTTCCGATTTGTGAAGGCTTTCCTGCCCGAGGAGATAGAGCCGTTCGGCGACATCGTAGAGTTCCTGCACTTCCCGGTCGAGTTCGTCGATCGATTCCTTCTGCTTCAGGATGACCGATTCCAGATCAGCGGCCTTTTTCCCGGAGAAAAGGGAGGAAAGATCCTTTTTTATCCGGCGAACCTGGAAAAAGAGGAGGAGGAACACGAAAAACAGGACGATTCCGAGCGCCGCCGCTCCCGTCGAGAGAAAAAAAAGAAACTGCGACGAAAAAATATCTCCCACAGACACGCGGTTACCTGAACCGAGACTACCACGATAACCGGCTCGTGTAAAGGAAAAATCTGTTGCGGAAAGGGAGAGATTCGAACTCTCGATACCCTTTCGGGTATGCCGCTTTTCGAGAGCGGTGCCTTCAACCACTCGGCCACCTTTCCTGTTGGCGCTTTGCCTTCAACTGTTGTACAATATTTACGGGATTCGAGCAACAGTCCCGATGATACGACATAAAATCAATCAGTATGGTTCCATCGACATTCGTGGATCCGAAGACGGTCGTCCGATCACTCCCAATCGCTCCTCGCGGTATCGTCGCGGATTTCGGTTGCGGTGCCGGGTACTTTTCCATAGAGTTTTCCCGGGCGGTTGGCGATGACGGGGAAGTGATCGCCATCGACGTGCTCCCATCGGCTCTTGAGGCGATGGAGAGCCAGATAAAGACGCTCGGCATAAAGAATATCCGCAC
>CAYVDI010000014.1:0-4166 GCA_964450795.1 uncultured Bdellovibrionales bacterium
TACTGCTTCCAGTGCGATGGCTTGTAACTGTCGGTCTTGAGGATGATGTTGCGGTTTTTCATGGCGTACTCCTTTCGTGTGATGTGGCCGGTCAGCGGCCGTTCTCGATGAATTGCACGACCCGCTCGGCGAGGATGCGGTGTTCCGGATCGACCCGGTCGGCGAGTTTCCGGAAGGGGACCCACTCGACCGCTTCGATATCGTCGTTGGCGCACGGGTTTCCGGAGAGATGGTAGGCCGCGAACAGCGCGGTCATGATCAGATCGGACTCCCCACGGTATCGGAAATCGTTCATGCGGTACGAGCCGAGGTAGTGCAGTTCGTGCGTGTTGAGCTTCCCGGCTTCTTCCGAGAGCTCGCGCAACGCCGCCTGTTCGAGCGACCGGTCCTTCGGGTCGACGAATCCGCCGATGAACCAGAGACCTTCGCTTACGGGTTTCTTCCCGAGCAGGACGGCCTGATCCCCGTGCCGGACGACGGCGATGTCGACGGTCTGGTAGGAAATCGGCTCGCGGACGTGCTGGGCATGGATGAGCCCGGCCCGGAAGTCCGTACTTGTACGGACCGTTTTCCCGGCATCGTTCCGGAGTTCGGTTCCCGAGTAGTGACCGAGTTGCGGTATCACGATGATCGGATGCTTGCCGGAATACGAACCGACGAAGCTGTCGCGCGACCCGTACAGTGCCGCTTCCGCGTCCGGAGCCGTTTCGGCGATGATCCGGTCGACGGTTTCCGACCAGGAATCGTTCGAAGGGTGGTCCGGGAGTTCCCGGATGACGGCGTCCGGGTAGGCATCCCGGAGCATCGCTTCCCGTATCCGGTAGGGGAGGGGATTGCGATCGGTCGGGAATCCTTTCCGTGAGCCGATGAGGATGAGCAGGATATCGGACCGCCGCGCGGCCGTGTCGATGATGTGTCGGTGCCCTTCGTGAAGGTCGGGCACCTGAAAGCGTCCGATGATGACGCCGAGGGTGAGGTGGCTGTTCATGGCTATTCCTTTCATATTCAGGTTTTCAAGGGACATATTATTGTAGTAAGTACACTAAGTAGGGAAAAAGAAGGCGATGCCGAAGCATCGAGGGGAGTATGGGGTCGTGCCTTGCAGTGCGCGGATACCGGCGCAAAGAATATTCTTACCGGATCATGGCGCCCGCTTGGTCGTCCGTTGTATCCCTGTCCTGTTTCTCCTTGTGAACTTACTAAGTGTAGTATAGACAATAACTAAAAACTGTCAAGTCGGAAGGGAGGGGGGTAAGAAGAGGGGGCTGCGACATGAAGAGCGGTAGCAGAGTCCTGTTTCTTGCGATGGAATGCGGGACAGCTCATTTGATCACGGGAATCGGTTCCAGATAATTTGGAATTCCCATCGTTTTCTTTCTCTCATGGGGGATTGACAGGGTTTTGTAAGTGTGTATAATACAATTACAAGGTTCATGGAGCGCCGCGGTCGACGGCGCTTCTCTCCTCCTCAATTAGTGTAACAAGTACAATAACTAAGAAACGGGGGAGTGTGGGTCGGGATAATCGATTGATGAAAATGTCCTATGATATACGAATTCTTTAGTGTCGACAACGTGTTCTTTACGGTTCTGGGATATCCGATGAGCTATCTCGAGTTCTTCGGGACGGTCCTCAATATCACCTGCGTGTGGCTCGTGGCGCGCAGGAACATCTGGAATTGGCCGGTCGGGATAGCGGCGGTGCTTTTTTTCGGAGCGCTCTTCTATCAGATCCGGCTCTACTCGGATTTCATCGAGCAGGTATACTATCTCGTCACCGGATTCTACGGATGGTACGTATGGACCAGGTTCGGGAAGCGCGACGGCGAGGCGGATGTTCCGGATACTTCGGTCGTTTCAATGTCCGTCGGAGAGAAGGCGTTGACGGGTGCGGCGATCGCGGCAGGAACGCTCGGACTCGGATATTTCATGGCACGGATCCATGTCATTTTCCCGGTATGGTTTCCGGAGGCGGCGTCATTTCCGTATCTCGACGCGCTCACGACGGTCATGAGCTTCGCGGCACAGCTGCTTCTTGTGTGGAAACGGTTCGAGAACTGGTATCTGTGGATCGTGGTCGATGTGATCGGCGTCTGGCTCTACTTCGAGAAGGATGTGAAATTCGTCTCGCTTCTCTATCTCGTCTTCCTCATCATTGCGACGAACGGACTGTTCTCGTGGCGGAAGGCATGGAAACGGAACGCCGTCCGTGCCGGCGTATCGGGCAGGAAGGAGGTCGGTGTCCTATGAAGCGCGGTCTGGTCGTGGGGAAGTTCTATCCGCCGCACCAAGGACACTCCCGTCTCATCCGTATCGCGCTTGCGTCGACGGATGAAGTGACGGTTCTGGTCATCGAGCGGTCCGATCAGCTCATCCCGGGAACGGTGCGCGCGCGGCTCATAAAGGAGATGCATCCGGCGGTGCGCGTACTTCTTGTTCCTGACATCGGTCTCGACGACGACGCGTTGTCGTGGGCGAAGTATACCGAAGAGATCCTCGGGTATCGTCCGGACAAGGTGTTCGCGGCGGGGCCGGACAAGGAGGCATACGCTGGGTATCTCGGTGCGGAATTCGTTCCGGTCGACCCGGGTCGGAACATCGTTCCGATTTCCGCGACGGAAGTGCGTTCGGATCCGTACGCCCATTGGGACCGCCTCGAACCGCCGGTCCGGGCGCTTCTTGCCAAACGCATCGTGCTCGTCGGTCCGGAATCCACGGGGAAGACGACACTCGCGAAGAAGCTCGCGGAACGGTTCGGAACCGCGTGGGTTCCGGAATACGGTCGGTTCTTTTCCGAGGGGAAAGGGCTGTCAGGCGGGCCATGGAAGACGAGGGAGTTCGAGCATATCGCCGACACGCAGAACCGGATGGAGGACGCACTCGCGTATTCGGCGAACCGCGTTCTCATCTGCGATACGAACGCATGGGCGACGGGAATCTGGCATCGCCGGTACCTCGGGGAGCGTTCGCCTCGTGTCGACGCGTATTCGTCCGGGCGGGAGTACGACCGGTATCTCCTTACGGCTCCGGATGTCCCGTTCGTGGATGACGGTCTTCGGGACGGGGAATCCGTCCGCTCGGACATGTTCGGGTGGTTCCGGGAGGCGCTCGACGCCGCCGGTGCGACTTACGAGGTCATTTCGGGGTCGTACGATGAACGGTATGATCGTGCGGCGCTGGCCGTAGAAAGGACGCTCGCTCTTCCTGCGCGCGTTTTTTCCGGATTTCCGAAGAACATCGTCGAGATCACATGAAAGTGTGACGTTGACAGGAAGTAGTGATGGGGTAATATGGAAGCAATCGAAAATACTCCTATGATTTCGAAAAAAAATGGCATTCCAGGTATCCCGGTCGCGGTTGATGCGGTCATATTTTCCGTTATCGACAGCGCGCTTCGAGTGCTTCTGATCCAGATAAAAGGCGGTCGGTACGATGGGAAGTGGGCCGTCCCGGGAGGACTCGTGTCTCCGGACGAATCGCTCGACGAGGCGGCGGACCGGGTGCTTTCGGAAAAGGCCGGTGTCGACGGAATCTATCTTGAACAACTGTATACTTTCGGCGATATCGGCCGTGATATCCGTGGGCGAAGCGTTTCCGTCGCGTATTTCGCGCTCGTCGACGGCGCGGATTTCCTTCCGAAGACGAACGAGTACTATGCCGATATCGCCTGGAAGCGCGTCGACCGACTTCCCGAGATGGCGTTCGATCATCGGAATATCGTCTCGTATGCGCATGAACGGCTCATCGCGAAGCTCGGCTATTCCAATATCGGCTATGCTCTGCTCCCGAAGGAGTTCACGCTTTCGGAACTCCAGTCGGTCTATGAGGCCATACTCGGGAAAATTCTCGATAAGCGGAACTTCCGGAAGAAGATCCGTGAGATATGCCTCGTGAAAGAGACGGGCAGTGTCCGCAGGTCAGGTGCGACCCGCCCGGCCCGGCTCTATGCGTTTTCCGAGCGGAAGCCACGCATCATGGATGTGCTCTGATGAGGAATCAATATCGTTCCGAGTCACGCAACCGGTCACGTGACTTTTTTTGTATGGAATAAATAAGGGAAAGAAAATGCCGGCCCGTGGTTCGGGTCGGCGATTTGGCGGTGTGATCATCCGACGCGGAATCTGCCTGTGCCGATTTCGATTTCGAAATCACATGATCCTGTTGTCG
>CAYVDI010000014.1:4266-21340 GCA_964450795.1 uncultured Bdellovibrionales bacterium
ACGCGGAATCTGCCTGTGCCGATTTCGATTTCGAAATCACATGATCCTGTTGTCGATTGCTCTTCCGGAGCTTTCCTGGCGTAGTACGGTTCTTCGCCGTTCGGACCGCAGATGAACTGCCACTCGGATATGCCGGTGATGAGCGTGTTTCCCATCCGTACCGAAACCGGGCACATGCCGTACCATCCGGCCGGATAACTTACGGGGTGATACCAATCCGGGTCGTCATATCCGTTCGGAAAGTGCTTGATGTCGGTCCAACCTTCCTGCCAGGCACGGCGCATCGGATGCGGCGCGTCACGGAGCATCGACGAGATTCGGTGGAAAAGGCGGAACTTTTTGCTCTTCCATGGTGATTGGCTGGTGGTCATGGGAACGCTCCTTTCGTTGCGGTTTGTCTGGTCGTTTCGTCCCGTCGATTTCGCAGATGTATTCCCACAGGTCGAGCTGCCCGTTTCCTCCCTTGAAACCTTTGAAGCGGAAAACTTTCTTTCCATACCATCCAGGATCCATGAAATTGATCGGGACGGGCTTTCCTTCGATCGGGAACGGAGCCTTGAAACCATCCGGGAAGTAGGTGATTCCCTCGTACCTTCCGCTTTGTCGTGCCAGGAGGACTGGGAGGGGCGCGTGGAATTCCGTCGACAGCGGAAATAACCGGGTGTCGTGCGTGAGTAATTCATGCATGTGACCTCCTTGTAAAGGTTCTACGATGCCGAGATAATTCCATTTTAAGGGAAGATTGTCAATTTTCATGATTGGCACTCTCTGTACGAGATTGCCAACTTTTTTGATTTGTGATAGTTTTGACATGCCGAATTGTATTATTGATACAGTGATTTTTAGCTCAAAATTCGTCATTCATAATTCACTAGTCGTCTTCATATGAACATCAACATCTTCACGCAGAAAAGTCAGGAAGCTCTCAGGCGGGCGCAGGAGAACGCGATGTCGCGGGGAAATCCGGAAATCCGTCCGGAACATCTCCTCTATGCGCTTCTCATCCAGGAGGATTCCATCGTGCCGTCGGTGCTTGCCGCGATCGACGCGGATATCGAGCATCTGAAGGGGGAAGCGCTCGGAGCGATCGATACTTTGCCCAAAGGTTCCGCCGGAGCGTCGGGACAGATGTTCGTCGCGCCACAGACCGCCAAGACTCTCGAAGCCGCGGAGAAGGAGATGGCGAAGATGGGCGACCGGTTCGTCTCGACCGAGCATCTCCTTCTCGCGCTCCTCTCCGAAGGCGGGCCGATAAGGGATGCGCTCGGGAAAGCGGGCGCGGCCTATGATGCCGTGCTCCAGGCACTCTCGAAACTCCGCGGGTCGGCACGGGTCGAAAGTGATACACCCGAGGCGTCGTACCGGGCGCTTGAGAAATATACGCTCAATCTCACGAAACTCGCCCGCGAGGAGAAGCTCGATCCGGTCATCGGTCGCGACGAGGAGATCCGCCGGGTGATGCAGGTGCTGTCGCGGCGGACGAAGAACAACCCGGTGCTCATCGGCGAGGCTGGAACGGGAAAGACGGCAATTGCCGAGGGGCTTGCCCAGCGCATCGTCTCCGGCGATGTTCCGGAAACGCTCAAGGGAAAGGAGATCATCTCGCTCGATCTCGGAGCGTTGCTTGCCGGCGCGAAATTCCGTGGTGAGTTCGAGGAGCGGCTCAAGGCCATTCTGAAAGAAGTCGAATCATCCGCCGATCACTTTATCCTTTTCATCGACGAGATCCATACGCTTGTTGGTGCCGGAGCGACCGACGGAGCGCTCGACGCGTCGAACATGCTCAAACCGGCGCTTGCTCGCGGGAAGCTCCGCACCGTCGGCGCGACGACGATCAAGGAATATCAGAAATACATCGAGAAGGACGCGGCGTTCGAGCGGCGGTTCCAGCCGGTCTATGTGTCCGAACCGTCCGAGGAGGATGCGCTCGCGATCCTGCGGGGCATCAAGGAGAAATATGAACTGCATCACGGTGTCCGTATCGAGGATGACGCGCTCGTGGCCGCTGTGAAGCTTTCGAAGCGGTATATCACCGAGCGGTTCCTGCCGGACAAGGCGATCGATCTTATCGACGAGGCCGCATCCTTGCGGAAGATGGAAATCGATTCCATGCCGACCGAGCTTGACACGCTTGAACGGAATATCCGTCGGATGGAGATCGAGAAACGGGCGCTCGAGAAGGACGATGATGTGAAATCGAGGAAGAAGGTCTTGGAGATAGATCGTGAACTCGCCGAGCTCCGCGAAAAATCGGGAAAACTCTCCGTACAGTGGAAGGGCGAGCGCGACCTGATTCAGGGGCTCCGGAAGCACAAGGAGGAGATCGACCGGCTCCGTGGACAGGCGGACGCGGCGGAGCGCGAAGGGAAACTCGACCTGGTCGCGGAGATCCGTTATGGGCGTATCCCGGAAACCGAGAAGTTGCTTGCTGCCGAGGAAAAGAAGCTCGCGAAGCTTCAGAAACAGGGTTCCATCCTCCACGAGGAGATAACGGAGGAGGATATCGCCGCGGTCGTCTCGAAATGGACCGGTGTTCCCGTCTCGAAGATGCTCGAAGGGGAATCGGGGAAACTCGTCGCTATGGAAAAAGAGCTCGGCAAACGCGTTGTCGGCCAATCCGATGCGATCCGTGCGGTGTCGAACGCGATCCGCCGGAGTCGTGCGGGTCTCGGGGAAGAGGGTCGTCCGATCGGTTCGTTCATCTTTCTCGGGTCGACCGGTGTCGGAAAGACCGAGCTCGCGAAAGCACTTGCCGGATTCCTGTTCGACGATGAGCACTCGCTTGTCCGGGTTGACATGAGCGAATATATGGAATCCCACTCGACTGCGAAGCTCATCGGATCGCCTCCGGGATATGTCGGCTATGACGAGGGCGGACAGCTCACCGAGAAGATCCGGCGTCGCCCGTACGCGGTCATCTTGTTCGACGAGATCGAGAAGGCGCATCCTGACGTGTTCAACATCCTTCTCCAGATTCTCGATGACGGTCGGCTCACGGATGCGAAAGGCCGGACGGTGTCTTTCAAGAACACGGTGATCATCATGACGTCGAATGCCGGTTCGGACGTGCTCGCCAAATCGGACGATCTCGGATTCCGTGAGACGAAACGGACGGACGGTGATCTCCGGGAGGATGATATGCGCACCAAGGTGATGTCGAGTCTCAAGGAGACGTTCCGCCCGGAATTCCTGAACCGCATCGACGAGATCGTCATCTTCCATCCGCTCGGACCGGATATGATCCGGAAGATTGTCGATATCCAGCTCTCGCTCGTCACGGAGCGGCTCGCGGTGAAGGAGATTTCCGTCGAGTTTTCCGATGCGCTTCGGGATGAGCTCGCGAGGCGCGGATTCGATCCGTTCTATGGTGCGCGACCGCTCAAGCGGGTCATCCAGAATGAGATTCTTGATCCGCTCTCGCTTGAAGTCATCGAAGGAAAAGCCGTTCCCGGGAAAACCGTCACGGTCGACGTGAGGAAGGGGAAGATTGTTTTCGGATGATACGGCATTGACGTCTATCCGGAGAACCCATAGAGTACGGGTGTAGTTCCTTATATGAGGAGGGCAATGTCATGAGAAATGCCATTCAGGTAGTGTTTTCCACGGGCGAAGTTCTCGGCATGTATCTCGGCAATGGACGCTTTTCCGTTACCAGGTTCAAGCGGATCTTCCGGAAGAAGGTTCGGGGCGTCCTCTCCGGACGGCACCGGGAACTTTACGGAACGGATCTCGAGGTAGGTCGTGTCGCTGTACGGGAAGTCGACGAGATGACCCCGAAGGATTTCTTTCTCGATGTCTCCTGCCTGTCGGATGGGAGGGTCAGGTGGCGTCAGACGTTCCGGTATGTCTTCGATTCACCTGGCCAAAGCTTGTGCGGGTCTCTCATTCCCGGTCGGAGGCGCTATGCGAAATGACGATAGGTCGGGGCGGTAGAGGAGAATATCCCATGCCGCCCTTTTCCATTTCTGCCCGCTTGAAAGGAATTCTTCGAACTGGTAAGCTCGAATCGGTACTTCATTTCTCATCGTTCATGCTTTTCCATTTCACCATTCTGTTCTGGTCGATCGCGTTCTTCTTCGGGATGTGGTCCGTATCGTCGGATGAGAATATCCCGTTCTGGAGCGGATACCTGTTTTCCATAGGAGCGCTCGCGATCATTTCGCTCGTTTCGGCGAAACGTATCACGAAGCGTCTGCGGAACAGTTTCGTGCCGCTTCTCCTCTCGTTTTCGGCGCCCTCCCTCCTTTCGCTCATCGACGCGCGCGGGGAGAAGTTCGCGTTCTCGCTTCTCTCCGCGGCGATGTTCTATGTCGCGTTCCTCGCGTTGTATCGGATCCGATTCGCTCCGTCGGATCGCACCGCGCGGTCGTTCCTGTCCATATCCGCTCTCGCAGCACTCTTCTTCTTCTACTCCGCGGCATACGGATTCTATCTTAATTTTTCCGTTCCGCTCTCGACGCTTGTCGCCGCTTTCGCGTGCGGTTCGTTCGGGGCCGCCTACCAGACCCTTTTCTCCGTTCTCCCGAAAAATCGGACACGCGTCGCGTTGTATTCTCTCGTCATCGCGTTCGGGATGGGGGAAATCTCCTGGATGCTTTCCTTCTGGCCGTTCGGATACCTGACGTCGGGAGCGGCCGCGCTCGGGTTCTTCTTCATGCTCTGGGATATGGCGAATTCCCTCTTCACGGGGACGCTCTCGCGCAAGCGGACCATCGTGTATCTGGTAACCGTGCTCGCTCTTGTCGGACTTCTTATCGGGACGTCGCCGTGGAATATTCGTGCGTGACCGAAGCCGGTCCTGGCCTCGTTTTCGGATCAGAAAGCCCGGAAAGCCGATAATCCTTGCTTTCTCCCCGGGAATATGGTATCCCTCTAGCGGGGGATTTTTTCATTTTTTCCTATGGAAAAGGCAAAAAAGGTATTTCGAATAGGACTGATCGTGCTCTTCGTTTTTCTGGTGGGCGGTTTTGGCGGGGTGATCATGCGGGAACGGGTGATACCGTCCCTTCTGGCATCGTTCCCGTCCCTTTCCCGAGTACCGATGTTTCAGAATATTGCCGGGAATGTGACGGTCATCGAGAAAACCGAACAGCTCGTCGTCCGGGAAGACGACTCCGTCGATGCGATCGTTTCTCAGCCGTCCACGGCGGTCGTGAACATCATCGCGTCGGAGGCGGGCAACGGAACGACGACGCTCTTCCATCCCGGGAAGAGCCGGACCGGAGTGCTTCTCACGAATGACGGACTGATAGCGACGTATGGCAACCCGTTTCCGGAGGTCCGCGAAGGAAGCGAGGGTCTTTCCTATGCCGCGCTTCTTTTCGATGGCACGAGCCACGAGGCGAAACTCGTCGGCGAGGATCCGCTGACCAATCTCACTTTTTTCCGTATCGACGGGGGAAATTTCCCGGCGATCGCGCTCGCGAACTCCGACGACTCCAGGCCGGGGACGAAACTGGTGGCGATCGGAAATTCGTTCGAGGAATATCAGAACCGGTTTTCGATCGGCGTGCTTTCGAATCGGAACAAGACATTCAATCTTTCGGGGAAGACGGTCGCCTCTACCGAGAAATGGGAGGGAGTGTTCGAGATGGACCTCGCGAACGCGGGCGAATATATCGGCGGTCCGGCAGTGAATTTCCGCGGCGAAATGGTCGGGTTGTTCGGAAGCCAGATGATCGACGGGAAAGACGCCTTTTTCCTCCTGCCGTCGAACGTCGTGCGGGATGCCATGCGTCTCGCGATAAGCGAAGGATTCGATACGCGGCCTTCATTCGGGGCGTATTACCTCACGCTCACGAAGGCATCCGCGTTCGGATCCGGTGCCGATGCTCGTGACCGCGGCGCGCTCGTCTATTCTCCCTCCGGGAAGACGGGACTTGCGGTGCTTGCCGGTTCATCCGCGGAGGCGGCGGGTCTTCGTGTCGGGGACATAGTGACTGCGGTCGGTGGGCGGGAAGTAAATCTTGATAATCCGCTCTCGGTTGCCCTGGGTCGTTTCCGGAAAGGTGATACGGTCGAGTTGACCGTTGTCCGTAGCGGAAAGGAGATTCCGGTATCCGTCATGCTGAAGTAGCGGTATTGACGGGAATACCATTGCATGGTATTATATCTTGTCGTAGTTTCTTTGAAAAGGAGCCGGGCCATGAAAAATTTCCATCGACGTTACCCCCGAGCCACGGGAAGCGTGCGTGTGCTTTTCCGGAAGAAAGGGGGTCATGTGTCGGGATCGGTCATCCCGGAGGAAGGACATGAGAAGACGGTAGCCGCCGTTCTCGAGCGTTTTTTCCTCGGATGGTGTGGGAAACGGTGTTTTGTGGATTACGGTTTTGCCATGTTCACGGGGATTCCGTTTTCCGTCAGGGGGCGACATATCACGTGTCGTCTTCCGGCGGCGCTCCGTCGGGCTGGATTCGCCGTCCAGAGATGGAAGCCCTAGGTGTTCGCGCGGGAAGGATTATCCTTCCCGCTTTTCTTTTGACCAGGGAAGGGGAATCGGATAGTATGAAGGGGAATCGTATCCGATAACGAAAGCCTATGCGCCAGTCACAGCTGTTCACGAAAGCGCGCCGCGAAGCGCCGAAGGACGAAGAGAGCAGGAATGCCCAGCTCCTCATCCGTGCCGGGTATATCCATAAGGAGATGGCAGGTGTCTACGCGTATCTGCCGCTCGGTCGTCGCGTATTCGAGAAAATCGTAGGCGTTATCCGCGAGGAGATGAATGCTCTTGGCGGACAGGAGGTGTCCATGACCGCGCTCCAGAACCCCGATATCTGGAAGGTGACCGATCGGTGGGACGACGGGAAAGTCGACAATTGGTTCAAGACGAAACTGAAGAGCGGGTCCGAACTCTCGCTCGGGTTCACTCATGAGGAGCCGATGGCGAACATGATGCGGCCGTTCATTCAGTCGTACCGGGACCTTCCGAAGTATGTCTACCAGTTCCAGACGAAATTCCGTAACGAGACGCGCGCGAAATCAGGTATCATGCGCGGAAGGGAATTCGTGATGAAGGACCTGTATTCGTTCTCGCGATCGCAGGAGGAGCTCGACGCGTTTTATGAGGAAGCTGGTGCCGCGTATGCCCGCATCTTCGAGCGGGTCGGTATCGGGTCGAAGACGTACAGGACTTTCGCGTCGGGCGGCGTGTTCGCGAAATACAGCCATGAATACCAGACGATCTGCGACGCCGGCGAGGATGTCATCTACGTGGACAAGGAGAGAGGGATAGCGATCAACAAGGAAGTTTATACCGACGAGGTGATCGCTGATCTCGGTCTTGAGAGAGGGAAGCTTGTCGAAGAGAAATCGATCGAGGTCGGAAACATCTTCAAGCTCGGGACGAGATTTTCGGAATCACTCGGGCTCGTTTTCAAGGACGAGAACGGGGAGTCGAAGTCGGTCGTCATGGGATCGTATGGCATCGGTCCGGGCCGACTCATGGGAACGATCGCGGAACTGCTTTCCGACGAGAAGGGACTCGTCTGGCCGGAAGCGGTGGCGCCGTTCCGCGTCCATATCCTCTCGATTGGACAGGACGAAGCCGCCGCGAGGCTGTATGACGACTTCACGGCGGAGGGAATCGAGACGCTCTATGATGACCGAGACCTGCGCGCCGGCGAGAAGTTCGCCGAGAGCGACCTACTCGGCATCCCGTACCGCATTGTTATAGGGAAGCGCTATGCCGAGGACGGCATGGCGGAGGTGAAAAAACGAACGGACGGAGAGGCGGAATTTATTCTGGTCAAGGAGCTTCTTCCGCTTTTCGCGGGTTCCGGACATTGATAGACGATTCCTATGGAAACCGTATCGAAAAATCGCATCATCATCTCGCTCGGCGGATCGCTTATCGTGCCGGACGGGATCGATTGGAAATTTCTCAAGGGATTCAAGGAGCTTATCGAAGGCGAGATAGCGAAAGGGAAAACATTCATTCTCGTGACCGGCGGCGGTCGGACCGCCCGTTCATACATCGACGCGGCGAGTTTTATCGCGCCGGTGTCGGACGAGGACCGGGACTGGCTTGGGATCCACTCGACACGATTGAACGCACATCTCGTCCGGACGATCTTCCGCGACCACGCGTACCCGCGGATCAATACGAACCCGCACGATCTCGACGATTTCTATCTCGCGAAGGATCCGATCCTCGTGGCGGCAGGCTGGCGCCCCGGACATTCGACCGATTACGATGCGGTGCTCCTTGGGAAGTATCTCGACGCGACGAAGATCGCCAACCTTTCGAATATCAGCTACGTGTACGACAAGGATCCGAACGAGCACGCGGATGCGAAACGCTTCGACGTGATGACGTGGAAGGAATTCCGCGGAATCGTCGGCGAGGAGTGGAGCCCGGGACTCAATACGCCGTTCGATCCGATCGCGGCACGACTCGCCGAACAGGAAGGAATGGAAGTCGCTATCCTCTCGGGCGGCGATCTCCCGAATCTGAAGAAATACCTCGACGACGAATCGTTCGATGGAACGATCATCAAGGATGTGAAGTTGGAGGTAGGATAACTTCGAATCGATGAACATCGTGGTGCAGGCGGCGGATCTGGACGCTTCGCGGGTGGACGGCACTCGTGTCTATTTGCGCGAGCTCCTGCGGCGATTCGGGAAGATCGGGGAGGGCGACCGGTTCACGATCTGTCACAAGGGATCGTTCAATCCGGAACTCGCTCCGCCGGAGTTGCCGAACTATTCCTTCGAGACGATTCCCGGAGAGCGGCTCTGGATGCAGACGGGATTCGCGAAACGACTCTTCGAGCTTCGACCGGAGAAGGTCTTCATCCCGCTTCAGGCGGTGCCGGTAGCGACACCGGCCGGGACGGAAATCATCGCCACGGTGCACGATCTCGCCTTCCGATATTTTCCGAAGACGTTTCCGGTAGCGGCGCGGGCGAAGCTCAATCTTCTTCTCGGGGTCATGGTCCGAAAGGCGACGAAAATCATCGCCGTGTCGGAGGCGACGAAGCTCGATCTCATACGATTCTTTCCCGACATCCCTAGTTCCCGGATCCGGGTGATCCATCACGGCGTGGATGTGGATACCTATTCCCGCGTGGTCGCGGACGGCGAGATGGCCGAAGTGATTTCGAAATACGGACTCGAGCGCGAGAGCTATGTGCTCTACGTCGGAGCGATCCAGCCGCGGAAGAATCTGGTCCGGCTCGTGACGGCGTTCGAGGCGGCGAAGCGGAGACATCCGGAAATGAAGCTTGTCATCGTCGGTGAGAAGGCGTGGCTTTCGGACGCGATCGTCGCCCGCATGGAACGGAGTCCGAATGCGGCCGACATCATCCGGACGGGCAAGGTGCCGTTTTCCGAACTTCCTGCGTGGTATCAGGGCGCGCGACTTTTTGCATTCCCATCGCTCTACGAGGGATTCGGACTGCCGATTCTCGAGGCGATGTCCGCAGGGGTGCCGGTGCTCGCGGGAAGCATCTCATCCCTGCCGGAGGTCGGCGGGGACGCGGCGATCTATGCCGATCCGCATATCGACGGTGATATAGCGAAAAAACTCCTCATGCTCTGGGAGGATGAGGAGCTCCGTAATCTGCTTCGGACGCGAGGGAAGGAGCGTGTGAAACTTTTTTCCTGGGACCGTTGTGCTGAGGAGACGCTCGATTATATCCGTGAGTGATGGTGCGTCATTGCTCTCGGAAGAATATCCTCCAAAAAAGGTAAGCGATGCCGAAGACGCCTCCGATGATGATCGGTATGGACCAGGAGGGAAAGCTTATCGATGCGAGCGTGAGAAGAAACGCGAACCAGGTTATCCCGATCCACGCGAGCGGGCTTTTTTTGTTCGGAGAGAGGGGGAATGAGGCGCCGAGCTTCTTCCCGAGAAAGGCGGTGACGGCGATCATAAGCATGATGGCCATGAGCGGTTTCGCGAGATTCATCCGGAAGGAGATGATTCCCGGGAGTATCGCCTCGGCGGTGGCGAGTACCGCGAACGTGAGGAGCGAGAGCTCCAGAAGTTCAAGGAGAAGCGCGTAGATAAGCGACATGCGCGGGATGAATAGCGCGCTGAGCCGTGTGCGAAGGTGTCTTGGTGATGTGATTTTCATATGGCGCTTTCTTTCGGTTAGCGTCCTCCGTATACGGCATCGAACCGTTCCCGTATCTGACGGAGGAAGAGCGAAGCATTTCCTTTGTCCGGTTCGGTTCGGAATGTCGTCGCAAGCGTCGCGGCATGGATGGTTTCGGGTACGGAGAGCTCTACCTCGAAACTTCCTCCGGGGAAGTTCTGGAGCGCTCCGATGGGTATGTCGCACGAATAGGTCGGACGAAGCGCCAGTGCGACCTTTTTCAGCTCGCACGATACGGGATGCGTGAGCGCACTTTCCGACGCGATGATCGGTTTCGAGACGGCCATGAGCGTCTCGAGATATTCCTTCGATTCAATGGATCGTCTCGTGCCGTTCTCGATGATGAAATGTCGTTTTGTCATCGGGTCGTAAAAGACGGTGCCGTCCGGCTGGGCGGCATCGAAGAGGAATATTCTCCCGTGTTTGTGGAACCGGATCTCTTCCTCGTCGGCTGGTGTCACGGCGTTCCAATCGAAACCGAGGGATTCGAATATGGCGGTGCTGCCGATCGGGTGCGCTTTCTGGTCGGCGTCGATCGCATAGACGCCCTCCGCGTCGGAAAGAAGCGTTCCTGGACGGAACCCGACGTACGTCTCCTCGGGCGGAAATACCTTGAGGACGTCATCGCCGGTCTGCGCGATTTTTTCCTTCGGAAACCACGAAAGCGCGGCGCGATCGGAAAGGAATGGCGACAGTTTCCCGTCGGAAAAAAGGTATGGCGTTTTTCCTACCAGGAATCCGCGGTCTTTCGGCGCGACGGAAATCGCCTCGCCTTCGGGAAGGAAGAACGAGCGGTAGGATTTTCGGAGCGAGACGGTCATCCCCTGGGTCGGTCTCGCGGAATCGCTTTCAAGGGAAAGTTCGACGTGGACGGAGGAGAACGATCCCACTGTCCCCGCGTACGTGCGGAGGAGATCTTCCTTTCCGATATGACCTTTCTTCATGGCTTTCCCATTCGGTCCTGACGGCTCTTCGAGCGTGCTTTTCCCGGTATCAGGATTCTCGAAGGAGAGGAGGAAGTCCTGCGACGGAAAGACGACCCCGTATCCGAAGAAAACGCCTGCTCCGAGAAAGGCGAGGACGAGAACCGCGCGGAGGATCTGGAATTCTCGGCGGAGGGGTTTCGGAACGATTCGGACGGGGTTGAAGAGGATCATAACGGTTTCAGTTCAAAGAGGATCGCGTTCTGTTTCACCTGTTTTTTCTCAGGGAACCGTGCATCGCGGAGAGGAACCGTTTCCAGCTGTTTCGTCGAGAAATCGAACGCGGAAACGAAATCGAACGTGGCGGGCATTCTTTTCCATTCATCGAAATGTTCGAGAGGGGAGAGGAGATAGATGTGCTCGTACCGGTCTTTCGGTATCTTCCCATAGTCCTGCCAATTGAAGAAGTAGGCGGCGTTTTTCCCGTACAGGAAACGGAGCGGTCCGTCGGGCATGGAAAAGGGGTCGCCGGTCGTTTCGCGATCGATGAGAAGGAGATCGTTTTCGCCGATGAACGGCGCGATTTCGGCGGTCGTTTCCAGGAATCCGCGGTTATCCGAAAAAGTGAAGGTACGGGCGGTTGCCGGGAGTCCGGCGGCAAAAGCAAATATGCAGATACCGGCGGCGATGAACGCTTCCCGTCGTTTCCACCCGGAAAGGAGGATTGAAAGCGCGAATGTTCCGGAGAGAAGGAGTGTCGGGAAAATGAATGGCAGGAAACGGCGGAGCATCCACGGGTGGTCGTGCGTGATGTTCGGATCGACGAAATAGATGAATGTCGGAAGAGTGATGAGTGTGGGAACGAGCATCAGGTAGCGCCTTTTCCGGATGAGAACGAGTATGCCCGCGAGTCCGATCAGAAAAACGGGCAAGAGACCGTAAAGCGCGAAGAGTTTCCAGAGCGCGGACGATATGCCGGCGCTGTCGGCGAGTGTGTCCGGATCGGCCGACGAAAGGGAAGAGAGATTGCCAAGGAGCGCTTTCGCCATGACCGTGTAGAAGGGAATGTTCGCGAGGAAATTCACGGAAAGCGTGAGGATCGCGAAGAGTATCGGCATGGTCCGGAAGACGGTCTTTCTTGGTGCGGCGAACTCCCGACCCTGGCGGGAAAGGAAGAGGATCGAGAGGGCTGCGATGAGCGCCCATATTCCTTCGATGCGTGTGACCGAAAGGAGGAGCGAGGAGAGATACGCGCCGAGGAAAAAACTCGGGCGGTTCTCGCGGAGAAAGAGGACGAGATTGAGCGAAAGGAAAAGAAAGAGAAAAAGTGCGGCGTTTTCTGTGAGGGTGAACTTTGCGAACCAGGATGGCAGAAATGAGGCCATGAAGACCGCTGACGCACCGAGCGCGTAACGCTCATTCGCGAGAGACCGGACGAGCAGGAAGAGGGAAACGACCGACAGCGCGAGAAGGATGCCGTTCCCGACACGGAATCCGTTCATGCCGAAGAACGAGGTGAATGCGGCGAGCCACGAAGTGTACCCGAGGGGAAACTGTGTCGTGAGGGCTCCGTTCTCCTGATAGTAGAACCCGGGGAAATCGAGCGCCTTCCCTTCGCCGTAGATGTCGAAGAACGTTCCGCTCGCCGGGTACGAGAACGAAAGCGATCCGGTTCGGGAAAGCTCGAATGCCGCCTCGCTGATCGAGCCCTGATCACGCCCGGAGAAGACCGTCGGGGAAGCGAAGCACATGACCGTTCCGGAGAAGATGATGGCGACGATGAACAGTACTCTCGTCGAAGCGGTCTCTTCCGAGAGCCATTTTCGCAGAGCCATCACGAGACCGGCGGAGATGACGAGACCGAACGGAACCAGCAGGAAAGGCGAAAACGCTCCCGCGATGGCGAGGAAATAGGAGAATCCCCAGAAGAGAAGGAGGCCGAGCACGACAAACGAGAATCGGGCGGCGTGCAGAATCGGTTTGGTGTCTGTCATGGAACCTAGTATAGCCGAGATGCCGGCTTTTTTCAATTTGCAAAAGGGGTTTCCAGAAGGTAGAATAAGGGCATGTTTTTCCCGCTCTCGTATTTCATCTGGCACTATTCGAAAGGCGCCGCTTCGGTATTCCTGTCGTGCGTGAATATCATCCGGGCGCTGTCCCGGCTTTTCGGTATCGGCGATCTTCTCGCGACGATCATTTCCCCATGGAAGCGGGATGTGACGCCGAAGACGTGGCGCGGATTCCAACTGCTCCAGACGATCAATCGTCTGCTCATGAATCTCTTCTCGCGGGTGATGGGGGCGATCGTCAGGTCATTCGTCATCGTGGCCGGTGTCCTGGCGCTTGCGGTCGCGGTGGTCGTTTCTGTCCCGTTGCTTCTTTTCTGGTTCGTATCGCTTCCGTTCTTTTTCGTATCCCTCTTCCGTGTCGGGGGAGACTTCACGTTCTCGGATCCGGAAAGCGTCCTGCTTCTCGTGTCCGGAGTCGGTGTGGCGTGGTCGCTTCTCTCATACATGGTCCGACTTCCGGAAGCGTTTCTCCCGAAGACAAGGACGGAGGTTTTTTACAAACCGTATTTCCCACGCGTCCTCGGTCGTCTGGGGATACGGAAAAAGGATTTCCGCCGCGCGGACTGGGAGAATGACGAGCAGTTCGCGAAACGGCTTTCGGAGCTCAACCTTTCCAAGGAGACGTTCGATTCGATCGTCGCGTATGAGGCGGCGGCCGCGGAACGACGGGCGCGTCGACGGAGACCGTTTCTTTGGGACAATCTCCGGAAAATCGTTCCGATAGGACGTGGGTGGCAGTACGGGTATACCGTGAGGCTCGATCGGTACTGCATCGATCTCTCGAAATCCGACTATTCTGAATACTCGAGGCTTCATATGTTCGGTCGCGAAGACGAGTTCCGTGTCGCGACGCTTGTCATGGCCCGGGCGCAACAGAACAGCATTTTCCTGGTCGGGGATACCGGAATCGGAAAGAAGACATTCGTGCATTCGCTCGCACGGAAGATCCGCGAAGGGGATATTCCCGCATTCGAGCACTTCCGTTTCCTCCTCTTCGACCTCGGGACGGCGGTCGGGGACGCGATAAACCGCGGTGACGACGTAGAGAACTCCCTCCGCGTGCTTTTCTCGCAAGCGGCCTATGCCGGGAACGTCGTCCTGGTCATCGAAAACATCGACGTATTCCTCGGCGCGGATCCGAATCATCCGAATCTCGCCGTGCTCTTCTCCGAATTCCTCGCCCTGCCGACATTCCGGATCATCGGACTCATCGGCACGGGGCGGTATCATAATCTCGTCCGGGAAGACGAACCGGCACTCAAGTTTTTCGAAGCAGTGTATCTCCGGGAGCCGGATGCGGAGACGACCCGGGAAATCCTCCTCAATGTTCTTGAGCCCGCGGAACGGAAAGAAGCGGTTTTTACCTGGAAGGGACTTCAGTCCGTAATCGAGCTTTCCGGGCAGTATGAGTGGGATGTCCCGTATCCGGAAAAAGCCATCGATCTCGCGCAGGAAACCCTCCTTCATTTCCAATCCTCTCCGGAGGGGGATTTCATAACGCCGTCGGTCGTCGCCGCGTTCGTCTCGATCAAGACGGGTGTTCCGGTCGGAAATCTCGGAGAGGATGAGAAGAACCGTCTCCTCCGGCTCGAGGAGATCATGCACGCGCGTGTCGTGGGTCAGCATGATGCGGTACGTCAGGTTGCCGAGGCGCTCCGTCGGGCACGCGCCGGTTTCGGGAATCCGAGCCGTCCGCTCGGATCGTTCCTGTTTCTCGGGCCGACCGGTGTCGGAAAGACGGAGACCGCGAAGGCGCTCGCCGAGGCGTATTTCGGGGGAGAGAACCGGATGGTTCGTCTCGATATGAGCGAGTTCCAAGGGACAGACGCCGCGGAGCGTCTTATCGGCTCGAGTGTCACGGGCGAGGAAGGGCGACTGCCGAGAGTCATGAAGGAACATCCGTTCTCGGTGCTGCTCCTGGATGAGATCGAGAAGGCGTATCCGAAAGCGCTCGACATCTTCCTCCAGGTGGTCGACGAAGGATTCGTGACGGATGGGTTCGGGAAGAAGATCAACTTCCGAAAATGCATCATCATCGCGACATCGAACGCGAGCTCCGGACTTATCGCGGACCTTCTCGGGCACGGATCAAGTCCGGAAGTCGCGAAAAAGGAAGTCATCGCCGACATCGCGAAACAGGGAACGTTCCGGATGGAATTCATGAACCGTTTCGACAGCATCATCTTCTTCTCTCCGCTCGCGTCGACAGAGCTTGCGGATGTCGTCTCGATCAAGTTGTCGGCGCTCGCGGCGAGGATCAAGAAGGAGAAGAACATCGAGGTCTCCTTCGGCCAGGGGGTTGTCGATGCGATCGTCTCGAACGGGTATGAGTCGGAATTCGGTGCCCGGTCGATCAATCGGTATCTGGAGGACAAGGTCGAAGATCTGATCGTCCGGAAAGTGCTGCAGAGCGAGGTGAAGGAGGGCGGCACATGTGAGATTTCAGTTGTCGATCTTCTATGAAGAAACTCAAGATACTCATGATCGCGCCGACGCCGTTTTTTGCCGACCGCGGGACGCATATCCGTATTCTCGAGGAGGCACTCGCGCTCAGACGTCGCGGGCATGAGGTGAAGATCGCGACGTATCATATCGGGAGCGATCTTCCCGACGACATCGCTTTCGGCATCGATGTCCGGCGCATCCGTCGGCTTCTTTTCTGGTATAAGAAACTTGAGGCGGGCCCCGATTGGCAGAAGATCGTGCTCGACGTCATGCTCATCCGGAAGACGTTCTTTTTGGCGCGCACCTGGAAGCCGGATATCCTTCACGGTCATCTCCACGAAGGTGTGCTCATCGGATGGATCGTGAGACGCGCGCTTTTTTGGCGGCGGATGCGGCTCGTGGCGGATTTTCACGGAAGTCTGACGAAAGAGATGGTCTCGCACGACTATCTTGGCGGCGGATTTCTCAAACGGCTTTTCGAAAGCATCGAACGCGTGATCGACAATCTCGGCGATGCGGCGGTCGCGAGTTCGTGGTCGAACGCGAAAGAGATTTCGCGGATCAGGCGGAAAGACGGCGTCGGGGTCGCGCTCGATGGCGCCCGCGTCTTTTCCCCGCTCAGCAGAAAGGATCGGCAATCGACGCGGGAACGGTATGGCATTCCGGTCGAAGCGACCGTCGTGACATATACCGGCGCGTTCATCGCGAACAAGGGAATAAAGACCCTTGTCGAGGCGATCCCTTCGGCGCTTGCGCGCGATCCGAACCTCTTCTTCGTGCTCACCGGATTTCCGAGAGACCAGATCGAGCCGCTCCTTGCGGAACAGGATATCCGGTCCCGGGTGAAGATCATCAGTCCGCTTCCATATTTCGAACTCGGAGCGATACTCGGGATGAGCGATATCGCGATCGATCCGAAGCAGGACAATACGGGTCAGGCGAGCGGGAAGATGCTGAATTACATGGGAGCGGGTCTTCCGGTCGTCTGTTTCGATACCGAGAACAATCGCGAGTATCTCGGCAAAGGCGGCATATTCGCAACTGACGACACGTCGCAGGCCCTGTCCGATGCGATCGTGACGCTTTCGGGAGCACGCGATATGTGGGAACGATACGGCGAGGGGAATCGTGCCCGTGCGCATTCTTTCAGCTGGGACAGGACGGGAGAAAAATTGGAAAAAACATATGAAACTGTTTCTCATTAAAATTGGGAAAGTGTGGAGTGTCCTTCAGCGGGAAGGGATCGTCGCTGGAGGCAGGCGTATTTTTGGCGCGTTTTTCGCGCTCTTCCAGCGTGTTCGTCCGGGGGACGTCCTGTTTGTGACGAACGGGGTGGGAGATAGCGCCCGGTACCGATGCCGTCATGTCGCCGAGGAACTGAATCGGCAGGGCTTCAGGGTCGCGATCACCGTCCAGGACAATCCGTTCCTTCCGTCGTATGCGGAAAAGTTTTCTGTGTTCGTCTTTCACCGGGCGATATTCACCCCGTCGGTCGCGAAACTCATCGATCGGATCAAATCATGCGGGAAGGAAATCATCT
>CAYVDI010000014.1:21440-22579 GCA_964450795.1 uncultured Bdellovibrionales bacterium
GACCGTCATAAGCTATTTCAGCGGTTCCGCGTCCCATAACAAGGACTTCGCGACGATAACCGGTCCGCTTTTCACGATCCTTGGGAAGTACCCGGATGTCGAACTTGCGATTTATGGACCGCTTGATCTTGATTCCCGATTCGATGCTTTCCGGGAACGGATAAGGAGAGCACACTACGTTCCGAGGGAAAAGCACTGGGAAAATATCGCACGGACGGATATCAATCTTGCGCCGCTCGAAGTCGGAAATCCGTTCTGCGAATCGAAGTCCGAACTCAAGTTTTTCGAGGCCGGAATCATCGGTGTGCCGACGGTTGCTTCCGCGACGCGGACGTTTCGTGAGGCGATCGAGGACGGAGTCGACGGTTTTGTCGCGACGACGGAGGAGGAATGGACAGGGAAACTCGAACGGCTTATACTGGACTCCGGGCTTCGGAAAAGGATGGGCGAAAGAGCGCGCGAAAAATCGCTTGAAAAGTACGTGACGACAAGCGCGAAAAACGGGGAATATTACTCGCATATAAGAAGTAAGATCGGAAAAACGATATGAAGATTCTCATCACCGGAGGAGCGGGATTTATCGGAAGCGCGACCGCGAAGGCCCTGATGGACCGCGGCGACAAGGTCGTCCTCATCGACAATTTCAACGATTACTACGATCCGAAGCTGAAGCGCGACCGGATCTCGAGGTTTCTCAAGGGATATAAGGGGAAGTTCACTCTCTACAAGGGCGATATCCGTGACGCGAAGTTCGTCGAACGCGTGTTCAAGAAAGAGAAACCGCAGAAAGTCCTGAACCTCGCGGCGATGGCGGGCGTGCGCAACTCGCTCCTTGACCCGAAGCTCTACGCCGACGTGAACGTGATGGGATTCATCACGCTCCTCGAGGCCGCCGTGAAGCACAAGGTGAAGAACTTCGTCTACGCGTCCTCGTCTTCCGTCTACGGCAACAATACCAAGGTGCCGTTCGCGGAGACGGACTCGGTGGACACGCCGATCTCACCCTACGCCGCGAGCAAGAAGGCGAACGAGCTCATCGCGCATGTCTACAGTCACATCTACAAGCTCCCGACGACGGGTCTGCGGTACTTCACCGTCTATGGTCCATGGGGTCGTCCGGATATGGCGCTCTACAAGTT
>CAYVDI010000015.1:0-22276 GCA_964450795.1 uncultured Bdellovibrionales bacterium
GCATGGCCGGCGATTACAAAACCACCAGACCTCAGTCTGGTGGTCGGTTATTTCATCGCTCTCTGAAGGGTAATCACTTATATTGACAGCGGGTGGTTTTTTTTTGTAAGACTGGGAGGAATCTTTAACAATCGGAGCAATAAAGATGGAATACGACAAAAGGTTGTTTGATAATCCGTATCTTCGAAATATTCTCTCGGCGTTATCGATATCGCAATCCGGGGTTGCTCGATCACTGGTTGTGTATGATGGGCGAATCGAAAGGTTTTTGGAATTCGTCTTCATAGCTGCAGACCACATCGTTGCTATCGTCGAAGGCGATGAATCTACTGCGCAGTTCGCATGCGAAAAAGTCTTTCCTTATGGGTGGTTGTCACCTCAGGGAGAATTTATTAAGGTATCACATGCCAAACATGAGTTCATGGTTCGTGAAACTACCGGCTTTAGCGACTGTGATTCCGCCTGTGATGCTGGCTGGGTGAAATTCACCGTTGGGCTTCCATACAATCTCATGAAGGCAGATGTCTGTTCGAAGCTGATTCGGATAAATCAAAACTTACCTCGATTCAGAAGACATGGCTGAATGTCTGGCTTGATGAGATTTCCGAGGCTAGCGAGGAACGACCAACATTCTGATTTTGCTGTTAGTTGGAATGCAAAAGGCGAGAATTTCTCTCGCCTTTTTTCTTGCTCCGTACTCCTTGTTCCTTATCTCTTCTGTTTGTGCGGGTTGTGGTTCGGGCACTCCTTTTTCGAGCAGCGGTCGGGGATGGTCTTCGTTCCCTCCATCATGAGTGATCCGCAGAGGTCGCAGGTCTTTCCGGTCGGTCTGGCCTTGATGGCGTTCCTGCATTTCGGGTAGTTGCTGCAGGCGAAGAAGACGCCGAACCGGCCGCGCTTCTCGGTCATCTCGCCGACGCTGCAGGTCGGGCACTTCACGCCGGTACCGTTCATCGGATTGGATGGGTCGTCTTTCTTGATGTGCTTGCACTTCGGGTAGTTGCTGCAGGAAATGAACTTCCCGTATTTCCCAGTCCGTTCGACGAGGTCGCTGCCGCATTCGGGGCACTTCTCGCCGGTCGGCTTCGGTCCCTCGATCTCCTTGCCATCGATACCGAGCGCACCGTCGCAGTCCGGGTACTTCGAGCAGGAGAGGAACTTTCCCGAGCGACCGAGTTTGATGACCATGGACGCCCCGCACTTGGGGCACTGGTGTGCCGAATCCGCAACGCCCAGGTTCGTCGCCTTGTCGGTCGATTTGTCTTTCGCTTTCACCTCCTTCGAAAAGGGCGTGTAGAAATCACGGAGCGTTTTCGCGTAGCCCCTGGTGCCTTCGGCGATTTCGTCGAGCTTGTTTTCCATGTCCGCGGTGAGCATGTCGGACACGACGTCCGGAAAATGCTCGGAGAGGAAGGAATCGACGACGTCGCCGATTTCCGTCGCTTTGAGCGACCGCCCTTCCTTCTCCACGTATTCGCGGTCGATGATGGTCTTGATGATCGAGGCGTAGGTGGACGGGCGACCGATACCCCGCTTCTCGAGCTCCTTCACGAGTCCGGCTTCGGAATATCGTTTCGGTGGCTCAGTCTCCTTTTCTTCCGAGCTGATTCCTTCGAGCTTCAGTGATTCGCCTGCTGCGACTTCCGGGAGCTCGACATCATCGCCGCGTGCCGCCGTATCGAGCCTGAGCCATCCGTCGAAGGTGAGGCGCGAACCGGTTGCGGAAAAATCAGGGAGCATGCGATCCGTCGTGTTCGCGACGATCTTCGTCTTGAGTAGTTCCGCCGGCTTCATCTGCGAGGCGATCGTGCGTGTGCGGATGAGCGTGTAAAGCTTGCACTCCTCGTCTTGGAGTTTCGGTATCGTGTCGAAACTTGTCGGGCGGATCGCCTCGTGCGCCTCCTGAGCGTTCTTGGACTTCGTCTTGAACTGACGGACCTCGAGATAGTTTTCACCGAACGACGATTTCACGACGCTTGCGATCGCGCCCATCGCGTCGGCCGAAAGCGTGACGGAGTCGGTGCGCATATAGGTGATGTGTCCCTGTTCGTAGAGTTTCTGCGCGACACGCATGGTGCGCGAGGGCGACATACCGAGGCGCGAGCTTGCGGACTGCTGCAGGGTTGACGTCGTGAAGGGCGGTGACGGGTTTCGGAGTGCTTCGGTTTCCTTTACTTCGGTCACTTCCCAATCCTTCTCCTGTGCGAGTCTGAGAATAGCTTCGGTTTCCGCCGATATCGCCTCACGTTCCGATTGCGAACGCGGTTTTGTGGTGTGGGTCAAGGTGAGTTTCCCGGATCGTTTCGTCGCGCACTGCGCGGAGAAGACGGAATATATTTCCGGAATGAAATCGCGTATCTCTCGTTCCCGGACCGCGATGATGTGGAGCGCGGGGGACTGGACTCTTCCGGCGGAAAGCCCGTACCGAACTTTTTTCCAGATGAGTCCGGAGAGGTCGTAGCCGACGAGTCGGTCGAGGATACGCCGCGCCTCCTGGGCCTGCCGGAGGTTCTCGTCGATCGTGCGGGGATTTTTGATCGCCTCCTCGACGCCGCGCTTCGTTATTTCGTAGAAGAGGACGCGTTTCGGTTTCTTCATTTTGCAGGCTTCCTTGACGTGCCAGGCGATCGCCTCACCTTCGCGGTCGGGGTCGGTCGCGAGCAGTATCTCGTCCGCTTTCGCGGCGAGTCGGGAAATCTCGCTTATCACCTTCTCCTTTCCGGCGTTGATTTCGTAGTGCGGCACGAACCCGCCCTCGATGTCGATGGCGTTCTTGTTCGACTTCGGCAGATCGCGGACATGACCGACGGAGGCGACGACCTTATACCCTGCACCGAGGTACTTGCCGATAGTCTTCGCTTTCGATGGGGACTCCACTATCAGTAATTTCATATGGGTGTAGGTGCTCAGTGAAAATTCCAAAGTTCAAATATCAAATTTCAAATCAAGCTCGAATGGAATAATTCTGAAATTTGGCATTCGTACCTCGGATTTCATTTGGCATTTGTTATTTGGATTTTGGCATTTACATTCTGATGTAGTGACTTCCTCCGATGTCCTTCGCGAGTCCGCGGAGTTCGAGCATCGTGAGCGCGCCGGACGCGGCACTTATTCCAAGATGCGATGATTTGATGATTTCGTCAACCGCCAGTCCCTCATGTGAAAGGATGGAAAGGATTTTTTCTTCCTCTTCAGAAAGACCGTGTGGTGCCTGCTGTGGGGTTTCCGCCGCCGTTTTCGTTGGTTCCGTCGCGATCGGAATTTCCTCGAGAATGTCGCCGATATTCCGGACGATCTTCGCGCCTTCCTTGATGAGCCGGTTCGTTCCGGAGGATGCGGGAGAGAAGATGGGACCGGGCACGGCGAATACTTCGCGATTCGCCTCGAGTGCGAGTCGCGCGGTGATGAGTGACCCGCTCCGCTCCGCCGCCTCGATGACGATGGTTCCCTGTGAGATGCCGGCGACGATCCGGTTCCGTGCGGGGAACGTTTCCGGTCGCGCGGGTGTTATGGGTGGGTATTCGGAGAGGAGCGCGCCTTGTTCCTGTATCCGACGTGCGAGCGTGAGGTGATCCTTGGGATGTATGGAGGCGTCGTCGAGACTGTCGCCCAAGACGGCGATCGTCGTGCCTCCGGAATGGATCGCCGCTTCGTGCGCGACGGAGTCGATACCATAGGCGAGTCCGGATGCGACGACGAACCCGGCGGAAGCGAGCTCCTTTACGATCCGCTCCGTCGCCTGCGTGCCGTAGGCGGTGTGGCGGCGCGACCCGACGACCGATATGCAGGGCTTGTGCCACTGCGAAAAATTTCCTTTCGCATAAAGAAGCGCGAAGGGTGCGTCGAGTTCGCGGAGAAGCGGCGGAAAGTCCGGACCGTTTCCGAGGAGAACACGGATATTTTCCTGTTCGAGAAGTCTGGCTTCGTATTCCGGGTCGATGGATGAACGGCCGTCCACGAGCGCGGCACGCGCATCCTTGGACAGGTTGGCGTCGGTGAATGCGGACAGAGGCGCCTTCCATGCCGCTTCGCCCGATTCGAAACAATCCATGACGGAGAGGATCCGCTCCTGTCCGAATCCGGGAAGTTTCCGGAAGCAGTGCCAATAGATGGAGTCTTGAATCATTGTGGAGAAATAAAGAATGGGGAATGTCGAATGTAGAATACCGGAAGGATTTCATCGGTGCAATCCGAGCATGGACAAAATTCTGTGTTTTCGTTAGGATGCGGAAACAGAGACGGTATGTTAACTGTTATCTGATTTCGGGCCGTTAGCTCAGTTGGTAGAGCACCGCGTTTGCAACGCGGGGGTCGCAGGTTCGAATCCTGTACGGTCCACATCGTCGCATCTTGCGTGGTTGCGGATGGAATGATATGCTTCCCTCTGTTTTGTGGGACAACCGAATCGTCGATGAGATGTGGTCTTCTCGGCGCTCGCCCTTGCTTCGCAAACTTTCGTGGTAACCATTATTTTCGAATGGAACTTTCCCGTATGGGGAGGGGACTGTTCCTGTTTTCGTATGCCGAAGGAACGAATGTCGACACTCGTGCAGCTCGTTGTATTTGGGGTCATAAGCGGCGGGTTGTATGGGATGCTCTATATGTTCGAGGATGATCTGACGCGGGCGTCTGAACGGGTGCGGAACGGAGAAATGGTTTTCGCCGGCGTTCCGGTCGCGGTCGCCTTCGCGTTCTCGTTCGCGCATGGGAAATTCACGTCCCACTTCTGGGATTTCCTCGGGTTCCAGGCGAAGAAGAAACACTAAACCACCTTTATGGAAGTCTCATTCATCGATCTCGGTCTCGCGAATGTCACGATACTGTTCCTCGTCGGATTCGTCGGCGGGCTCGTGTCCGGATTCATCGGGTCGGGAGGCGCGTTCGTGATGACGCCGGCCATGATGACGCTCGGGGTTCCCGGGGTCGTCGCGGTCGCTTCGAATATCTGTCACAAATTCCCGAAAGCGCTCGTCGGAGCGCTCAAGCGGCACAAGTATGGGCAGGTGGACTGGAAGCTCGGTATCGTGATGGGCGTGTTCGCCGAATTCGGGATGATCGCGGGGAAGCATATGATGATCGGTATCCGTGAGAGCTATGGGAACACGGGGACGGATCTCTATGTCTCGGCGATCTTCGTCGTGACGCTCGCGATCGTGGGAGGCTACGTGCTTCGCGATGCGTGGCAGCTTCATCTCGCGCATCGGAAACATGGCGAACTCCCGCCGCACAAGCCGACGCGGATCGCCGAATGGATCCGGAGTATCCGTATTCCCGGAACGATGGTTCGGTTCGAGAGTATCGGTACGCCGGTCTCGGTGTTTTTTCTCGCGCCTTTGGGATTCGCGACGGGAATGCTCGCGGCGACGATCGCGGTCGGCGGATTCATCGGCGTGCCGGCGATGATCTATCTGCTGGGTGTCCCCGCGCTTACGGCGACCGCGACCGAACTGGTCATCGCGTTCGTGATGGGACTCGGCGGGACGATCCTCTATGCGCTCGAAGGAGTCGTCGATATCCGTCTCGCGATGATCATCCTAGCGGGATCGCTTTTCGGCATCCAGCTCGGAGCGATCGGGACGACCTATGTGAAGGATCATGTCGTGAAGTTCGTCATGGGACTTATCATGGTCATAGTGCTCGTGAGCCGGTTCTTCTATATTCCTGGATACCTTTCGAAGCTCGGGATCATCGACCGCTGGTCCGATCGGACGATTTCCATGCTGAAAATCATGGGGGATGCGACGCTCGCGCTCGCGCTTATCGCGGGCGCCACGATCGTACTCGTCTCTCTTTTCCGCGGGATGGCGGAGGAACGCTTGCGGACGGTCGGTAAGTGATATTTCCCTTTCCGGTGGACTTTTTTCCGGTTCCGGTGTAGACTACGGTGCTATCCGTTACGGCACCGATATGATCGAAAAGGACCGCGTGCGTGAGATACTGAAGCGCCTCAGGAAGGCGTATCCGGAAGCGGGACCGTTCGTCGAATGGTCCACGCCTTTGGAATTGGTCGTGGGCACCGTGCTTTCGGCGCAGTGCACAGACGTTCGGGTGAATGAGGTGACGAAAGTCCTGTTCGCGAAGTACAAGACCGCGGGAGATTATGCGAAGGCGAGCCTTCCGACGCTCGAACGGGAAATTTTCTCCACGGGGTTCTACCGGAACAAAGCGAAGTACCTGAAGGGTCTCGGGAGGATCCTTTCCGAGAAATTCGGCGGGAATGTTCCGGATACGCTCGAAGGACTCCTGTCGCTTCCCGGGGTCTCGAACAAGACCGCCTATATCGTACTTTCGAAGGCGTTCGGAAAACACGTCGGGCTCGCGGTGGACACGCATGTCTTCCGGGTCGCGCCGCGACTCGGTCTTTCCGACGCGAAAACGGCGGAAAAGATGTCGCAGGAACTCGGCGTGATCTTCATGCCGAGGGATTATCTTTCCGTGAACGAGCTCTTCATAACGCATGGGCGTGCGGTCTGCATTCCGCGGAAACCCCGGTGCGGGGAGTGTGTGCTCGCTGAAATCTGTCCTTCAGCCAAAGCGTTTCTTGGGTAGGCCTGAAACACGGCATCGCTATATTTCCAGGTTGGATCGGTAGACTTTCTCGGAAATCTCCCTGATGATCCGTTCGAGTTCCTCGTATCTTTCGCCGCGGGTCATGATGCAGAGGATGTAGGGGGCGTCTTTCTTGTAGACGATACCGCAATCATTGAGAACGACGGATGTCTTTCCGGTCGACCCGTCTTTCGTGGAGGTCTCTCCGAACTTGTGTGCCACGCGGATGTCGTCCGGTATGCCGCCGGCGAGCGCGTTTTTGAAAGTGGATCCGGAAAGTTGCTTGAGGATGGTGTCCGAATACTCCGGTCGGAGATAGGAGGCGTTGTAGAGGATGCGGAAAAGATTCGAATAATTCTTCGCGGTGATGCTCCATCTTCCCGGATCGTCGTTGTCCGGCATCGTGTAGACTCCGAGATCCGAGAAGATCGGTTCCCGAAGGGTGGCCGAGGCGTCAAGGAGCGGGTTGACGGGTGCGTTGTCCGAATAGACGAGCATCCGTTTCACGAGTTCCCGTACGGGGTAGGATTTCTCCTTCTCGAGAGATGACTCCGGTATATACCGCTGGCCGTCATTGAGAGAGAGATCCTTTTCGGTCATGAGGAGTTCGAGGTCGAGGATCCGTTTGTTCACCTCGGCCGTCTTGTAGATCATCATGGCTATCGGCAATTTCGCGAGGCTCGCCGGGTAGAAATTCGCGTTTTCATTCACGCCGAACCATCTTCGCGTATCGAGGTCGCGGAAGAAGACGGAGATGCCTTCGGCGTTTCCCGCCGTCTCCTCCTTGTTGGTATAGGCCTCGATCTCGTCGTCGATCCCCTCTACCTGCTCTATTTTTTCATTGATCGTCCCGCAGTCGAGTTCATCACTCAGGAACGGATATTGTTCGGAGCATGACTTGAATCCCTCGCTCGCAGTATCCAGCCGCCTTGATTCGGAGAGTGCTCCCCAGACGGCGAGCGCCCCGAGAATGACGACTGAAAAGAATGTGATGATCTTCATAGATGTTCGGTTCGTCCTTATCATAGCACAAGGCGCTTTATCATGTGGTTTTTTTGTTTTTTTTGTGTTATATTCCAATGAGGAATGTGAGGGAACCCGTTTCCCGATATTTGCTTTTGGAAAACAAAAATCATGCGGAAGCAGGGAAGTATTTTCCAGAGGGCCGTCACGAAGAAGTTGACCGTCGCCAAATGGCAATTCAATGCTTTCGGTGCGGTTTTTCTCGCATTCGGAACGGTACTCGGGGCATACGTCATTCTTTCCGGGTCTATCCCGAAGATCTTCGCCTGGGACCTTTCCGATGCCTGGAGCTTTTCCGCTTCCGGCGATTACACGGCGTCGAGCGGAGTGACGGTGGACACGACGAATACCGAAGCCCGGCTTTCGGTGAAGAATTACGTGTCCGATGCCGATACCGCCGCTCTCTACCACTTCGATGAATCCTCCGGAGGAACCGCAAATGACAGCTCCTCTTCGGCGAACCATGCGACGGTCGCGAACGGGACCTTTGCGACAGGGAGTCTCAACAACGGGATCGCGATGAACGGGGTGACCACATATGCGACCGCGCCGGATACGTCCTCCACGTCGGTCACCGGTGACATGACCTTCGAGTCATGGGTGAAATTCGATATCGGATTCACAGGCACGACGAGCCGGAATCGGCAGGGTGTCGTCGACAAGGGATCCTATCAGCTTTATTTCGACAACGAGACCGGGAAAGCGGTCTTCGAGATGGCGCCATCGACGTCGAACTCCTGGTCACAGGTGGCCGGTGCGGACCTGCTCAATACGAACGGGCGAGAAATCAATCGAAGCTGGGATCAGAACAGCAAGAACTTCATCTGGCGACAGGTCGTCGTCGGAAGCGATGTCTATGTCGCCCTCGGAAGTACGAGTACGGCGCTCAACGGGACGGCGCTTGGCGATGCGGAGGTGTGGAAGTGTACCGACTGCGCGACGAGCCCGGTGTGGAGCAGAATAGGGGGTGACGGGATAAACTCGAGCTGGGCTGACGGAACCTATCAGGATGCTTCGTCACTCGTTTCCGACGGTACCAATCTGTATGTAGGTCTCGGGAACAATCCTGCCGGGAAGGCGGAAGTGTGGCGCTGGAACGGAGCCAGTTGGTCTCAAGTCGGCGGCGACGGATTGAATTCGTCCTGGACGACAGCCGGTGCGTACGAGCGGGTGACGACCATGACGGCGGACGGAACGACGGTCTATGCGGGTCTCGGTCTCTCCGCCGGAGACGCGGAGGTTTGGAAATGTTCGAATTGCGACGGAGTGAATCCGAGCTGGTCCAAGGTCGGCGGCGACGGGACCGGATCAGGTGGACAGTCCTGGGCGACAAATGTCTATGAGGAGGTGAGTGCGCTTGAAATCGTGAACGGCAATATTCTCGCCGTCGGACTCGGTACGGGTGCGGGTGATGCGGAGTTGTGGACATGCAGTCTCTCCGGAACCTGTTCAGTGACCGCGGGATGGACGAAGCGGGGTGGTGATGCGAGCGGTGCCGGCGGACAATCGTGGGCTACGACATACGAAGAGATCCGATCGATCGCTTCGAGCGGGACGATGATTTATGTCGGACTCGGTGTGTCGACGGGAGATGCCGAGATATGGCGATGCGATCTCGGAGGAACATGTACAACGACCTCCGGATGGACCAAGGTCGGTGGCGATGGAGTGGGAAGCTCGTTCAATACGAACTATGAGCGTGTCTGGTCGCTTCTTGCCGACGGAACGACGGTGTATGCCGGAATCGGCGATACCGCCGGTGATGCGGAAGTATGGAAATGCACGAGCTGCAACGGGGCGAGCCCGACGTGGAGTCAGATCGGCGGGGACGGAAACGGAAACCCTCCGCAATCATGGGGAAACCAGACCGGCGCCTCGTTCCTCTATGCTTCGAGCCTCTCGAAGATCGGAAACAGGCTGTTCGTGGGTGCGAGTTCTGGCGTTGGCACATCGGGAGCCGAGATGTGGAGTTGTGACGTTTCCGGAACCTGCAGCAATACGGTCGGCTGGTCCCGTATTGCCGGGAACTATCTCAACAAGAGCTGGGGTGCCTTCAACCTGAACAGCGTCGAAGCGCTCACGACCATCGACGGGAAGCTTTATGCCGGAACCGGATACAATACCGGTGCTGCGACTTCGAACGGCAACGCCCAAGTCTGGGAGTTCGACGGGACGAATTGGGCGATAATCGGCGGGCAGGGCGTAAACGGTTCCTGGGCGTATGGGCATCCATCCATGGCGACACCGACAATCCGCTCCGTGACATCCATGACCGGATACAATGGAGCTCTGGTGGTCGGTCTCGGTGGCGGTACAGCTGGTAACGCACAGGTATGGAAATGGAACGGAACTAGCTGGTCGCAGATCGGCGGCGGCGGAACCGGTTCCGGTGGACAGTCGTGGGCGAATGGGACGAAATTCTCGGTTCCCTCCATGATGGTCGTCGGTACCGTTCTCTATGTCGGTCTTCAGGGATCGGCCGCAGGGGACGGAGAGCTCTGGACGTGCGACTTATCATCGACATGCAATACGACGACCGGATGGACGTTCCTCGGCGGCGATGCGACCGGAGCGGGCGGACAATCGTGGAACAACACCATGTTCGAAGGCGTCTGGAGTATGGCGTCGCGTGGGACGAGCATCTATATGGGACTTGGTTCATCCGCTGGTGATGCGGAAGTATGGACCTGTGATACCGGCGTGACCTGCACCCGGACATCCGGGTGGACCAGGCTCGGCGGGGATACGGTGAACTCGAGCTGGGCGAACAGCACATACGAGGAGGTGACGGCGCTTTCATGGTATCGGGGCGAGCTGTACGCGGGTCTCGGGGCGAGCACGGGCGACGGGGAGCTGTGGAAATGGAACGGGACGAGCTGGGGTGGTGCGGCGGTCGCCGGCGACGGACTGAATGGTTCGTGGAACGACGGCTTCTATGAGCGCGTGAAGGCGATCGCTTCCTATAACGGCGATCTTATCGTCGCGCTCGGCGACAATGTCGCCGGTGACGGTGAGGTATGGAAATACGATACGAGCACCTGGACCCGCATCGGCGGTGACGGTGCGAACTCTGGTTGGTCGAATGTCGTGGAACGGGTGAACGCACTTTCGACTTACAAGGGGAAGTTGTATGCGGGCACCGGTTTTACCGCGAACTCCGATGCGATGGTCTGGGCATTCGGGAATAACTCGCGTGTCGAATCGACGACCGCGAATTGGGGGACGGGGTGGCATCATATCGCGGTCACATATGACGAGAGCAACCTCCGGTTCTATGTGGACGGAGCGTTGGAGTCGACGCAGTCGGCGAGCGGATTCATGTCCGATACGGCTCATCCGCTCGTGATCGGTAGCCTTGCCGGCTCGCAGCGTGCCGGCGGTGCACAGGCCACATTTCCCGGTACGCTCGACGAGCTGAGAATCAGCTCGACGGCCCGCGGCTCATTTCAGACGACGCCGTATTCCGCGTCACGTGAGACCGTGCAGCCGACAAACGCCGTGCGGACGTCCGGTATCAAGAATTGGGACGATTTCATCGTGAGCGAATCATTGGACGGGGGGCAGATAGGATATCGTCTCTCGGATGACGCTGGAACGACATGGAAATACTGGAACGGTTCCGCGTGGGCGGTTTCGTCCGGAACTTCGCAGGCAAACGACGCGACGACCATCGATACGAATATCGGCACTTTCCCGGTGACGGAAGACGGTATCCTTTGGCAGGCGGTGCTCTTCGGAAACGGAAATCAGCTGGTCACGCTCAACTCGGTCACGCTCCAGTCGACGGCGGATGTGACCGATCCGACACCGCCTGATACCCTGGTCGCGCTCGATCAGGTTGCCGGGTCGCCGATCGTGACCAATACGTGGTATTCGCATGCCGCTCCTTCTTTCGAATGGTCCGGAGCGACGGATACCGGCGGATCGGGTGTCGCGGGGTACTTCGTCTATTTCGGGACGAGCAATACTGCGGTTCCGGAAACGGCCGGAGTCTATCAGGCCGGCACTACCTATCTTGGATCAACAGACACGAGCGGAAACGCGATCGTTTCCGGGCAGACATACTATCTCCGGATCCAGTCGAAGGACAACGCGCAGAATATCAGCGCGACGTATCCTGCCTTCATCTACAAATTCGACTCCGGTTCGCCATCCAATCCGTCCGGCGTGACGGCGGCGCCGGCGGTCTATTCGGCATCTCCGGATTTCACTTTCCTGTGGGGGGTGGGATCCGATCCGGCATCCGGTGTCGCCGGGTACCAGTATCAGGTCGGAACCGTGCCCGGACAGACCGATCCGAATCCTGCGAATTGGTCGGCAACCACCACGGATCAACTCGTCGATATCGTCGATGCGGCGTATCAGACGGGCGAGAACTATTTCTGGCTCCGGACGATAGACAACGCGGGAAACGTGAGCGTGACGGATATCCGGGTCTCCTTTTATTTCGCTGGATCCGGAGCGTCGGCGCCGCAGCTCCTCAATGCGTCTCCGTCGACGAATACGGTGAACTCGTTCACGTTCGACTGGGATCCGCCGGCGACCTATTCCTCGAGTCCCGTTGATGATCCATCCGAGCTTACCTATTGCTACACCGTGAACTCGATTCCGACCGCGGACAACTGTACTTTCACCGCGGCAGGCATAACGTCGGTCGGACCGAGCGCACTTGCGACGCAGGCAGGAATCAATACGTTCTATGTCGTAGCGAAAGAAGGAAGCGATGTCGGTGGGTCGATCAGCTATGCGAATTATGCGAGCGTCTTCTTCACGGCGAACACGTCCGCTCCGGGTATTCCGCTCAATATGGATATCGCCGACGTGTCGGTGAAGAATACCGAATCCTGGAAGATCGCGCTTTCGTGGGAGGCGCCGACGGACGAGGGATCCGGCGTCGACGAATACGAGATCTATCATTCGGACGACGACGGATCGACCTATGAGAAGGTGGCGTCCACATCCGGTATCGCCTTCGTCCATACGGGGCTCGCACAGGATACGCATTATTACAAGGTACGTGCCTGCGACAATGTCCATAACTGCGGAGCATTCAGTACCGCCGTGTCCCTCTATCCGACGGGAAAATACACGACGGCAGCCGAGTTGACCGCCGGTCCGACGGTATCGCTCGTCACAACAAAGAGCGCGACCATATCCTGGTCGACCGACCGTACGTCCGATACGAAGGTGGAATACGGCAAGAGTTCCGGAAGTTATTTCGACGAGGAACCAAGCAATTCGGATCCGCTTACGGAGCACACGATCAAGCTCTCGAATCTTTCGCCGGGAACGACTTATCATTTCAAGGCGAAGTGGACCGACGAAGACGGGAATACCGGTATTTCCGCCGAGAAGTCCTTCAAGACCGAGCCCGCACCGACGATCACCGATCCGAAGACGAAGAGCGTCTCGCTCAACAGCGCGATCCTCGAGTTCACGACCAAAGGCGCATCGAAGGTGAAGATCTATTACGGACTTTCCTCGTCTTTCGGGAACGTGAAGGAAGTTTCCGTCTCGACGGCGGAATCGACGTATACGACCGCACTCGACGATCTTGTCGATGGGACGAAATACTTCTACAAGATAAACACCGTCGACACCGAAGACGAGGAATATGAAGGGAATACGCTCACATTCGAGACCTTGCCACGGCCGAAAATCGACAATGTCCGTATCCAGCAGGCGCGTGGAACCGCGCAGACGGTGCTTCTCGTCACCTGGGAAACGAATACCGAAACGTCTTCCATCGTCACCTACTATCCGGAAGGACAACCGGCGGACGGGCGCGACGAGGTGGACGTGAAACTGGTGAAAGGAGCGCATCGCGTCCTCATCAAGGGACTTGTTCCCCAGACCCCCTATACACTCATCGTGAAGGGTCGGGACAAGATCGGGAACGAGGCGGTCTCGGATGCGCAGAAATTCACGACCGCGACGGATACACGAGCGCCGCAGGTGGTGGATGCGAACGTCGAGGGAGCGATCGTGGCTTCCGGAACCAACAGTCAGACATCCGAGGCACAACTCGTCGTATCCTGGAATACGGATGAGCCGGCGACGAGTCAGGTGGAATTCGGCGAAGGAACGGGAACGACGTACGCTCAGAAGACGCAGGAGGACGGGAATCTGGTCACGAATCACACCGTCGTCATCTCGAAGCTCTCTCCATCGAAGGTATACCATCTCCGCATCATATCGAAGGATAAGGCCGGAAATCTCGGTAATTCGATCGATATCGTCTCCATCACCCCGAAGGCGACGGAAAACGCTCTCGATATAGTGTTCGGGAGCCTGAAATCGATATTCGGACAGTAATCATTCCTATGGCAGAAACGGAAACGCAATCGACGCAACCGGCGGCGACACCCGACCAATCGGAGTGGATCAGTATGCCGTCGCTTTCCGGTGAACACGGACGCGTGGCATATTCCGACGTGCGGAGCGGTGAGCCGATCATAAGGATCAAGGATGTCTTCAAGTCGTTCCAGGTCGGTCCGCAGGTCATTCCGGTCCTGAAAGAAATCACGTTCGACGTGGAGCGTGCGGATTTTCTCATCGTCTTCGGTCCATCCGGATGCGGAAAATCGACCCTGCTTCATATCATTCTCGGACTCGAGGGACCGTCCACCGGACAGATGACCTTTCTCGGCGAGGATCTCTATGCGCCGGGGCGGCTCGAGGACTACCGGTCAGAGTTCCGAAAGCATCATATCGGTATGGTGTATCAGCAATCGAACTGGGTGAAGTCGCTCACTGTCATCGAGAACATCGCATTTCCGCTCCTGCTCCTCGGATGGGAAAAGGAGCGTGCGCTCAACCGCGCGAAGGAGGCGCTTGAAAGCGTCCGGCTCGGAGGATGGGCGGACTACCATCCGATGGATCTTTCTTCCGGACAGCAGCAACGCATCGCGATCGCGCGGGCGATCATCACCGATCCGGAAGTCATCATCGCGGACGAGCCGACCGGAAACCTCGATTATGAAGCCGGCGAGAACCTTCTGAAACTGCTCCGGAGCTTGAATGATAGCGGAAAGACGATCATAATGGTGACGCACGACCTCGAATATCTTTCGTACGCCAAGACCGCGCTCTCGATGCGTGACGGGAGGGTACTCGGTATGTTCCGTGGCACTGAAAAGGCGGAACTCGAACGCGGACTCCATTCCAAACGCGGTATCAATCCGCAGGATATCGCCGGAACCCCGAACCCGGAATCCGATTTTCCTGAGACGAACGTCATATGAGATTCCTTTTCTGGAAAAAAAGACAACCGGTGGCGTCGAATCCGCTCGCATCGCCGGAGCTTCCGAAGAGATCGTTTTTTCGTCGGGTTTCTTCGTGGCTGTTCGGAATCCCGTCGTTTTTGAAGAATACCTTCTGGCGACTCACGGTATTCATCGTGCTCCTCCTTTCCTATGTGGTCGCACGCGTCGTTTTCATGGTCGTCCACCGCGCGAAGCGGTTGCTCAAGAGGGATGCCGTCACGGAATCCCGTGAAATACTTTTCGCCCGGTTCTTCTCACGTGCGGCGAAGATATTCAATTCCAACCAGGGGGAAACGATCGATAAGGTGAGCTTGATCGAGGTGGCGCTCCGGAATATGAAGGTGAAGAAGACGAGGACCGCGATCACGGTCGGCGGTATGGCGCTCGGTATCGGATCGATCGTATTCCTCGTGTCCATAGGTTACGGTCTTCAGAATCTCGTCATCTCGCAGGTCGCCCGTCTCGACGAGATGCGACAGGCGGACGTGTCGCCGCAGACAGGCGGCCGGATACGGATCGATGATAAGACCCTGTCAGCCATAAAGGATATTTCCGACGTCGAATCCGTCGCACCGCTCGTCGCCGTGGTTGGTCGGGTAAGCTATCAGAATTCGGTGTCCGATATGGCGGTTTACGGCGTGACTTCCGAATATCTCACACAGTCGGCGATTCAGCCGGTGCGTGGGGAGATATTCCGGAGCAACGATCTCGCCGTTTCCGTCCTTCCGGGAGAATCGGCAGTGCTCGGCGTCGAGAATGAGAATGACGAAGAAGATGACGGGGAGGCGTATGGGACTGCGATCCGTGAGGCGACCGTGTCTTCGGTGTCGAGGGACTGGGTTCGCCTTCGCGAGGCGCCCGATCCGGACGCTCCTATCGTCGGATTCGCGAAGATCGATGGGAATCCGGTGTCCGGAGAGCTTGTTCTCGGGACCACGTTCCGTTCCCTCGGTCCGTTCGGTGTGTCCGCGGAGGACTCGGATGGAACGAAACTCGGAACATGGATGGAAGCCGAACTCCCGGTATGGAAGGATGCCGGCTGTGGGAACAAGGATACCTGTGAAGACGGGTACCGGCTTCTGCTTGACGAATCCGGTTCATCGATCTCGAAGAGGGGGTTTTTCGCGCTTGCGAGCGATACGCTCGTGGTTTCCGACCCGGTCGAGGCTGACGGAAGGGTGCTTGGAGAAGAGACGGATGCCGCCGCCGCGATTACTGCGGCTCCGGTTGCCGACGACGGGATAGAGGTGAAGGCTTCCGGCGACGACTGGGTCGAGCTCGCGCTCGACGGCGAGGAATCCGACCAATCCGATAAGACAGAGAAGATAGCACTCGGCGAGGCCGCACTTCGTGAAGCGGTGGTGAATCGCGCGATGATCCGTGTTCTCGGTATTCCCGAGGATGCCGCGGTCGGGCAGACATTTGCCGCATCGTTCGTCATGACCGGCAACCTCATGGAAGGAAAGAACCAGAAGGTCGAGTCGATTCCCGCCGAATATCGTATCGTCGGAGTCATACCTGACGATAAGACACCGGTCTTCTATGTCCCGTTCGTCGATATGCGCTCCCTGGGAATAGCCAATTATTCGCAAGCGAAGGTGACCGTGAAGACGCAGGAAGTTCTTGAGGATGTCCGTCGTCGGGTCGAGGGTATGGGGTATTCCACCGCTTCCGTCGCCGATACGGTCGAACAGATCAACCAGTTCTTCGGGACAGCGCGTATCGTGCTCGCGCTTCTCGGTATGGCCGCTCTCGGAGTCGCCGCGCTCGGTATGTTCAATACGCTCACCGTCTCGCTCCTCGAGCGGACGCGCGAAGTCGGTCTCATGAAGGCGATGGGCATGAAGGCTTCCGAGGTACAGGAACTCTTCCTTACCGAATCCATGGTAATGTCGTTTTTCGGGGGTGTCGTCGGGCTTCTGGTCGGGTGGGGTGCCGGAAAGCTTCTTGGAGCCGGAATATCGGCGCTTGCGCTCGTGCGGGATCGTGGACTCGGATTTCTGGATGTTTCCTATATCCCGACCCCGTTCGTCACAGCCATTCTCGTATTTTCCATCGTGGTCGGTATCGTTACGGGTCTCTATCCGGCGCGTCGAGCGACCAGGATTTCCGCCTTGAATGCGCTCCGGTACGAATAGCACAGCCCCCCTTGAACTTTTTTTTGAAGTGGTGTAGAATGTTTCTGCTCGGTACTGAGCTCTTTTTTCGTATTCTTGGTGAAGGGAAAAAATACGGGTGATTAGCTCAGTTGGTTAGAGCGCGACACTGATAATGTCGAGGTCCCAAGTTCGAATCTTGGATCACCCACACAGCCGCCGACAGGCGGCAATAACCAATCATCACAATCCAATTTCCAAATTTGTTTCTTGGAGCTTGGTCGTTGGTAATCGAATGATAGCGGGGTAGAGCAGTCTGGCAGCTCGTCTGGCTCATAACCAGGAGGTCGTGGGTTCGAATCCCACCCCCGCAACAAGCGAAGCGTGTGAAGGGGAGCAAGCGAATGATTTCGCTTGCGGTGGGATGAGAAGGGATTTCCTGGAAGGAGATCCCAGGCCCGAAGGGGAATCCCACCCCCGCAACAAGCGAACGGGAGAGCCGCCCTGGTGCGGCTCCTTTCTTTATCTGGTAGCATGGTTATATGGAAGATCCGGAACAGAAGAAGACAAAGATGCCGATCCGGAAGATATTCTCCTGGTATTGGCGCGTAGTCGGGAAGTACCGATGGTATTTCGTCGGCTCCTTTATTTTCTATGGATTGGGCATCCTGTTCGCGAACGTTCTTCCACCTATCGTCTACAAGAATCTGGTCGATATCATCGTCGGCTCCTCCGCCGACCCCGCGGGGAAGGATGGTGTCTGGATGTGGCTTTGGGTGCTTGCCGGACTGAGGCTTACGGACTTCGTGATGTTCCGGCTGGCCGATCTCACGCTGTTCTTTTCGCAGAGCAAGGCGATACGGGATATCGCCGCGTTCACGTTCGATATGATACAGCGGCATTCTCACGGTTTTTTTTCGGACCGCTTTTCCGGAAGCCTGGTGTCGCAGACCAGACGTTTCATCGAAGCGTTTCCGTCGCTTCAGGATACGGTAATCTTTTCCGTCTGGCTCAATGTCGTGATGCTCCTCGGGATGCTGGTTTCGCTCTCGTTCTTCTCGTGGGCGCTCTCGCTCTACTTTTTCGTCGGTATCGTATGCGTCATACTCGTCGTCTCGCCTCTTCTGAAGAAACGTCGGGAATATAATGAGATCGAAGCCGCGGAGGATTCGAAAGTGACGGGAAGATTCTCGGATGTCATCACGAACATCCTGAACGTGAAGATGTTCTCCGCCGGTTCGGGTGAGGCAGCCTCCTTCCTCGGGTTCCTCGATCGGCAGAAGCATGCGCGCGATCGTGCATGGTGGGCGTTCATGGCGCTTTCCACGACGCAGAACGGACTTCTTACCGTCATCCAGATATTCGGACTGACGTTTTCGGTGTGGCTCTGGTATCGTGGGGAGATTACTCCGGGAACGGTTGTGCTCATGCAGACGTACCTGCTTTCCGTCTTCCATATCGTGTGGGAGTTGACGCACTCGCTGTCCAACATCCTTCGGTCGTTCGCGAACGCCTCGGAGATGATCGAAATCTTCGAACTTTCACCGGATATCGTCGATCCGGACGATCCGGAACCGTGTCGGATAAGCGATGGGGCGATCGGTTTTCAGAATATCGACTTCAAGTACCCGGACGGGGACGAAGTGTTCAAGGATTTCTCCCTTCTCATCCGGACCGGAGAAAAGGTCGGACTGGTCGGTCCGTCCGGCGGCGGAAAGTCGACGATAACGAAACTCCTGCTCCGTTTCGTTGATCCGCAGGGAGGGTCGATCACGATCGACGGCCAGGATATCCGGAATATCCGGCAGGATGACCTCCGGTCGAAAATCGCCTACGTCCCGCAGGATCCGCTGCTCTTCCACCGGTCGCTCCACGAGAATATCGCGTACGGTCGATCGGATGCGACGGAAGAAGGGGTGCGCGATGCCGCAAAGCGGGCGCATGCCCACGAATTCATCGAGAGCCTTGAGAAGGGTTACGAGACGCTCGTCGGCGAGCGCGGTATCAAACTTTCCGGCGGACAGCGCCAGCGGGTGGCGATCGCACGCGCGATCCTGAAAGACGCGCCGATCCTCGTGCTCGACGAGGCGACGAGCGCGCTTGATTCGGAGAGTGAACATGCGATCCAGGAAGCGCTCTCCGAGCTTATGGAAGGAAAAACGGCGATCGTCATCGCGCACCGTCTTTCTACGATCAGGAAGATGGACCGCATCGTCGTGCTCGACGAGAACGGAAGAATCTCCGAGGAAGGGACACATGAAGGCCTTCTTTCGAACGGAGGGCTCTATGCGAAGCTCTGGAAGCGGCAGACCGGCGGATTCATTGACGAAGGGGAATAGGTTCGGTATACTTTTGGAAGCTCCCTTCGCGCGCGGTTTTCCGGTTTCTATGGAGGCGGAGTGATGCTTTATATGAGAACCTTGAAAATTTTTATTTGTTGCATAATTTCCGAACCTCTGGTATAATTCTTGAAAGAAATATATCGGAAGTTTTATGGCAAAGTCGAAGCAACGCATGGAAGCAATGTCATTGCGAAAATCAGGGATGAGTGTAAAAAGCATTGCCGAGAATCTCGGAGTTTCCAAAAGCTCAGTGAGTACATGGTGTCGTGATATCGAACTTACGGAAGAACAGATTCGCAGGCTTCATAAAAACATGCTTGTCGGTGGCTATTCCGGGAGATTGAAAGGAGCTCGCCTTCAGAGAGATAGGAAGCGAAAAAAAATTGCTCATTATGAAGCTCAGGCTCGAGAGGAGATTCATTCGATAAAAAAGAGGGAGCTCTTGATGGTTGGACTCGGACTTTACTGGGGCGAGGGCGGGAAAACCAGTTCCGGCGTCAGGATGTTTAATTCCGATCCGCGCGTGATTGGATTCATGATGAGATGGTTTCGCGAGATTTTTGATGTAGTGGAAGGAGATTTTTCCATGTATGTCACCATAAATGGCTTGCATAGGGAAAGACTTGGTGAGGTCATTTGTTTCTGGTCTGGTGTTACGAAAATACCGGTTGGGCAGTTTGGAAAGCCGATTCTTATTAAGTCAAAGAATAAAAAAATATACGAGAACCATTCTGAACACTATGGAACGTTGTGCATCAGAATTCGGAAAAGCTCGGAATTGTTATATAAGATAAAGGGTTTGATAGTGGCCTTGTACAAGGCAGGGTAGTTCAGCCGGTTAGAACGCCACACTCATAACGTGGAGGTCGTGGGTTCGAGTCCCACCCCTGCTACTATTGAAATCCATCGAGTGTCCGGTATTGTGTGTTTCGTCTGGAAATACATAATACCGTATGCTTTATGAGTATACGAAGCTTGGGGGCGTAGCTCAGCTGGTTAGAGCGCCACACTGTCACTGTGGAGGTCGAGGGTCCGAGTCCCTTCGTCCCCGCCAAGTCGAAAATCCCGGTCTTTTGGCCGGGATTTTCGTATCTTGCGGGAGACGAAGGAAGCCGACCGCTCGGCTTTCATGGGTGCGAGGAAGGCGGAGGCGGTTCGCATGCAAACTTTCCTGGGTTTTAGCGTATAATAGGAAGGTAACAGGATACTCTTTTTGAATACGGTATATGGAGACGAATCAATCGATGGTCGGACGAGGGGTGTCATGGATCGGGAAACATAAATGGTCGGTTGCCGCCGCGCTCGTCCTCGTTGCGGGAGGAGGGTATTATCATTTCGTCTACAAGCCGGGTCAGGCGGGTCGGGCAACGCCGGCATTTCAGACCGGAGCGGTGAAAAGAGCCGATATCCGATCGGCAGTGACCGGAAGCGGGCAGGTATACGCACGCGAGCAGGTCGATCTCAAGCCGGTGGTCGCGGGGGATGCGATCGATGTGATCCGGGTCGCGGTGCAGGATGATCAGGAGGTGAAGAAGGGCGACCTCATCGCGGTGCTCGACACCAAGGACGCCGAGAAGGCCGTCCGTGACGCGCTGCTTTCGGTGCGGAGCGCGGAAATAAAGATGCGGCAGACCGTGAAGGAGGCGGATACGAAGTCCGAGGGTGACAAACTCACCCGTCAGACGCAGGAAGTCGCGTTGGCGCAGGCAAGGAACCGACTCGCCGATGCGCGGGAGGAACTTGCCGACTATTCCGTCCGCGCGCCCTTCGACGGTATCGTGACGGGTTTGTCGGTTGCGGCAGGGGATTCGATATCGCGTTCCGATGTGCTTGCGTCCGTCATCACGAAGGAGATGCATGCGCGGGTGCTCCTTAACGAGATCGACGCGGTTTCCGTGAAGACCGGGAACGTGGCGGAGCTTTCCTTCGATGCGCTCGGAGGGAAAAGGATATTCGGAACCGTGACAAAGATGGATACGATCGGAACGGTCTCCCAGAACGTCGTTTCCTATACCGTCGAGATCGGGTTCGATACGTCCGAACCCGCGCTCAAGCCGGGAATGAGCACCGATGTGGAGATCCTCATAGAGGAAAGGCGGGGCGTGCTCGCGGTGCCGTCTTCGGCGGTGAAGTCGGATGATCGCGGGAAGTACGTGCTGGTTCCGAAGACCGGAGCCGAACCAGGCCTGGGAAATGGCGCAGGTGGATTCAAGGATTTGCCGTATCGTCCGGCTCGCGTCGAAACCGGTATCGCGGACGAGACGATGACCGAAATCGTTTCAGGACTGTCCGAAGGGGACGCCATCGTGACGCAGGTATCGCAGGCGACCGGCAACGCGTCCGGAACCGGATCCGAGTCGGGGCAGAGGTCCGGAGGCGCTTCGCTTATTCCTGCCGGCGCCGGCGCCGGGTCCGGATTGAGACTCCACTAATATTCCGCGTGTGATCGAATGCAGAAACATTTCAAAGTCGTATCGGAACGGCGACAATGAGACGATCGCGCTTCATGGTGCGTCGTTTTCGGTTGAGGACGGAGAATTCGTCGCGATCATGGGTCCTTCCGGATCGGGAAAATCGACCCTGATGCATATCCTCGGGTTGCTTGATTCTCCTTCAAGCGGATCGTATCGCCTTGATGGAAAGGACGTCTCATCGCTTTCCGAGGACGAACTTGCGGATATCCGCATACGAAAGATCGGCTTCGTCTTTCAGTCCTTCAACCTGCTTCCGCGCGCGTCGGTCGTCCGGAATGTGATGCTTCCCTTGGTATACGAGGGCGTCCCGGAGGCAAACCGGCTTCCGCGCGCCCTGGCGGCGCTTCGCGCGGTCGAATTTCCCGAAGAACGGTGGACGCACCTGTCGAATCAGCTCTCCGGCGGACAGAAGCAGCGCGTCGCGATCGCCCGCGCGCTCGTGAACGATCCTTCGCTCATCCTTGCCGATGAACCGACCGGCAATCTCGATACGAAGACCGGGACACTCGTCCTCGCGGCGTTCCAGA
>CAYVDI010000016.1:0-21256 GCA_964450795.1 uncultured Bdellovibrionales bacterium
TATGGAGATAGATGAGGACGCTCGCGAAGAGGTATGCGGCGGCCGAGAACCGGATTCCCCTCGCATACAGCCCGACCAACATCCCGATGATGAGCCAGACCGTCAGGTTCTCCGCGAACCACGTCGCCCGGTCCACCGGATCGATCGCGAGAACCAGAAAGAGGACCGAATACGCCGCAAGGAGCGACACGAGAATCCTTTTGTTCGCATGTTCCATACGAAAAATCCGATATTTTCATCCATTCTATCATATTCCTCAAAAATCCGCCCCTCGTCGCAAATCCCTGAAAAACGAAAACAGGAACGAAAAGTTCCTGTTTCGGCCGTTCCGCGACGCGAAAACCGCTCGCGATACTAATCCCGTGAAGGCTGGAGCATACTCACCCGGTTCCCTTCCGTGTCCAGAAAACCCGCATACAAGCCGACACCGGGGATCTCCATCGGCTCACCGAGCATTTTTCCGCCGGCGTCTTCCACCTTTCCGATAGCCTCCTTGATATCTCCGACCGCGATCACGACGGAGGGCCGTTGGCCGAGCTCGTCCGCAGGCTTCTTGTAGAAGCCGCCGTTTATGGCTCCGACTTTCTTCACCATTCCCTGCTCATCCGTCTCCGTGGTATGGGCGACGACATAATTTCCCATCTCCTCCCCGAGCATCTGATTCTGCCAACCGAATGCCTTCGAATAAAAACCCGCCATCCGCTCCCTGTCCTCATACGGCATCTCGAAATGAACGACTGGATCCATAATCCTGATTTGAATGATTAGATGCACATCAGAGTATACCAATATATCCGAATGTCACAAACAATCGCTCACAGACAAAACAAAAAGAGGCGTTTCCACCCCTCCTTGTCCTGCGATGCTCCGGGGGTCGGATTCGAACCGACGACCAATGCGTTAACAGCGCACTGCTCTACCGCTGAGCTACCCCGGAATGTCCTGTTTTCAAAATCGGAAAACAGAAGCAGTATAGCAAATCGCCGTCTTTTGACAAGAGAAAAGCCCCTTTCGGGGCTTTTTGTTGCTAGTAGTGCCGGAGTTTGTGGATATCGTCGTGCTCACGGATCTTCTCGAGTGCCTTCGCCTCGATCTGTCGGATGCGCTCGCGGGTCACGCCGAACTCCTGTCCAACCTCCTCGAGCGTATGGGTGACGCCGTCGTCGAGCCCGAAACGGATCTTGAGGATCTTCTGCTCACGCGGCGTGAGCTCGTTCAGGATATCCGTGATGTGCTCCTTGAGGAGCTTGCGGGCGGCGGACTGGTGCGGCATGACGGTCTCCGTATCCTCGATGAAGTCCCCGAGCACCGAATCATCGTCGCTGTCACCCACGCTCGTCTCGAGAGAAACGGTCTCCTGCGAGATCTTCTGGATATGGCGGACTTTCTCGACTTCCATCCCCATTTCCGCGGCGATCTCCTCCGGGAGCGGTTCACGACCCAGCTCCTGCACGAGCCGGCGCATCACCTGGCTGTACTTGTTGATCGTCTCCACCATGTGCACCGGGATGCGGATCGTCCGGGACTGGTCGGCCAAGGCACGCGTGATCGCCTGCCGGATCCACCAGGTCGCATAGGTCGAGAACTTGAATCCCTTGCGATAATCGAACTTTTCGACGGCGCGAAACAATCCGAGATTCCCTTCCTGGATAAGGTCGAGAAGGGAGAGATTGTGCGACCGACCGACGTATTTCTTCGCGATGGAAACGACAAGCCGAAGGTTCGCCTCCGTAAGCCGCTGTTTCGCGACCATATCGCCCTTTTCGATCTGCTTCGCGAGCCGGATCTCCTCCTCCCCGGTGAGAAGCGCAACGCGGCCGATCTCACGGAGATACATTTGAACGAGATCCGAGGTATCATCCCCTCCTTCCTCGACACGTGTCGCCGGTTCCGGTTTCTTCAGATGATTGCTTCCTCCGTAGTCCTCACCGATCTTGTCCGTCTCGATCTTGAGCATCTCGTCCGAATTCACGACCCGGACACCGGCTTCCTCGAGCTCACCATACAGGCGCTCAAGCGCGTCAAGGTCAGTCTCGACATCCGGAAGGATGTGAATGATCTCGTCCTCGGTCACGAATCCACGCTGTTTCCCACGGGCGATAAGCTCACCGAATGCGCTCTCTTTCACCTCCTCCTTCACTTCCGCCTTCGTCTTCTTCGGCTCGGCCGCAGAAGAGGATGCCTGTTTCGCCGCCGGCTTCTTCGTTACCTGCTTCGCAGCGGATTTCTTCGCCGGCTTTTTCGGAGCCGGTTTCTTCGAGACCTTTTTCAATGACGCTTTCTTCGCCGGCTTTTTCGCAGCGGGTTTCTTCGCCGGCTTCTTCGGCACGGACTTCTTTGCCGGTTTTTTCGGAGCCGGTTTCTTCGAGGATTTCTTTGCGACCGGCTTTTTCGTCGCGGGTTTCTTCTTCAGAATCTTCTTCGCCGGTTTCTTGCTTGCCATCTTTTTCTTCATAACGATTACGAAAAATGAACCAGATAAAAAACGTTAAAAAAATTCAAGCGAACGATTCGCTTGTACAACCCCCGTTTTACCCCCTTGTGTCGGTTTCGTATGAAAAATACCTTTTTCAAGCCTGAACGTCAACCCTGCGAGAGCCCCGCGAACCGCGCCATCAGTTCCCGTTCCCGCTCCTTGTCTCCGGCTCGCCGCGCCTCCTCGAGCTGTCGGATGATCTCCGCCCGCTCCTCCTTCCGAAGCTCGGAAGAAAGATCGCCGACAAGCCTGATGACAAGATCCTTTTCCTGTTCCGCCGCGGTCGACTCGTCGTTCCCCTCCTCGGCGAGCCGCTCGGCCTCGAAGAGCAACCCGGAAATCCGCCGTTTCGTTTCCTCGTCCGTCGAAAGAATCATCGGATCCGACCCCTTCGCGTTCCGGATCATCGAGAACACCGGATCTTTGCTGAGAAACGAATCCACCGTCTCCGGAAGCTCGACCCCGTCGAACGCTCCACTTGAAACGAGCATGAGTCCGAACAGCCTGTCCCTGAGCACCTCGGCCCTCCGGACAAACGCCCGGTCCGAACCGGAAACAACCTCTCGTCCAGCGGCTTCTTCACGGGAAAAGTCCCGCTGCTCACGAGACACACCCTGTAGTACACCCGAAAGCGTTTTTTCTTCCACGCCGATCGTATCTGCCAGTTCCTTCTGCCAGAACCCCCGATCGATGGGATTCTTCATCGAGAAAAGCAGCGGGGCGTATTCCTCAGCGACGACACGTTTTCCGCGCGACTCGCGCGTGTCATTCCTTCCGACAAGCTTCTCGAGAAAATATCTCGCGGCGGATTTCGGTTTCTCCGTAGCCGAGCGGAGCATACTCGCGTCTTCCAAAGCCGCATCCGAAGCGTCTTTCCCGTGCGGAAGCGAAATGACGGAGACCTCCATCTCCTTTCCGAACGAAAGAAGCGCGCTCTTCCACGCCGCCGCCTGCCCCGCTCCGTCCATGTCGAAGAAGAGGCGCATCTCCTTCCCGTACCGCTTCAGGATGTCGAGTTGTTCCTCGGTGAGCGCGGTTCCCGATGCGGCGACCGTATTCCTGACCCCGACCTGATGACAGGCGATCACATCCATCTGTCCTTCGACGAGCACCGTATATCCCTTTTCCTTTATGGCTTGCTTCGCCTGATAGAGCCCGTAGAGCACCTTGCTTTTGTGATAGACAGGCGTTTCCGGCGTGTTGATATATTTCGCCTGGGATTCATCGCCGCCGGGCGCCATCCGGGCGGAGTAACCGACGACCCGTCCGACGATATCCTGGATCGGAAACATGATCCGATCGCGGAACCGGTCGTAAAAACCGGTATTGGGTATTTGGTATTTGGTATCTTGGTCTCCTGACGGAGATTTTCGGATAACGAGGCCGGCTTTTTCTATCTCTTCCGACCGGTACCCGCGGGAAACGAGAAAATCGAAGATGTGCCGCCATCCTTCCGGAGCATACCCCAACCGGAATGTCCGGATGCTCTCGTCCGAGAGTCCGCGTTTGCGAAGATACGGGAGTATCGTCTTTTTCCCCACGCCGTCCCAGAGCTGTTTTTCGTAGAATTTCGTCGAGAGTTCGAGGATCTCCTTCGTCCGATCCGGCTCCTCGACCCCGCCCGGAGCGAACACGGAATCCTTCCGATATATCGGCAGTTCCACGCCGGCTTTTTCCGCGAGAAGTTTGAGCGCTTCGCGGAACTCGATCCCCTCGATCTCCTCGACGAAGGAGAAGATGTCCCCGCCTTTCCCGCATCCGAAACAGTGCCAGATCTGCCGCTCCTCGTTCACCATGAACGACGGCGATTTCTCGTTATGAAACGGGCAGCACGCCTTCCAATGCGTCCCCGATTTCGTCAGTCGCAAATAGCCGCCGACCACGTCGACGACATTGAGGCGCGCCTTGATATCCTGCACCGCAGTCGAATCCATACTTCAAGAAAATCCCGCATAAAAGCTACTTTTCTGCCTCTTTTTCCCCATCCAGATTCCGGACGATATCCCGCATGAACACCACGCCGAGCAGGAAACAGAAGGAGAAGAACATGCGAAGCGCCGCGACGGCGACCACGACCGCCGGCCTCGACTCCGGAACATACCAGAAATCCAGGATTTCCGCCAGGAAGAAGAGGATGATGCCGACGAGGAAGAACTTGTACGAGGTGTCGAGCTTCAACTCCACCCGCCATACCACACCGACGGTGTACGCGATGGAGACGATGAGCGCGACGATCATCGCGATCTTCATGAGATAGAGCGCCGCTTCCATAGGATGTTCTTTTTAAAAAAATTATGCCTTTGAAAAGACTTAGTACGAAGGTCGGCTCCGGTTCCCGAAGAATCCGGCTCGGGCAAGATGCCGTTCGGTGATATGCCGGATCGCGCGGAGATAGAGCATGTATTCCCGGGAAAAGACGAACAGCCAGAGGAGAAGGAGCAGGAGAAGGAGAAGCGCGAACGTTCCGAGTCGGCTTAAGAATTCCGAATACAGGACGACGAATCCCCCGCCAGGCGAAAGAAGCGGGAGCGGAATCACGGAGAATGCACGTTCATGGCTCACATTGAACCGGTCGATCAGGATTTCCGCCTTCAACCGATAGGCCCCCTCCCGGAAATACGGCGGAATGGCTACTTCCCCGAAAATGGTCTTTCCTTCGTCGATGGCGATATTCTCGAAAAACGAGAATCGTTCACGACCGTCCGCATCGAGAACGGTATACCGCGCGATCGCCGCCGAACCTCGAAACTCCTCCGCGACATGGGAGAAAGTGACGGAGAACGGGAGTGCGCGGCCCTGATAAACCTCGGACGATGCCAGGGAAAGCGCCATATCGAACGGCATCCCCGGAATCGGTTCGCCGGTTTGCTGTTCCGGTTCAGGTTCCGTTCCCGGTTTCGCGGTTGACGGCGAGACCGATGTCACGACGGAAGTCTTCCCGCCGCCATCCTCGTTCTGTTTCGTGATCCGGAAGACAAGGCTCGATGATACCGTTATCGAGGAGTCGGTCGGGTCGGTCGCGGTCACGAACACCGTATGCGTCCCGCGGGAGAGGTCGATCGGGGGTTCCCATGTAAAGTATCCGTTCGCGTTCGCCGTCGTCACCGCGGAAATGACCGTCGATCCGTTGATGAGGAAGCTGACATTCGCATTCAGGATATTCGTCGTTCCGGAAAGTTGCGGCTTCCGGTCGGATACCGCCGGTATCCCGGAATAACCGGAAACCGACCGACCGCCGAAAGAATCTATCGAAAGGGTCGGGGTGAACGCGATGACGCACTCCGATGGAGTCGCGGCTACGACCGGGTCGGAAACGGCGGATCCCGGATCCATCGGCCCCCTGGCGGTCACTTCGTACGTGTAGGTCGTCCCGACGGAAACCGACGTGTCGGAATATGACGACGCGACGAGCCCGGTAGTGAGCGGCAAGCCGTCCCGGGATATGTCGAACGTGAAGGAATTCTCGTCATCCGGCCAATCAAGCGAAACCGAGAGCGTCCCGGACCCCGTGTTGCAGACGGGAGTCGCCATGACGACCGGCTTCACGGGAGACCCGAGCACCCGTGCCGTGACGGTGATCGTGTCGGCCGCGAGCGCATGGAACTTGTCCCTGATATCGGAAAGGAGGAAATCCGGACTGTAGATGAGCGAGAGTCCGACATAGAGCGCCATGAGACCGCCCGACACCAACGCATGGAGCCGCGCGACGGCTTTTAGTTTCTTCAGCGACTTCGATCGTTTCATGATTCGATTATATCAGAAATGCGGGAAAAGACGGAAAACCGCCCCGACCAAGGGCGGCTATCACATTCGAGAACACGGGAACGGATTTCAGAGACGATCAGCGCCAAGGATGACGAGGACATCGGCGTCCGGAGCGGTCTCCCCTTCGGGAAGCGCCTCCACGGAAACACCGAGTTTTTCGGCGATCTGCGCCGCACGGACGGACTGCTTTCCGGAAAGATCGACGACGACACTCTTCTCATAATCCGTCTTCACCGCGCTTTCCTTGAGGACGACCCCGTACGATGTCGCGTCATCCGAAAGAAGCTCTTTTTCATAGGTTCCGGTCAGTCCGACCTTTTTCGTGCCGTTGTAGAGCGCGACGCGTGCCGGTTCCGCAGGGACGACCGCTTCGGGGGCCGTCTCTTCCGCAGGAGCGTCCTCATTCGTCGTTTCGGTTCCGGCAACCGTTTCAGAGTCGACGGGGGCGGGAGCCGCCTCCTGTTCCGTCTGTGTCGGCGCCTGTGTTCCGATCGGAGCGACATTGACGATCTTCCCGGTAGACGGACGGTACAGGATCGCCTTCTTCCCTTCCTGATAAAGGAGCACCTTGTCGCCGTTCTGGGCGGAGGCGAAGAATGCCTGACCGGAAAGTTTCTCCTGATCGGTGACGGTCGCAAGCGTCGGCGTCTCTCCCTGCGGCAGTTCGAAATGCTCGGAGACCGCCGCCACGACCGACTCGAGCTCGGCTTCCGGGGACTTCGTCTGCGTCACCTTCTTGTATTCCGCATGAAAATACGCCGCCATACCGAGCGATCCGGTCACGACCAGCACACCGAGAGCCCGAAGCACCCGGGATGTCATGTCTCTCCGAGAAGCGGGCGCGGCCGGAGCGGCCGTTTCTGTCTTTTCGATCGGATCAGATGCGATTTTTTTTGGAGCGCGCATAGCAATATCCCTTACTTTCTCACAGTATACTACAGGATTCCCATTCCGGTCTATCTCGCCTTCTCGATATCCACGTCCGTCGTCATATCGACGATCTTCCCGGTCGAGGGACGGTAGAGGAACGCCTTTTTGGTATTCGGGTAAATAAGCATCCTGTCGCCGTTCTCCGCCTCCCTGAAGAACGCCTGACCACCGAGCTTGTCCTTGTTCGTGACGGTGGCCAGAGTCGGCGTCTCGCCCTGCGGCAGTTCGACGCTTCCGCCGATGATGTCCACCCACTTCGCCACCTCCCGCCGACGGAGCGCTTCCGGCGTGAAGAACGACCGATATGCGAAATATGCCGCCACGAGAAGCGCGGCGAGAAGCGATACGGAAAGAATGATCGTCGGATGTTTCGGCCTCATATCAGAGCGGCCAAACGAGTCCCAGCCCGATGACCGCAAGAAATACGAATGCGTGATCGAAGAAGAAAAAGAAGTTGCTGTTACCGGAAGGAGCGGGGGTACTCGTGTCCGAGAGCCACCAGTCGATGAAGACATCCGGCTCCCGCCGGGAAAGCCGAACCTCGCTTCGAAGAATCGTAAAGTGTCCGGTCCCTCTCATATTCTTGTATCCCCATGCCGAGGAAAATGGTGCCTTTCCTATCGCCATACTTTATCCGTGAGTATAGATGACGTGCCCGACCACATTCGTAGCTGTCGTGGTACTCGGAATGAAGATAAAGAACGGAACCGAGTTACTGAACATATTCTGGAATCCGGACGTGAGCGCATCCATGGCGTTCGGGTTATTCCCACCGGGCAAATCCAGTCTGGCGATGACGTTGTACGCCACCAGATGGATAGTACCGCTCGTCCATGTCGCCGAAAGCGTGAGTGATTGGATCGTCTGCACGCCCGTATCACCGGCATTGAGCCCGATCGGATAGAAGGCGCCGATGGCGGATGTCGCGACGGTCGCGACGATATTGGTCGCCGTTCCTGTCGCTCCGACTTCATTGGTATAGGCGACCGTCAGCGTCGGCGTACCGGTACCGGTCGCAACCGAAACCTCCACGCCGAGGAACACACCCGCTCCGGCAATCGTCCCGTCCCTGTCCCGGGGAGGGAGCGCGATACCGACCGTTCCGCCTGTACCGCCGACCGTCACGTTGACCGGAATCGTGAAGCTCGCCGCCGTCACGTTCGAAATCGTATAGCTTCCCGAGATCGCCGGCGTGGAGCCGGTGTGCCCCTGGATATTCACCACGTCACCGTTCGCGAAGGGATGGTTAGCGGAAGTCGTGATGACCGTCGGGTTCGCTACCGACGAAGAGGTGATGGTGTTGCCGATGACCTGCGCCGTGGTGACCGTGGTGCTCAAGCCGGAATTATGCCAGAGCCGATCACAGAGCAGAAGCGTCCCGGGCTGGACCGCCTGCGCCTGGATACGCGCCAGGTAGGCGCTTCCGGACACCGGATTGGCGAACGGGAGTTGCCCGGTGTAGCTCGTCAGCGCGGCACCCTTGATACCTGGTGCCGGAGCGGTCGCGGCCACCGGATTACCACCAAGATAAAACAGCGAATGCGGACGCCCGGCGACCAAAGTCGGTGTCACTGCCTTCACGAATTCCTGCGGATACTGCATACCGGCCAGAGCTCCGGCAATGGTGGTGATAGCCATAGGATTACCCTTGTGTCCAGATCACCTGTCCGGTGATGTTCGAGGTCGTCGTCGTGTTCGGGATGAAGATGAGGAACGGCACGGAATCGTTGTACATCCTGGTAAAACCGCAGGACAACGCATCGATAGCGTTCGGTGTAAGTGTCGCTGTCAATTCAAGACGCGCGATGATACGGTAGAGAACGATATGAATCGTCCCGCTCGTCCACGTCGCGGAAAGTTGGAACGAGGTCGCTTTTTGGATTCCCGTATCACCCGCCGCGAGCCCGATCGGATAGAAAGTACCGGCGATGGACGAAGCGACGGTCGCGACAACATTCGTCGCGGTCTTTCCGGTCGAACCGGCCTGGTTTGTATAGGTAAGCGTCAACGTCGGCGTCCCGGAACCGGTCGCGGTCGAGACTTCGACACCCGCGAAAACACCGTTACCGGCGTTCGATCCGTTCGCATCGCGTGAGGGAATCTGCGCGGAACCTGTGAGCGCCTGCGCTGAAGTCGAGGTGATAGTGATGCCGGAATTATGCCAGAGCCGATCACAAAGAAGGAGTGTGCCCGCTTGCGTAGATTGCCCAAGAAAACGCGCCAGATATGTATTCCCCGAAGCCGGATTCGAGAACGGGATCTGTCCGGCGTACGAGGTGAGTACCGCGCCTCCGATGCCCGGCGTCGGAGCGGTCGCCGCGCCCGGAATGCCCGCCGTATAGAACAATGAATGCGGACGTCCGGCGACCATCGTCCCCGTCAATGCCTTGTAAATTTCCCTGGCCGGCTGCATTCCCGCCAGCGCCCCGTCTACGGTCGTGATCGCCATATGATTGCTGTCTTAGAAATTGTCGAGTTTCGCCAAAAGATCCCATTTCGAATCCGTCGAATTGTACATGAATCCGAGGTAGAGCGTCTTGCCGAGCACGGTCGTCGTCGGGAGCGCGAGATCGGTGCTTGCGCGGTACCCGCCGGCTCCGCTGTTCCAACCGAGGCTTTGTGCCGTTCCGTTGTCCTTGACCCGGACGATGAGCTGCTGCCCGTGCGTCGGCGTCCCCGTCGGCGCGTCGAATGTCGCCCCGGCCGCAAGCGCGGTTATGATATGCACGTCCGTCGTGTCCGCGTTCGGGGTCGGGGTCGCATTCGACGCTTCGGAAGTGATACGCTTCGCCCGGTTGGTCGCGTACTTGTAGGTGATACAGATCCAGTTCCCGCTTCCGAGCGAAAGGAACTCCGCCGTATCGTTCGCGACCGTCACGATGTTCTGTCCGCCCGGCAGGATGAGCGAGGTGCCGTTATGCGTGAGCGTGAGCGCCGCGGCGAACCGGACATTGCGACGGATGCCCGCGGAAACGGTATCGAACGCGGTTATGGTCGTCGTCCCGGTGATGCGGACATTGTTCGAAAGCGCCGCACCGATATTGGTCGTCCCGGAAGAAGCGACGTCGGTTTCCGCCGCATGGTTGAGCGGAATGGAAACGAGCGCGACCCGATTTTTGGAAATGCGAATTGCCATTTTATTTGCAATCTATGAGATTTGTCATTCCGGGCTTGACCCGGAATCCAGGACTTTTTTTCTCTTTCTGGATTCCCGCCTTCGCGGGAATGACAACGGTGTCAGAAACTCTCTTTATCTATCGTCAATATCTCTCCCCCATCGTCGTCGGTGACGAGCAGACGCCGCCCCGTCTCGGTGATCTTGAAATTCTCGAAAGTCTTCTCGGAGAGGACCGTATCGCCACGGATGAGATTCACGAGCGGATTGATGTATCTCCCTGCAAACAGCACCGTTCCGCCGAAAAAGGCGTATTTCAGGAACGTCCGACGGCGCTCGTCGATGTCGATCATCTCCACCTCCTCGCCGCGGATTTTTCTTCGCTTCACCATGATACCGAGAAACGAAAGCACCCGGGAGATTCTCCGATTTTCGGAAAGTCTGGAAACGGCGATTCCGAGCGTGATACTCGTCACGAAACACGCCCGTTTCCATTTCCGGGAAACGACGGCCCATCCCTTTTTCACGGACGTCACGGCACGAGAAACATCCGGGTTTTCGGAAACGCGCTTGACAGACGAGCTCACGAAAAGACGCACCCGATCCCATACGCGGAAAATCCGGTTTTTCACCTCTTTCAGTTTTGCGCCGAAATCACGCATTGTTTTGGTTTTTCTCTCTGTCGGTCCTTATTTCTCGCCTTCTTTCGGGATATCCTTCAGCTCCTCTTCCACTTCCCGCTTCCCCTTCTTGAATTCCCCGGTCACGCGTCCGAGCGATTTCGCGAATTCGGTGATTTTGCCGCTTCCGAAAAAGAGCACCGCGACTACCAAAACGATGATGATGACCTCCGGAAGTCCGAGTCCAAACATACGGTTGCCTTAATGATATATTCTTCCCGGATTATAACACAACAAAAAAAGCGCCGCAAAACGACACTTTTTCGCTCGCCAGCAGATCCGATCCATCGGAAGATCCGCCAGGAAAAGCGACGTCAGGGCTCGGCTGTCGGTGTCGGAACAGCCTCCTCGGTCGCCGGAATCCCGGTTTCCGATGTGTTCTCACCGGAAGAAGGCGTTTTTTCGGTTGGTTCTTCCGTCGGAAGGGTTTCCGGAAGCGGTTCCGGCATACTCGTGTCGATGGCAAGGAAATCCGACACCGCCTTCACGATCATCTCGTTGATCTCCTCTTTGGTGAGCGTGACTCCCGGAGTCGTCGCCGCTTTCGTCTCTTCATTGACGGTCGACGGTTTCGGCTCATCCGTGACGCTCGGTGAGGAACCGCTCTTTTCCGCGGCTTTTCTCGCTTCCGCATCGATCTCGGTTCCGGAAAGGGACGCGTATTCCTTCGATTTCTCCACCGAAGGCTTCGTCTTGACCGCCGCCTTCGCTTCCGAGAGATACGCGACCTCGCGATCGATCACCTGTCCGATCTGCTCGACGAGATAGGATTTCAGGTCGCGCTTGCCGAGAAGCGCCTTCGGGATGTCCATTTTCGCATTCTTCCGCACTTCCTTCCACGCGCCGTCGACCACCTCGAAGGTCGTGTACGAATAGGCGACGTGATAATTCCCCGTGTCTTCGGTGACAGTGTCGATGCGGAGCCGCAGGTCGAAATCGGAAATATCCTCCGAAAGAAGCTTCGACGCATCGGTTTTCTTCGGCGCAGTCGGAGCGGACGTCTTCCCCGCCGACGGGAAAACCGTCTGACGCAGTTCCGGGCTCGCCGCGAATACCGCCCCCGTCCCGAGAATGACCACGGAGAGGATGATCGGGAACGCGTTGTTGTATTTGACGAAGTCGAGGAAGGATTTCATAGCGTGATGTCTTTCATTATATCATGCCGTCCATGCCTCATACTCATAATGGCGCCGATAACGTACAGTGCGATGAGCGGGACCGCGAGGAATACCATCGTGACGCCGCTTCCGTCCGGCGTGATGATGGCGGAAAAGATCACCGCAAAGAGGATGGCTCCCCTGAAATGACGGATCCAGAATTTCCCGGAAATGAGGCCGGCATGCGAAGATGCCACCATGAACACGGGCAGGAGGAACGAGAATCCGACGGAAACCGTGAGGAGAAATACCGAAGAGATGAATTCGTCGAGCGCGAAGAACGGAGCCACACCCATCGGATCGGCGAACGAGTAGAGCACGGAAAAGGTGACCGGGATGACGAAAAAATATGCGAGCGCGCATCCGGCATAGAAAAGGACGAGTGACGGGACGATATATGCCGAGAGCGCCTTCCGTTCCTTGGGCCGGAGCGCCGGTCGGAGAAACCGGACGATCAGCCAGATTCCGAACGGAAATGTCAAAAGAAGTGCGACGAGGAACGCCATCATGATCGGAGCGACGAAGGGCGACACCGGCCCGAGCGCGACGACCGGTACTCCGGTCGGGAGAAGCGATTCCTTGGCGGAGAGGAAGATACAGGTCGCAAAAGACGCCTCACCAAACGGCAGGACCAACAGGCCGGCGAATACCGAAAAAAAGACGGCCGCGAACCGGACAATCGTCTTTTTCAGTTCCCCGAGTTCATGCGAAATATGATCCATACGGACCGGTTTTTATCCGTGAACCGACATTTTAAAAAGGCGAAATCCTACAACTGATCGAAGATGAGCATCGCCTGGTCGTTGCTGTCATAGACGCCGAGCTCGGTGGCGGAGTCGTTCTTGAAGTAGACGCCGTTGCCGAACTTGAGCACGTTCTCGACGAAGATATTGCCGTCACCGGTCAGGGTCAGCGCCGGACACGCGTCATTATCGCAGATCCAGAGATTCTCCGAAAGCGCCCTGATGTCGGTTCCGGTCGCGGCTATCTGGAGATCGCCCACCGAATCGACGGTGAATTCGCTGTAGTTCGTGAGATCCTTGGAAAGACGGAGTTGCGGTGCGGATGCCGCCTGCACGACGTCGAGTACGCGGCTCGGCGCGGCGGTACCGATACCGACGTTGCCGGCACCGTCGATCACGAACGGCGTGGTATCCCCGGAAACGTCATCGACACGGACGGCGAGGTTGTTCGTTCCGGTCGCCTGATGATCGATATGGAGCGAGATGTTCGTATTGAGAGACCCGGTATTCGATATGGAGAGCACGTCGCCCGCATTCGACGCGTTCGATCCGGAAAGTGTGATCGACGCGACGTCGCCCGAGCTCGTGAGTCCGGTCGAGGACGAATTCACCGTTAATCCTTTTCCGCTTGTCAACCCATTTGCAGTAACAGCGAGCGCGGTTTCGGTATCGATCGCGTTCGCGGCGATATTCGCGCCGTTCGCCGCGTTCGACGACTGGACGATATCGAGCGCGACGACGGCCGCGGTCGTGTTCGCCTGGGAGAGCTGGAGAAGGAAGCTCGAGAGGTCGTTCCCGCCGGAAGTCGGGTTCGTGAAGACAAGTCCGTCATCCGCCGCGGTGAGCGAAATGGTCACGTTGCCGCCGTCGGCATCGTTGCCGTAGGTCGTCTGCAGATCGCTCGATCCGCCCGTACCGCAACCGGCATCGGTGGTATTACAAAGGATCTTCGTCGTGCCGTTCTCGTTGATTTTGAACTTATTGTCACTGGAATCGTACCAGATATACCCTGCCGCCGCCCCGGATACGCCGGAGTGCGACAGCGCGAGGTAGTCTCCGGTCGCGATGGTCGTCACGCCCGAGGCTGAATTGATAGTGAGCCCAGATGAACCACCCGAGGAAAGCGTGACGGCTCCGGCACCAGTGTAGGATGATCCGCCGGCTATGATCACGTTTCCGGTATCTACGTTCAGCGAATTGACCTGAAGACCGTCTTGAACATCCACGATTCCTGCACCGTTTGCAACGATGACCAGATCTTCACCGCTCGCGGTCGTGATATCCGTCGCCGCCCCAGAGAAAACGAGTCCGGTCGAACCGATCGTCTTGTTCGTGAGAACCTGACTGGTCGTCGTATCGGCGAGCGTGATCGTCCCCGATGGAAGCGTCGCGGTCGTCGAGGCGGTCGCGGTGAGCGTCAGCGGAAACGCGCCGGAGGTCGAGAATGCATCCGCGAACGAGACCGTTTTCCCGTTCGCGACGGTAAGCGTTCCGGTCGTGTCGGTCACCGTGAGCCCGTGCACCTTGTCGGCGTTCATGGCATAGGGCGCCGCAGTGAACCGGATAAGCGGCGACATCTGGCCGTTGCTGTTGAAGTTCACGCCGAGGTAGATGTTGTCGGTATTGAAATCCACCGATCCGGGAAGCGTCGTGGTATCCCCGAGATCCGTCTGGAAGATGCCGTTCGTGACCGTGAGACTCTTGGATTCCCGCCAGACGGCATCGTTGTTCGCGCCGGACGTACATGCCGTCGCCGGGCTTGCAGTGGTGTAGAGACAGAGCAGGAAGTTATAGCTTCCGTTCGTGACGTTCGTCCCGTCGGTGTTCACGACCTTTCCCTGGAAATTGATCTGCCGATTGATACCGGCGGCAGCGGAAGATTGGTTTGCAAAAAGTAAAAATCCTCCCAGAAACACCAAGGGAACCAAGAGAAGCCATTTTTTGTTTATGTATCGGTTTTTCGGCTTCATAGAAATAAAAAGCGGGGAAAGGACAGAATCCTTCCTCACCCGCTTTCTTATTCAGCATATACAGTATACACCAAAATAATGGCTTTGTCAAAGGAAAAAACGCTTGACCAACGAAAACACACCACGGAATGGATGGTGTGTCAAAAAAATATCCGATATTTTATTTTGGCTTTATGAAGCCGATAGATGAAAAGGAAATCCACTTATTCGTTTTCCCGTTTCCGAAAGATTTTCCCTTGAATCCGTTACTTTTTTATCCAGGAAACGCTTTTGGCGATCGAATCCGCTTCCTTTATGAGATCTTCATTCGGAAGAGAGGGGGCGGTTACGGAAAGAATGACCACATAATCGCCAAAAGGAAGGAAAAACGTCTTTTCAAACTGATTTTCCTCAGCCAGGATGAACGAGGCGCCATTTCGGGTGTCCGTCGTGGAAAAGTCCGCGACTTTTTTGTATCGTGTCGAAGCGATTTCACGCATCTTATAATCCGGGATATCTTCCAAATTCCTGGTCGGGAATCTTCTCACCGTCAGACCGATTTTCTTCGAGACAGCCGATGATTCGGAAAAATACGCCCGTTCGACGATCACATCCTCACTTTTCTCCGAAACATCGTGCGACTTCAACGCGTACGTATTCCGATAGGAGATGGCGACATATTCTCCGATGTACGTCCCTGGGACGTCTTCCCCTATTTTTTGCAGCTCATCCGGTCTTGATTGGGTTTTTATCACTCCCTGTGCCGGTTTTTTCGCGAACAGGTACACGGAAAACACTCCTGCCAACACCAGTGCCAGCACTATGACCGAAAGATATCGGCCCAAGCGTCTTTTCCGAGGAACCGAAGTCTCTTCGATCGCCGGCGTTTCGTCGTTATTCTTTCGGAACAGCATCCTTTTTTCTTTTATTCCTGAAAAATCTCACGTACCAGAACATGACCAGCAGCGCAAGAAGGAGCGAAAAGACGAATGGTCGCGGAATAAGGAGAAATCTGACATCCTTCGCGACGAACGTATCGCTTCCGTCGAAGCGGTAATTCGTCGAAAGCGTGTAATGACCCGGAATAAACGCCTTGGAAAGGCTCCTGAACGACCCCGGAAAGTTCCTGAATGTCTCCGGAAGAATGATTCCGGATTCCTCATTGATGATGCTTTTTGCGATTTTTCTGCCCATCGGATCGGTCACTTCCGCTACGCCACGCGGGGTGACATGCACATTTCCCGTGTTTTGAAAGCGGAATCTCACTTTTTCAGGAAGCGAGAACACGCTTGGCGAAAATCCGATGTCCTTTAAATCAAGGCCGTATACCTCGCCGCCGATCTTCCTCACGAAGAGCAGGGAAGCGAAAGAAGGATCGAAAGCCACCGGGTCGCGCCCGAGCTCCCTGGTGCCGTCTTCGATCCTGAAAAATACGGCTCCGTAATGACCGCCCGGGGAAAGGGATTCCTTGTTTTCGATCGCCCCGAGAACGGATCCGGATTCGCCGGGCTCAAGCACGAGCGTATCGTTCGAAAGACTCACCCAGGAAGCAAGACTGTATTTCAGATCGTTCGACGATCCGAGGAAAGCGACTCCGCCGGACTCGTCAAGCGTTCCGAAATCAAGGACCGAAATACGGAAAACCGCGGGACTTCCGGTGTTGTTTCTCACATCGATTGAGAACGGGACGCTTTCCTGGTGTTCCGCCACGCTTATCTCCTGAAAGAACGGAGTGATCAGAAATCCTGACTTCTCCGCGTCCGCCCGAGCCTGAGGAACGGATACGGACATGAAAAAAACCGAAAACAAAAGAAAAAAGGCGTTTTTGTTCATGGTGAAGTAGCTCACAGGAACAGCTTATGTGTTTTCCCCGAAAAATCCGCGGAATTTCCGGTACCAGCTTTGCAAAGTCGACTTGAGTCCGATCAGGACGAAAATCGCTATCACGAGCGCCCCAGCCAACAACCTCCACGGTATCACCCAGAAAGAGACTTCCGACTCGATCGGCACGTCCCGCGTCCCGTCATCGTAGACGAGAAGGAGCTTCGCCTGATATTTCCCGAATCGAAGCTTCGCGGCATCGGCAAAGTTCCATTTCAGTTCCCGTATGAGATTTCCCTCGGCATCCTTCTGCGGAGCACCGTTCTCTTCCTTGGTCACGTACACCGGAAAACCGTCCGACCAGTCCGGAGAGAACGTTCTCGGCGAATCCGGAAGAACCGACCCCTGGGTCGCGTTCACGTTCAGGATCGCGATATTCTCATCGCTCCCGCTCCGACTGATGAAGACGTTTCCGTGCGGGATGACATGGACATCGCCGGTGTTCTTGACCCTGACATCGAAGGTCGTCGGCAGAAATTCGAAAATATTCCGATCGACCGAAAACCGGTCGAGTTCGAGCTGTTTCCTGGCTCCGGGAACGTCGACGGTGAGGAGGACGAGCGTCGCGGTTCCCCCGTTGAGCACCGTCTGCTGTTCTCCGGGCTTCACGTCCTGATCGGCGCGGAAGAAAACGATGGCGTAGTAATAATCGAAGGCGGCGGTATTGGGAACGGTGAACGTGGCCGTGACCGTCTTCCATTCGTTCTGCGGGAGCGTGAACGTCGGATCGGAGAACGTGACCCAGTCGAAGTATCCGTCGGTCGGTTCGCGATCGGAAAGGATCGCGGCGCCGGTCGATGGATCGGCCTTGAACTTCATGAGGGAAACCTTCAGATCCTCGCTCTGGTTCCCGTCATTCTTGATCTTGAGCGCGGTGGAAATGGATGATCCGGGTTCGACCTTCAGGTTGATCGGGAGCGGAGAGGTGGTGAGGCGGAGCTCACCGGACTCCGCGAGGGCGGGGAACGGGAGGAGGAAAAAGAGGAAGAATGCGGCTTTCAAAAGCCTTTTTACGTTCATTCTTTTGGGAAAGATTTTGGTCATATGAATACGATTTTGATTCGGTAATCCCTATTACTCGCTCTTCTGCATTTTCCTCATCTTCCACTTCATGTAGACATATACAAGCAGGGCGGGAACAAACAGGACAAGAAACGCATAGATGAAAAGTCTCCACGGTATCACCCAGAAAGAGACTTCCGACTCGATCGGCACGTCCCGCGTCCCGTCATCGTAGACGAGAAGGAGCTTCGCCTGATATTTCCCGAATCGAAGCTTCGCGGCATCGGCAAAGTTCCATTTCAGTTCCCGTATGAGATTTCCCTCGGCATCCTTCTGCGGAGCACCGTTCTCTTCCTTGGTCACGTACACCGGAAAACCGTCCGACCAGTCCGGAGAGAACGTTCTCGGCGAATCCGGAAGAACCGACCCCTGGGTCGCGTTCACGTTCAGGATCGCGATATTCTCATCGCTCCCGCTCCGACTGATGAAGACGTTTCCGTGCGGGATGACATGGACATCGCCGGTGTTCTTGACCCTGACATCGAAGGTCGTCGGCAGAAATTCGAAAATATTCCGATCGACCGAAAACCGGTCGAGTTCGAGCTGTTTCCTGGCTCCGGGAACGTCGACGGTGAGGAGGACGAGCGTCGCGGTTCCCCCGTTGAGCACCGTCTGCTGTTCTCCGGGCTTCACGTCCTGATCGGCGCGGAAGAAAACGATGGCGTAGTAATAATCGAAGGCGGCGGTATTGGGAACGGTGAACGTGGCCGTGACCGTCTTCCATTCGTTCTGCGGGAGCGTGAACGTCGGATCGGAGAACGTGACCCAGTCGAAGTATCCGTCGGTCGGTTCGCGATCGGAAAGGATCGCGGCGCCGGTCGATGGATCGGCCTTGAACTTCATGAGGGAAACCTTCAGATCCTCGCTCTGGTTCCCGTCATTCTTGATCTTGAGCGCGGTGGAAATGGATGATCCGGGTTCGACCTTCAGGTTGATCGGGAGCGGAGAGGTGGTGAGGCGGAGCTCACCGGACTCCGCGAGAGCGGGGAAAAAAGAAAACGAAAAGATCAGAACCGAGAACGGGAGGAAAAGAAGGAAGAATTGCTTCATAGTACTCTTCAAGCCAAAAAATCAGATATCAACGTTCGACTACAGTATACATCATTTCTTTCAACAAAAAAGCCCCGGATTCCTCCGGAGCTTCGAGATGTCTTAACACACCTGACTAGAACATGCCTGCCGCGACCACCGTCAATGTATCGGTATAATCGGTTGCCGGTGCCTGCGTGGTAGAGACTCGGGCTCTTTCAGTAAAGGTCACCGTATCACTCGCGGTCGCCGCCGTCCCCGATGCCGCGATGTTGAACGCCGTGGTCAACGTACCGCCTTGATCCGCACCGGAAGTATATTCGGCGGCAGGAGAAGCGGTTCCGCCGGTCGTAGTGACCTTCAGCACGTACCCGGGCGTTCCGGAACCCAACGTGGATGGCGTACCATCATACGATCCTATGGTGGCTATGGAAGACGCTCCGGGAGATGCCGATACCAATGCAGCATTCGCGCTCTTCACCCACGTAGTCCAACCGTTTCGGGCATTTGTCGTGATCGTCGCCGTTGATCCGGATGTTTCAGCTGTTGCACCATTCGTCAACGCCGTCGAGAAGTTGTCCGTATTCGTCGGCAGACTGAAGCTGAATGTCGGATTAACCACTCCGGTCACGGAAATCGTATCACTCGTAATGGTCGAGAAGGCGATAGCTGATTTGTCGATAGTTGCGGAGGCGCCTGTTTGGGTCTCGACGTATCCGATCATGTTATTTGCCGCAGCCGCAGTGGTAAGCGCCGCCGTGCTTGTCCAGTTGAAGCAGTACGTGGTACCGACCGTCAAGTCACCCCCGGTAAAAGTCACTACCTGACCGGATGACGTTCCAGTAGCAATCGATGGCCATGCCGTCGGAGTGGGTGATCCCGGCCAACCGGTGCTCGTGGTACCGACCGTCCAGTTCGCAGATGCCCCGACCGTAAATCCTGCAGGAAACGTCACCAATACCTTTGCTTCAGTCGCGGTCGATGTCGGTCTCGCACAGACCGTTCCGGTCGTCACGGTACTCGCCTGCATGCGATCCAGTCGGACCATGGCAATCGTCAGGTTCGGAGCAGCTTCCGCTACCGAAGCGTAGTAGAACATCGGGGCGACCAACACCGCGATCAGCGCAATCGCGTTCAGCAGAGAAACTCTTTTGAGAAACGTCCTTTTCATAAATTTTTGTTTCCGAAATCTTGTAGAAATTATAGCATGTTTTGAAAAGAGCGTCAAAAACTCGCCGAAGCGATGACTGTCAAGGTCTCGGCATAGTCGCTCGCGGAGGGTGCGGTGGAGAGCGGTTTTGCCTTCAGAATGAACGACCCGGCACCGCCAACGACCGGTCCGGCGCTGTCGAAGATGCTTCGGATGGTCTGATCCGTGATTCCGACGATATCCCCGCCCTGGTTGTAGAGCGAAGCGATGGAGAACGGTCCGCCGGATGTCTGTGTCGCGGAAATCCCCTGTGCGCCGAATCCTTCGGAAAGCGCGGTGAGGTTGCCGGACACGGCGTCGATCTTGTGATTCGAGATAGAACTATACAGTCCGGAGTTGGTTCCGGAAACGTACACGTGACCGCCGTTCTCGGCATTCGTATCCAGGGCAACATTCACCTGATGTGGGCTTGTATTCACGCTGTTCGGCGTCATGCTCCCGAAATCGATAGAAAACGGGGGGGTCGGCTGAGTATCCGTGGTGATGCTAAATGTCAGTTGCGGACCGACTGTCGCGACGGACGCCTCCGGCCCGTAACCGGTCTCGGTGAATCTCCCCTGCATCGCCTTCACCTTCACCTTGTAGGTCGTGCTCGACGCGAGACCGATGATATCGAATCCCGACGCTCCGCCCCATGCTGTATATGTCTGTCGATCCTCGCTCCCGAGCACGGTACCGACCGTGTTGTCGCTCTGGACATATTTCGTCGTCACCCAGTTGTCGTCGGAAATCGCGATGGCGAAAGTGGTATCCGTCGGATTGCTTCCGGTCGAGAGCACGAGATGGAGCTTATTGTAGTAGTTGCTCGGGTTCGTGAACGTCGGCGCTTGCGGAACGTTCGCCTGTTCCGTGAACACAAGCCCCGGACCGAGGTTGTAGTTCGTTCCGGAAAGCTGATCCTCGCTCTGCTCGCCGGAAATCGCGTTCATTCCGTAATCCGTCGAGGTCATGTTTTCCTCTCCGCCACCACCGAAACCATAACTCTCCAGCTGATAATTCGTACTCGCCGGAAAAACGAAGAGAAAAAAGCTCACCTGAACGGAGAGGGCTTTCTGAAAAAGGATCCGGATGTGTTTTTCGGGTGACATACGAACGCGATGCTTACCTGGAAACGGACGGGTCCGAAAGGGCCTCGGCCTCACAGGCGGTCACCGTTATGAGGTTGTTGCCGTCGATCTGGATCGCGTAGTGCGTCCGTTCCTGCGTTCCACCGCCGGCGGGATCGACCGGGATCGTCTTCAGGTACTTCGCAAGCGACT
>CAYVDI010000017.1:0-20657 GCA_964450795.1 uncultured Bdellovibrionales bacterium
CCGTCCGTCTTCATCGTCATCCCCGCCTACAACGAGGAAAAAGTCATCGAGGACGTCATCGCCGAGATCCGCCAAGCCGGATACGACAACATCGTCGTCGTCGACGACGGATCCAAGGACGCGACATACGAAAAAGCGGAGAAGGCTGGCGCAGAAGTCCTGCGACATCTCATAAATCGCGGACAAGGCGCGGCACTGCGAGCAGGAATCAATTACGTAAGCGAGGCATACGATCCGGATATCATCGTAACTTTTGACGCGGATGGACAGCATCGCGCAGAAGACATAAGGAAGCTCATTCAGCCGATACTTCACGAAAACGCCGATATCGTGCTTGGTTCACGCTTCCTGGATTCGCACGACAATATTCCACCTGCGAGAAAACTCATGCTTCGCTGCGCGGTCCTCTTCACGAATATCATATCCCACATCCACCTCACCGACACCCACAACGGACTTCGGGCGCTCAATCGGCAAGCCTATCGCTCGATAAAGATTTTCCATCGCGGCATGGAACACGCCTCGGATATCATCGATGAGATATCCAGAAACAGGCTCCGCTACCAGGAAGTCCCCGTCCGCATAGCCTACTCCGAATACTCACTCGGAAAAGGCCAGCGGACCTCAAATTTCGCAAAAATCGCCATCAAGATAATCTTGAAAAAAATCATATGACCCTCATACAAATTCTCATCGCCATCTTCGTCGCCTTTGCAGGATCGCGCGTCATTCTAAGGTTTCGCGACAAGGCCATCGGTTACGGGGAATTTCTCTTTTGGTCGACTGTCTGGGCAATCGTTCTCCTGATTGTTTTCCGACCAAGCCTTTCCGATCAAGTCGCGCTTATCTTTGGCATAAAACGCGGGACGGATGTAATGTTCTTTTCCGCGATCCTGCTTCTTTTCTATCTCATTTTCCGGCTTTATGTGAAACTTGATACCCTCGATCGCGATATAACCAATCTCGCTGAGAACACCTCAAAATCTCTCCATAAAAAGGAGAAAGCGTAGTGATATGAAGATTTGTCTCGTCGCGGAACACTATCCGCCCCATATCGGAGGTGTCGAAATCGTTTTCGCGGAATATGCGGAGCATCTTGTGCGCAGAGGTCACGATGTCCGGGTCATCACAAGCGATTCCGGTGGAATTTCGGGAACTGAAACCGTCGGGAATCTGACCATACACCGTATCCAGTGTCATTCTTTTTTTGGTCATCCTCTCATTCCAAAATCGTCGATAGCGGAGCATGTCCGATGGGCCGATATCGTGCACACAACGACATACACCGCTTCACTCCCCGCACTTTGTCTCGCGAAAAAATTCAAAAAACCATGCCTCTTGACTGTACACGAAGCTATCGGGAAGCAATGGTTTTCCGTTGAGCCAAACCCCCTCATGGCACTTGGATTTCTCTTCTTTGAATGGTTCGTCATAAAACGAGACTATTCGCATTGGCACGCCATATCAAAGGCAACCGAGAACGATCTCATCGACATCGGTATCCCGAAAGAAAAGATTGCCCTCATCTACAACGGAATCGACACGAAAATCTGGAACAAGCAAACGGAGCCGCGTGACCTCAACTCCCTTTTCGGATTCGATCCGTCCATGAAGGTTTTCCTTTACAACGGTCGACCCGGAAAATCAAAAGGTGTTTTCCTTCTCCTTGATACGATCCGATCCGTCAGAAACAAGATCCCTGCTCATTTCCGATTCGGGTTCATCCTCAGCAAGAAGCCCGAAGACGGACGCAAACGGTTCGAACAGACGGTGCGGAAGCACGACCTCGGAGACATTGTCCGAATCCATGACCCACTCCCATATGAAGACCTACCCGGGTATCGAAAAGCCGCATACGCATTCATCGTTCCATCCCTCACCGAAGGCTTCGGCTTCACGGCAGCGGAGACATCCATACTCGATGTCCCAATCATTTCAAGCGACGCCGGTTCCCTTCCGGAAGTTGTCTCCGGTAAAGTGCTCTTCTTTAAAAATGGCGATAGTGCCGAACTCGAAAAAAAAATCATCCTCGCAGCGAATGGCGCCTTCGAACGAATCTCTAAGAAGCGATTCTCCTGGGACGAATCTGCCGATAAGCTAGAATCTCTCTATACGAGTCTGCTATGAGGATCGCAATGATCATCGAGGCCTGGGAACCCATTTGGGGCGGCGGACAGGCGCATGTCTTGGAATTATCAAAAAAACTTGCAGAAAACCATAGGTGTGAGATCGACATCTACACAATGAATCTCAAGGGAGCCGATGGGAAAAGCGAAACGCACATAAACGAAAGAATTCATGTTCTCCGCAGAGGAAAACAAAGAGACTTCTTTTCCTTTTCAGACAGGATATTTTGGATACCGGAGATTATCACCACCATCAAGAAAGCACACCGAAAAAAGAAATACGATATTATTCACGCCCACGCCAATCTTCCTGGAATCCCAGGAAAGATTCTTTCAAAACTTCTTAGTATTCCAGTTGTATATACCATCCATGGTAGCGGCGTTGCGTCGATCCAGGATATGTATGGAAAAAATCTAAGAAGCACCATCATCTCAAAACTGGAAAATTTCCTTCACACAGAGATACAATACGACAAAGAAATAAGTGTCGACAGGCTAATACTCGAAAAAAAGAACAAGAATAAAGATATTTCGATAATCCCGAATGGCGTCAATATTGAGGATTTTCTAGGTGGCAGCACAAAAAATTCAAGCAAGTTCAAATTCATCTTTGTCGGACGACTTCATACACAGAAAGGGCTCACGTATCTTCTTCGCGCAATCAGCGAAGTGAGGACTGTTCTTCCGAACGATGTAGAATTTCACATCGTAGGATCGGGCGAACTTGAGAACGAACTTCGAAACGAGAGCAGATATCTTGGCATCCAAAGATTCGTCAGATTTCGAGGAAAACTAACTGGAGATTCTCTTCGAAACGAGTATAAGTCATCCGACGCGTTCGTTTTGCCATCACTCTATGAGGGACAACCATTGACACTTCTCGAGGCCTGGGCAGCTCATTTACCAGTCATCGTCACAGACGTCGGTGAAAATCCCTACGTCGTCGAGAAGAACGTTGACGGGTTCATTGTACCCCCAAAAGACTCATCCGCTCTCGCCAACACGCTGATACGAGTCCGAAATATGGATCGAGAGATTCTGGAGAAAATAGGCAAAAACGGGTACAATAAAGTTTGTGAAAAATACACTTGGAACATCGCTGCAAAATCCACATATGGAATATATACGAAGCTTATTTAAAACAAAATATCATATCTACTGGGCAATCCTCGTCTGCGTCGCCATGGACGCGCTCTTTTTTTATTCAGGTGGAGTTGATCGAGAGTATTCATCAAACCAAGCGTATTTCGAATTTATCGGAAATTTCCCGGAAAGCATCGGAAGTGCTCGACTTGAACCACTATTCATAACGATCAGCTACCTTCTCTCCCTGCTCCTTGGAAGCAAAATTGCCGCTATCGTCCTCCTCAAAAACGCTCTCATAGCGGCACAGTTATTCGTCTTTTATAAAATAGCGCGCTTATTCGTAAGACATGAGCCCATCGCGCTATTGTCTGTTTTTTTTCTCAATTTTTCTTTCGCTTATATTTCCCTGGCTGACAATCTCCTGCGGAATCATTCCGCAAATCTCTTCTTCCTTCTTGCACTTTATTTTGTTTTCAAAGCACTGCTCAGAAAAGGTCGCCCCTCAAAAAACATACTATTCGCTTCTTTGAGCGGAGGGCTACTGATTTATACGCACATTCTCCCAACGATTATTTTTGATTTTTCCTTGTTTTTCGTCACGCTCGTCATGATTATCATGAAAATGGTGAGACGTCACAGTGCAACAATCTTATCCGCTCCTTCGCAGAATCGACCGATCAAAACACTTCTTCTGGTAGGAGCTATGGTCTTTTTCATCCAAGTTCCTTACATGATTCGGCTGAATAATACACATGCTGATTTTGCGGACTACAAGAGTACCCACACAATGGCATCGCCGTCTCAACCAGATCAACAAAAAGACCATTTTCCTATTATCGAGAAAACGATCAGGGAAACAACGGGAGGTATTTTTATTCATGCGAAGGAAATATTCAGGATAGTTTTTGAATACAGGCTCCCCGGTCTCTCTGTATTCAATATGTTCCTGGTCTTTGTTGCCATCATTCTCGTGCTGCGGTCGATTTCTCCGGCTTCACCGGAGGCACTTCTCCTCACGATATGGGGAATGACTTATCTCGGATCCAAGGCGGATATAATCTTTGGAATAGAGACAATCCCATATCGGTTCTCCCTGATGCTCATATTCCCCACGATCATTCTCCTCATCATACTCATTGATCGACTTTCCCAAAAAATACGTTTCCTTGAAGGGAAAATCCTCTTCCAAATTGTCATACTTTTGTCATTTCTTGGAACAAATATCCCCATCATATCGGAGACCACCATATTGAAAAACCAATCTGACGACACCGCGAAAACCCACTTTCTCCAGAACGTCTACAATGAAGCTTTCGATAGAGATGAAAGCAGAATATTTCTCACGAACGGAGACTCTTTTGAAAAATTCAGCCCGTCTTCAGTTTTTCTTCTGAATGACTCAATATTCACTTCAACGGACGAAAACGAAATTATTCGATTCATAAAAGAGCACCGGGTAAATTACGTTATATACGACCAAAATCGGATAAATGAAAAGGGTACCGACATCGGTTCAATTGTAAATACGAATTTGAAGACATACGAGCAATCCAACTGTTTCGAACGGGTTGGAGAATATATGGGAAACGGGGCGCACATCACCCTCTTTCGGTTCCATCCCGAAAAAATTTCAATAAAAAAACCAATTGTCACATCCATCGAATGCGACACTGAAAAATCTTGTAAAGAGAAACTCTCCGACGAATTGCTTGTATCGAAATCGAATATAACGACCTGGAAAACGGAAATAAGGCATGCCGAAAAAATCATCGTGCACGAATACCTATTTTTGCAGGATGGGAAGCAAATAAACATTCAATACACGGGAACAACACCAACCAACAACCGATTTCTTCGACAAGCATCCGTGAAGCTCTTCGATTTCGAACAAAGACCCACGCCAAAACAGGAAATCACTATTTCGGTTGATTCAGCGCTATTCCTGCTTCGTCACGATGGGATATCTATCTCATTCCAAAATTTAGAGAAATACAGTGTAAACAAATTCATTTTTTCCGGATATTCCGAGAGAGAGGACATCTCATACACAATGCTTACACGAAACGGCTACAGCATGATGATTCGCGTCATATTTCTCGCTACCATATTGATTCTTTTCTCCAGTACCTCCATACTGCAAAAGATTCGGCACGGAACAGGAAATCTCCTTGCAGGCAATTCGAAAACCGAGACGATTCTCCTGGCATCTGTCGTTACACTCTCCGTGCTCGATATGATTCTCATAAATACGTTTTTTCTGGAAGCCTATAAAAAAATACTCGGGGTCGAATGATATGCCACAAATTTCAGTGATTATGTCTGTTTTCAATGAAGACCCCGATTTTCTTCGAAAGTCGATAGGGAGTATTTTGAGTCAGAATTTTCAAGATTTCGAATTCGTTATCATTGACGACGGATCATCCGAAAGCGTCGAAAAGATCCTCACGAGCTATGCAGATACGGATCAACGTATCATCCTCATCCGTAACGACGAAAACATCGGACTGACAAAATCCCTTAATAAAGCAATCAGGGCATCGACCAGCGCTTTCATTGCCAGGATGGATAGCGACGATGTCGCCTTTCCGAATCGACTTGAAAGACAACTCGATTTTCTTAAAGAAAATAACTACGACTTCATCGACTCCGATCGCATTCTGATCGACAGAATCGGAAACACGCTCCAAGAACGAAAACGCGAGGTGCCGAAAAACCTAAAAAAGGCTCTCATGAAAGGGAATTTTTTCACACATAGCACTTTCTTTGGGAAAAAAGTTGTCTTTCAAACCGGATATAACGAACTCTATCCGAGGGCGCAGGATTACGAATTTCTCCTTCGGATACTCGGCGAAGGATACAGCATCGGATTCATGGAAGAACCCACGCTTAAGTACCGGGTACACGAGGCCGGGATATCGAACAGGAAAGCACGAGAGCAGGAATTGTGCGCACTTCGCGCAAGGTGGGATGCGATCACGAAGCATGGATTCGAATGGAAATATTTTCCATATCTCCTTCGATCATTTTTCATACTCCTCATTCCCTACGAAGTTAAAAAATCGCTGATTCTCAAACGAAAATGAACCTCGCGCTTTTCTTCACCTATGGAACTTCCATCGCAGATTGGGAACGAAGCGGTAGTCTCGACCGTGAGATTAGCATTTACACGCGTTTAGCACTCCATTTCGACACGATTTACTTCCTCACCTACGGATCGGATGACATACAATATGCTGACCGACTCCCAAGAAATATTGTCATTCTTCCGAAGAAAATCCGGATCCACAATGCGCCTTACTCCCTTCTTCTCCCCTTCCTCTATCGGGAAAATCTCCGTTCATGCGACTGGTTCAAGACGAATCAGATGCTCGGAAGCTGGGGTGCAGTTATCGCAAAAAAACTCTTCGGCGCAAAACTCCTCCTCCGAACCGGCTACACCGAAAGCCTCTCTCCTATAGGAAAGAATTCATTCAGACGTGCTGTGACGCATCTTATAGAGACATTTGCCTACAAATATGCAACTACATCCATCGTCACGAGCGAGGAACAAAAGGAATATCTCGCAAGGACATACGACGCAAGAAACATCCACGTCATACCGAATGGAATCGATACCGATCATTTCACCCCAATCAAAGACAAGTTGGCTGGAAAAAAGACGAGGCTACTCTTTGTTGGAAGACTTCATCCGGAAAAGAACCTCCTAAACCTGCTCGATGCCATCAGAGAACTACCGGTACAGCTACTCATGGTCGGTAAGGGTCCGCTCGAGCCGAATATCCGAAAACGGGCCAATGACCTCGACATCGACCTCGAGATCACTCCCAGCATTCCGAATTCGGAACTTCCGGCCACCTATAGTGCCGCCGACATATATATTCAGCCATCACTCTATGAAGGTAACCCGAAAACCATCCTCGAAGCGATGAGCTGCGGACTTCCTGTCATCGCCACCGACGTCAAAGGGATAAATACTATCATACAGCACAAGGAAAACGGTTATCTCTGCACGACAAATCCATCATCCATACGCGAAGCTGTCACCGCGCTTATACACGATCCAAACTCCAGATTGATATTCGGAAACAATGCCCGAATATATATCAAAAATAACTATGATATGATGGATATGATAAATACAGAGCTTAAAATTTACAAAACTGGTACCGACGAATTATGCTAAAAATAGCAATAGACTTTCTCTGCTGGGCAAACAACCTCTCCTACAAACTCATAAGCTCCCTCGTTGTTCGGGAGAACGACGGTGTGCATCCGAAACATCGGATCATGAACTACCATAAATTCTTCCTCGACAACATCAAAAAAACCGACGCCATCCTCGATATCGGTTGTGGAAACGGTTCGGTTGCAGCGGATCTCGCAGACAAGGCGCGAATAGTCGTCGGCATCGACATCGACAGAAAAAATATCGCCGACGCAAAAAAACTTCACAAGCAAAACAACCTCACTTACATAACCGGCGATGCCACTTCTTATCCGTTCAATGAGAAGTTCGATACAATCATCCTCTCGAATGTCCTGGAACACATCAATCAAAGAGTTCAATTTCTCCATGGTATAAAAAATCTCGCTCCGAAAATTCTTATCCGGGTCCCCTTAATAACACGGGATTGGCTCGCCGTCTATAAGAAGGAACGCGGTCTAGAGTACCGGCTCGATCCAACCCATTTCATCGAATACACCGAGAAAGATTTCAAGAAAGAGCTTTCAGAAGCAGGCGTAGCTATAGAGAACTATTATATTAAATTCGGTGAGCTCTATGCTATCACGAAGCCAAACGAAGAAAGATAAACTCCGAGTCCGCATTCTCGGAAACGATAATATCGGCTGGTCGATAGATACCGATAGGAAAAATGTAACACGGTTACTCTCAACCGAAGGTTTTTTCGAGGTTATTGAAACCATATTCCACGCAGACGTACTTTACTCCGTCTGGTATAACCTTCTCGAGAGACCTTATATCTATTATCCACTGAAGGTTCTAAAGAAATTGAGGAAGGTGAAAGTCATCGCCACAGTGACAAATGAAGTCCAGAATACACCAGACAAGATCAGTCGCCTCCGCAGCCTTATCGATATATGGATCGCTCCAAGCAAGAGAACTTTCGACTATCTCAAATCCAAGGACGTTAAAGTTATTCACATCCCCTTCCTTGTAGACAAGGCTATCTTCAAAAATCTCAACACAGACAAGAAAGTTCTTGCGGACACACTCGGCATAGGTTTCGATACGATTTCAGGAAAAACTCTCATAGGATCATTCCAGCGTGACTCACTTGGTTCCAATCTCTCTATGCCGAAGTGGCAGAAGAACCCAGATCTCCTCATAGAAATACTCAAAAATCTCCCAAAAGAAAAATTCATTCTCCTTCTCGCCGGTCCGAGACGACACTATGTTATAGGCGAATGCAAAAAATTCGATATCCCCTATCTCTTTATCGGTGATGAAACGTTCGTACGCGAAGGAAAAGATGATATTTTTGAAAACAATCTTCCGCTGGAAAGAGTCAACCTTCTCTATAATCTTTCCGACGTCTGTCTTGTAACGTCGAAGAGCGAAGGTGGTCCAAAAGCAGTGCTCGAATGCGCCCTCACAAAAACTCTCGTTTTTTCAACGGATGTCGGACTTGCCAGAGATATTCTCCATGGCAGCCTTATTTACTCGGAAATTGAACCTCAAGCTGCCATTGGAAAATTGCAGGATTTCATTTCAGGAAAAATACGCTATACCAACGAAATACAGTATAACCACATCACCGTAACGGATGCCTTGAATGAAAGTAGAATTCTCGACACCCTGAAAAAAGCTCTTTATGAAAATTAATATATTCTTCGATATTCAAGATGGATCCCGAGGAGGAGCGAATCAATTTCTCCGCGCGCTTCGAAACGAATTTGACCGAAGAGGAATCTATGAAATTGACCCATTGAAAGCTGACGTCATAATACTGAACAGCTACCACAAACTGGATGAGATTTTCAGTTTCATGATCACTAAACCTGAAGCGATCCTGCTTCACAGACTTGGACCTGTTTTCCACTATCACCGCGGAAAGGCTTGGAAACCGTATGATCGGTTCATCATCCGGTTCGCCAATGCGCTTACAGACGGAATCATCTTCCAATCCGAATGGAGTCATAAGGAAGCCGAGACCCTTGGGTTGAAAGAATCGATGAAGACTGCCATAATTCACAATGCAGCCGACGGGAACATCTTCAATCGGAGCGCAGCGAAGACTTATCCCGATATTGATAGGCGATTCAGATTGATCGCATCAAGCAACTCCGACAATCGCGAAAAAGGATCGGGTTATTTCGAGTTCTTGGACAAGCACCTTGATTTTACAAAATACAAGATGACGTTTGTCGGCCGCTCCAAATCAGCATTCGCAAACATTGAGCACATACCACCACAGGAGTCGAAAAGGCTCGCGGAACTACTCAAATCCGCAGATGCGTATGTCTCCCCGGTACGGAATGAAGCGTGCTCCAATGCCATCCTTGAAGCATTCGCATGCGGACTCCCGGTTATCGCGCTTAACGACAGTAGTAATCCGGAGATTGTCGGCGCAGCCGGCGAGCTCTTCCATGGGAAAGATGATCTGCTTGAGAGGATCGAACGCATACGAAATAACCATGCCTCCTATACCGAGGCTATCAGAAAACGAACTATGAGCGATGTTACCGATCGGTACATCGAATTCATGGAAAGCTGCATAAGCACCCGAGCAGGAGAGAGGATACCGATGACAATAAAAATATATAGACTGATCCACCATATCATCCGACTGATCGTTCTCCTTTCGGACAAGTTCGCCTCCCTATCATCCAACCGCCGATAATCCCGACTGAATCATGTTCAAGACTTCACACCGGGTCATCCTGGAAAATCTGCTCAAGTCACATCTCCCCGAGCTTCAGGGGGATACCTTGGATATCGGATCGAAAAATCGTCGATACGACTCGCTCCTTCGTCAGAGACCGATCGCCATGGATATCGAACCTGATTCAGTGAACCATGTGATACCCGGCGACATACAATCGATCCCCTTCCCGGATGAGCGCTTCGACAACGTCATGGCCATCGAGGTCCTTGAATATGTCGCCAACCCGAATCAGGCGATGAACGAAGTCAGGCGCATTCTGAAGAAAAACGGGATACTCATCCTTTCCATCCCATTCCTCTGCCCCGTACATGGCGATTTCGCGCGATACACAAGGAAGTACATCGAGAAATACCTCCTCGCAGATTTCACCTCGTATAAAATTACTGCCATAGGGAATCCATATACCATCATTGCCGACATCGTACGCAATGGGACGATCAGGATAGACAACGCATTTCTCCGATGGATATTCCTCCCGGTCTATCTCCCCTTTCTTCTCCTTGCCACATTGATGCGATCACGATCCGATCAGACCGGAAAATACATATCGGGATATTTCATAATCGCACGGAAATGAAGCCCGAAACCACGACAACCGAAAAGATCGTCTTCCGAATGGACGACGTCGGCGCCGCCTCGAAGAAATGGGAGGTGTACGGCAAAGGATACCTTGAATGTGTCTTTTTCAAGCTCAGACTTCCGCTTGTCACGAATTTTCTGTTCATAAAATACCTGCCGATGTTCAAAAGCTGGGGTCCGTACGACGAGCTGACCGCGGGGCAGTGGACTGAAATCCTTGATATCCTACGAGAAAGCGGTTCGTCGATGACCATCGGAATCACCGCCGGTTGGGTTGAGAAAGACGGCACTATCATCCCCTTCCCGGAAAAATTTCCCGAACAGGCGAAAGTCATACGACAAGGACTCAAAGAGGGTCTTATCGACATTGCAAATCACGGGCTCACCCACTGCGTCATCGGGAAACATCTGCCACGATGGTTCTCGAGCAATCGTACGTATCACCGGGAATTCTGGAACTGGGTTCCGATCGATACGCAGCGAAAGCATATCGAGCGATCACTGAAAATCCTTTCCGACTTTTTCGGTGTTGAGATCGATACACTCATCCCACCAGGAAACGTCTGGACAACCGACACTGAGCGGATTGCCAACGCGAACGGGATACGGTACATTTCATCGGATAGCCGAGTCGCCCCGGACGGTACGGTATCGAATGGAATCACATACATCAGCAGGGATGTCTTCGCTTTTCATGATCGTGAATTATCGATATTCGGCACCGATTGGCTGAAAGACTCCATCGCGACATACAAAAAAAATGGGTTCACCGCATGTTCGATCGAACGATATGACGCAAGGGAACCCATCACTACACCGAACGCATAATTCCGAACACCTTATATCTATGATCGATGATGCCATCTTCAAGTACTATACGACCTACTACCGGGACACGCTCGGACTTCCGAACTGGGAATCCCTTGCGAACTCGAGGATTCATGAGGAGAAAACCGAGGAGGCCAGAGTTGATTCGTTCGAAAAGAAGGTCGGCCCAGTCAAAGGAAAGGTTGTTCTCAATATCGGATGCGGAACCGGTGGATTCAATGTTGTCACTGCACAACGGGGAGCTGAAATCCACGGGATAGACCCGGAGGTCGAGGCGATACGGATTTGCCACATGAAGGCAGACAAATATGACATACCGAAAGAAAGGTTTCTGGTTGGAAGCGCGGAACACCTCCCGTTCAAAAACGACACCTACGACCTCATCAACTGCTTCACCGTACTGGAGCATGTCGATGACGTCAAAATGACATTATTGGAAATGGTGCGCGTACTTAAGCCGGGCGGGAAGATATACATAAATAGCCCCCACTATTGGCGGCTCTACGAAGGACATTACAAGATATTTTGGTGCCCCCTCTTCCTGATTCGCCCAATCGGAAAACTCTACCTCCGCTTTCGTGGCAGACCAAGCATGTTTTATGACACACTGAATTTCCTCAATGGGAGCACTATTCCAAACGCCTTAAGAAAAGAGTCCGTCAAGATCCATACGCACCATCCCTCGCTCAAACGGACACCCGGAATCGTTGGTCTCATCATATTCCTTTATCAAACGACATTCAGAATCGACTCAAACATTATATCGGTCATCACGAAAAACCCGTCTCTATGAACATAGCAGAAAATATCCGTTACTACTTCTGGTCGAGCTTTCAAAGAAAACTCCTTGATAAGGCACAGGAGAAGCATCGCTCCATCTACAAAGGTATCGTCCTCGATATCGGCGGACGAGACCGAGGAAAATTCAGGAAACCGAAATCATCTGTACGGAAATGGATTTTTGCGGACATCTGCCCCGACCATCACCCCGACATCGTCCTTGATGTAGCGAATATGGCGGCAATCGAAAACAAATCCATCGACGTAGTTGTCGCCATGCAGGTTTTTGCGCATGTCGAAAAGCTCGACCAAGGGCTTGATGAGTGCTTCCGTGTCCTCAAAGATGGCGGGAAGCTTGTCTTCTCAGCTCATCTGGTATACCCGATAGTAAATGACCCGAGCGATTACCGGAGATACACCGAAGCAGGATGGAAATACGAGCTTGAAAAGCGCGGGTTCAGAATCGATACGGTCGAGACGCTCGGAAGATTCTTCACGGTATTGTCCGATTTCATCATCATGGCCAACAAATCGATGCCGTTAGGAATCCGACACATCGGATACGCTTTCTATCCGTTTCTATCGGCTCTCTCGTTGCTGGATTCGACATCATTCGTATTGAAAAACAAACGGCTCGCATCCTTTGCAACCGGGTATTTCATAATTGCAAATAAATGAGCTCAAACGGAACGATGCCCGAATACAAAATCTCCGTTTTCATTGTAAATTACAATGCATCGGATTTCATATTGTCCGCACTCTATGCACTCAAAAAACTTACAAAAAATCCATACAAGGTGGTAATCATAGACAATGGTTCAAGGATCTCCGACTATTTGAACCTCAAGAACTCCGTATCAGCATACAAGCACATTGAACTCAGGCGTATTGAGACGAACGAGAAAGGTAGTTTGGCGCACAGCCTCGCACTCAACATCCTCACAAAGGACATCGACACGCCATACTTTACAATCCTTGATGCGGATGCAGCATGGCTAAAAAAGGATTGGGACGATATTCTTATAAAAAAACTATCTTCGACCGTTAAGGCGATCGGCACACAGGCGCCCGAACTAAAACCACAGGATTTCCCAATAATGTTTGCGATGTTTTTTGAAACAAAGACATTCGAATCATTAAATATCGATTTCAGGCCCGCTAAAATTGGAAAAATGCAGGATACGGGATGGGAAATGCGCGAAAAATATCAGGGATCCGGATACTCCGCACTTAATATCACCAGACACAGCACCAGATCACACAAAAATGGCCCGTTTGGGAACATAGCTGGGGTTGATGAATTCTATTTTGAAAACTACACCGATATCTTCGCGTGCCACTTCGGCAGAGGAAGCAACCCCTTCGGAAAGAGAATCATCAATTTCAAGAGCGGATTCCTTCGAATCATCTTCCTTCCCATCAACCTTCTCCTGTGGCACAGAGACAAGAGAAGCTGGATCAATACCTGCCGGAGGATCATCGATAATCAATGAAGGAGCATCTTCATGACAAAGGATACGGATTTGAAAAACATAGAATTCGAGGACGTGGAATGTCTGATCTGCAAAACGGCTTCACACCGTGTGAAGCTATTCTCAGCGCGCGATCTCCTGACCGGTCTTCCGGGGTCATTCAGCATCTGCCGATGCGAAAAATGCGGACTCGTATTCCAGAGTCCGCGTCCGAAAGAACGATACATACACCTGTTCTATCCTGATGATCTCGGGTATTTCACGGCGCAATCAAAAGGAATGCCTCTGCTGGAAAAGATAGAACAGACCGTGCTCACAAACTATTACGGGTACCCCGGAAAGAAAAGTATTTTCGACAAGATCGCCACATACGCATTTTACGCCTACATTTACAAGAGCAGATCGATTCCGAACTATCGGAAGAACGGGGCGCTTCTTGAAATCGGCTGCTCGAACGGGACGAAACTCGAAAGCCTCAAGAAACTCGGTTGGAAAACCACCGGTATCGAGTTGAATAAAAAAGCAGCTAAAACGGCGATAGAGAAAGGCTTGGATGTATGGATCGGATCGATTCACGACTTTGATTTTCCGAAAGAATCTTTCGATGTAATCATATTGGACATGGTGCTTGAACACCTATATGCACCGGATAAAGCGCTTGAAAAACTGACCGGTTGGCTAAAGAAGGATGGCCAGCTGATTTTCAGCATCCCCTACTTCGATGGGGTTGAATTCAGAATATTCAAGGAGTACTCATACGGACTCCAGCTCCCAACGCATATAACGTTTTTCAACAAACGCGCTATTCAACACTTGCTTCAGCAAAACTTCTCCGCTATTTCGTACGCATTTCATCACTTTGATAGGGATATCATCGCATCAGCGCAGTACAAATATGATGCTACTGGAAGCGCACTGCACAGATTCATCTCAAGAAACAAATTTTTCCGTACGCTCATAATCAGACCAGTCCTCTTTATACTGTCAATGCTTGGAAAAACAAGCCGAGTCACTGTTTTTGCGCGAAAAAGGAGCGATTAGTCATCTTATCCAGGGCGTACAGTACAAATAGTCCAATAAAATGCTGAAACCCAAACAGGAAGGCAAGCCCATGGATGCCGAATAGCGGGAGGATAGCAGTCATAAGCGACACCATAGCCAACGGAGAGATCAAAGATTCTCTAAAAAGAATCTTTTCTTTTTTGCTGAAAATCATCTGATTCCTATACAACACAGACATAATGAACGCTGGATAAAAGAGTATAGACAGCATCGACAAAGATACCGACTCCACATACTTATCCGTGAATAAGAACGGGACGATGAACTGAAAAGAAAACAGAAAGATTGCCGTCGCCAGAAGACTCAAAAAGAACATTTTTGCATAATTTCCTTTTGATATGGCACCCTGTTGTATTTGTTTCGGCACAGAAATCCAAAGAAAGCTTTTGGAAACATTTTGGATCTGTTTCGCAAAGAGAATGCCGACCGAATATACCGCCAACTGAGCAGGGCCAAGAAACATTCCAACTAAAATCTTATCAAGATTTCCGGAAAGCATTCCGAGTATGTTTATTTTCGTCAGAAACCATCCATATCGAGCCATATCCGCATCTTTTTCAGCATTCCCGACATAGCGAAGGCTCCTTATGAAATAGTAGACGTTAAAGGATGAGTACGACGCAAGATAAAAGACGATGACCGCAATTAGGTTGTCCCTATAAAAAAATATGACACCGATAGTGCCCACGGTATTTATAAGCGCCTGAATCGAACTAAATTTTGCGGAAATATCAAACCGACTTTTCCCTTGCAAGAAGCTATCCCATGTATTAGGTGCATAAAAGAACGGGAAAAATATTGAAGAGATCATGAGTGCCAAACCAACCACGGTATCCTGATAAACGAAATAATATCCCCCGATTATCAATAGTGCCGGAATACCAAGCAGACTCCACAAAAAACTTATTTTTACGGCTTTCCGATAATCCCCATCATATCCATTCGCCGCTGATCTTATAACGGAAGTATTGAGTCCTGGAACAGAAAATACGGAAACAATTGCCAAAATTGAAAGGATGAACTGATATTGTCCAAATATTTCCTGTGCTGCAAGACGCGCAAATACAGCTGCAAGCAGTAAGCCACTTAATGCGCTCATCCCCTGACGAAAGGTTATCCAGAACCCGTTCTTCATGAAATACGGCAAATCAAGCCCAATTCTATCTCCGAGCCGCTTTAAAAAAATATAAACACGAACTTTAACGTCCCAGGCCATTCCAGTTGGTATTTAAAACGTTTTTAAGTATACTTCCAATATGTCCGGAAATCAATTCAGGAAGGCATTTCCTTCGACTCTCGCATTGATCCTTTCCTTATTCCTCATAAAGGAGGTTCTTTTAGCTTCGCTCATACCGATCTTTCAGGGAACTGATGAGCCAGTCCATTATGCGACCATCCTCAGTCAGAATACTCCCACACCGGAATATTTCACCAAAATTTCTGATACAGTATCAATCGAGGCTTCCTCTTTCTATTTTTTTGAAATCGCCTCCCAGAAAACAAATCTCCAAAATTTTCAGGACACGGGGCAAGATGAGAATCAAATCATAAATCAAGAAATAAATACGGTCAGCGTCTCAAACACACCTCTTTCATTCTATTACACGATATCCTCTGCCATCGTAGATTTTCTTGAAAGCCACGACACCCAAACGAAGATGTTCGTTCTTCGAATATTTTCGCTCTTCATTGGAGTATTTTTCGTGTTCCTTTCATATCACATAATCCGAACTGTCGGATTTTCCAAAAAGGCTTCCGCTTTATTTTCAGCTACTATAGCATTTCAGCCGATGTTTTCTTTTATGTCGGCAATAGTAAATATAGACGTAGCCCTATTTCTCACCTTTGCTCTATACACATATCTTGGTGTGCTGCTGTTAAAAAATGGACCAAACGCAAAGAACATATTATTACTCATATCAAGCGCGGTTCTTGGTATCGCAGCGAAAGGGCCCGGGGTCATTCTTATTGCCACCACCTGCATCCTTTTCGGATACATCCTTCTAAGAAGATATGCTCCGTCGCCAAAAAAAATTCTCATCTCTGCTGGAGTATTATCAATATTAATCACTGGGACAATCGCGTTTTTTGCTCCGCGAGATTATCTCGTAAAAATAACAAAGATAAGCAGCTCATCAGAATTCGATTCCCCTCTCGAATCGATCGGGAAATATCTCAACAAGACCATGCGCGAAAGCGAGTTCCGCGACTCATCGCTCTCATACTGGGGTAATTTCGGATGGCTCGACACACCGATTTCGGGATGGATCCTGTCGGTCATCAATTGGATCGAGATCATCGGGTTTGTGGCGGTGCTTGTGTATTTGTTGATGCCTGTTTTGAAAAAAATGAACTGGATTGCCGCGGTCGCTGCGCTCCCTCGCAATGACAAGACGGGGTGGGTGCCGGAGCGGAGGTATCTCGTGTTTTTTCTCGGGATGATACTTGCACTTCAGTTCGCCATCCGTTTCTATGACTGGCGTGTATTCGATACATCCGGACAAGTGCTCATCGGACAACCGGGACGGTATTTCCTGCCGAATCTCATCGGACACCTGGTTCTCGTTGTCGTCGGGGTCAGGCTTGCGGTTTCGTGGGTGAAGCACTGGATTGCCGCGGTCGCTACGCTTCCTCGCAATGACAAGATAGATTTTGAAATGATCTTGAAAATCCTTGCGCTCGCGATGATACTCCTCCAGCTCTATGCAATCGTGAATGTGATTATTCCAAGATACTACCTCTAAAAGAGGCATGAAATATGATGCACGATATATGATTTATAGAGTATGAAAATACCGAAGCTATCTGGAAAAAGAATCGAGTATATCCTCATCGCGATGTTTCTTCTCTGGGTTGTCGGGATTTTTTGGACGTTCCTTTCCGATTTCGGCATCAGCGAATCCGGATACAATTTCCTCGGGAAAACCAAGAAGGTAACCCTCTCCCCTGGGATGCCCGTGTCACAAACTTTCACCGCACACGAAAACGGTCTCCATCAGGTCCGCGTCGTCCTCGGCAACGCGAGTATCCGCCGCGGGGAGCATATCGGATTCCAACTCATGGACGAGGCATGCGCGACGGAAATCGCTTCCGTCAGCTTCTCCGGAGAACCAGGGAAACAGGGTGCATACACGGTATTCCCCTTCGAGGCCATACCGGATTCCATGGAAAAGCGGTATTGTTTCGTCGCGACGTATTTTTCCGATGAGAACCGCAAGGGCGACAAACCGTATCTTTCCGCGACAGATGACCCGGACCCGGCCTTTGCCGACCGGACGCTCGTCGACAGCAATAAAGAGAAGGCGTACGAAAGCCATTCGCTTTTCCTCCGCCCCGCATACACCGAAGGGTCGCTCCATGCCGACCTCGGGACGCTTCTCGATCGGCTTTCGCAATACAAGCCAGGATTCCTCAAGGGATGGCCAATAGCAACACTCTTCGTCGTCTTCGTCGTCGGAAGCCTCGCCTTCGGAATCCGGATCATCCGGCTATGACCTTTCTCATCGCTTCGGCAGACCGGTCCCACGACCACTCCTTCGCCGTTTGCAGTCCGTTTTCGGAAAGCCTCCTTCGTAAATCGGAATCGTCGAGCAATTTCTTCACGGCCGCCCGCGCTTCTTCTTTCGTTTCGACGATCAGGCAGTTCCTTTTGTGTTCCGCATATTCCTCGATGCCGGAGACCCGCAGGATGACCGGGACACCGCCGCAGGCCATCATCTCAAGCGGCGGATACGCGAAGCTCTCCACCGCACTCATCTTGAGCAGGATATCGCAGGACGAATAGATGCCCGGCATATCGCCGATCGGTACACTCTCGAAGAACCGCTCGCACCGCCACTCGTCCGGTAGTGCCCCGCGGCCACTCACGATCCAGATGTCGCAGTCGAGATCCCTCACCGCTTCGTACGCGTCCTTGACTCCCTTGAACGGGATGTCGATCGGACCCTCGATCAGCACGCACACGCGACCACTCTTCGGCTCGACGGGATCCGTCGGTCGGAACCGGTCCGTGTCGAGGCCGTTCGGGACATAGGCCGCCTCGTGACCGAATTCGTCTCGGAGCCACCCTTGCATCCACCGAGCCATGACGACATATTCGAACGGAAGCCGATAGGTTTCCCCGACGAAATTTTTCGTCGCTTCGTCGTCGTAGAAGCGGCGCTCATCGAGCTGGACGAAATAGAGCTTCCGTTTTGCCGGAAGCAGATCGACGGTCGGCGCGGAATTCCATCCGGTCGCGACAAGAATGTCGATCCCTTTTCGAAGCAAGCCTTCAATCCGGTCGATCGGAACGACATCGACTCCCTGCTTCGCATACCATGGAAAAGAATCTTTGAGATCCTGAGTGACGATCGTCACATCATATCCGTTTTCCTTCAGCAAATTGGCATGCCGCAAAATAACCGCGATACCGCCGGCGATCCATGTTCCCGGCACGACAAAAACGATGTTCGGTCGGCTGCTTCCACTCCCGACCGGATACTTCGAAAAATACGCGGCAACCTTCGTTTTCTTCCGTTTCCAATCGACGGGGTCGAGCGCCCAAAGCATCTTTCCTCTCCCGAACAAATAGAACCGGACCTTCCGTATGAAGTCGCGAAAACCGTTCTTCTTCAGCTCCCGAAGAATTCGTCGCACCGTGTCATGCAATCTCGTCATATGTTTCCGCTATTTCCATGGTGTGAATGATACGACAGAGAACCGTATTTCTCAAATGAAAAGACCCCGCCAGACATCGCGTCCGACAGGGTCATGCGAGAAGCGGATCATGCCCGCTCAAGCGTCCTGGCTATCAGTTTGACTTTCCATTTGGAAAGCTCATTCTCGCCCTTCGGGTCGAGCAACGTGTACAGAAGATTGCACCACCCGATCAGCTTCTGGAAAAGCGTGTGCCCAGGAACGGGAACGAAGCTGGCCTGAACGCCGTAGGCTTCGAATATGGCATGGAGGCGCATCGCATGCACCCATTGCGAAACGATCGTCACCAAGACGTCTTTCGCGAGATACATGGACCCGCTCAGATACCATTCCGTGGTATTCCGCACGTTCTCGAACGAATCCCTGGATGCACATTCGGTGATAATGCATCCCGGAGGGATATTCGCGTGTTTCACCAGCCAATCCTTCATGAAATCGGCCTCCGAAACACATTGGCGTCGCCTCGTAATGCCGCCGGAGACGATGATATAGTCATATCCACCGTCCCACCAGAGCCGTTCGGCGCCTTTCAGCCGCTCAATCATGACCGGTGAAGCCATGTTCCAGTGACCCGGAACGAAGAGAATCCGATTGAATCTTGTTACGGACTTCGTATCTCCCAGCATTTCAACCCCCTACACGCAGAAAAGAACACGCCTCATTATACAATGAAACAATAAAATAGTCAAATAGCACGGGCTATACCCCGTAGTATGCCCGGTACCAGTCGACGAAGTTTCTGATGCCTTCCTCGATGCGCGTGGTCGGTTTCCAGCCGAGTTTTCTGAGCTTGCTGATATCGGCGACCGTCGACGGGACGTCGCCGGGTTGGATCGGAAGCATCCGCTTCTTCGCTTTCCGACCGACACATTCCTCGATCACCTCTATGAAACGCATAAGCGTCTCTTCCTTGTCCCCGCCGATGTTCATGACCGCGTACGGCTGTATCGTATCGAGCGCGACGATCGACCCTGAGACGATGTCGTCGATGTAGGTGAAGTTTCGGGACATCTTTCCCTGGTTATAGACATCGATCGGCTTCCCTTCGATGGTATTCGTCACAAACTTGTAGAGCGCCATATCCGGACGACCCCATGGACCATAGACGGTGAAGTACC
>CAYVDI010000018.1:0-2928 GCA_964450795.1 uncultured Bdellovibrionales bacterium
TCCCATTCTTTCTGCCATTTCGGCTCGATTTCCTTCGGGGAGTATCGTTTTTCCATAGGGCTTATGCCACGTAATTTCACTCCCATACTCTACCCGAAAACCCCCGAAGAAACAAGAAAAGCCGCCGGATACGGGCGGCTTCAGGAGATATGCGCCCTATTCCTCGCCGAGCGAAACTCGCGATTTGCTCGCGTGTTTCCGCGCGACCTTGAGCCTTGCGAATTCCTTCTCGAGCGCGGCGGCGACACGGGCATATTCCTCGTCGTCCATCGACACGCGCGCCTTCATCGCCTCTTCCGCTCGTCTGTGCGCCTCCTCCGCGGCCTTGATGTCGATCTCTTCCGGTCGTTCCGCCGTATCCGCAAGGAGCGTGAGCGTGTTCTCGTGGAACTCGACGAACCCGCCCGCGGTCGCGAACGGCTCCGGCTCCGCATCCGCCGCTCTGCGGAAGTACAACTCCCCCGCCCTGATCATTCCGACATACGGGACATGATCCGGGAGGATGGTCACCTCGCCCGCGGCTCCCGGAAGCGTCACCGAATACACCTCCTCCTCGAGGACAAGCTTTTCCGGCGTCACGATTTTCAGTTTGATCGCAGACATATCATTTTCCGCTTTCGGCTAAAACTTCCTCGATCGTCCCTTTCATATAGAAGGCGGCCTCCGGAACATCATCCAACTCGCCGGACAGTATCCGATCGAACGCCTCAACCGTCTCTTCGCGCTTCACGTACTTCCCCGGCTTCCCGGTAAACTGCTCAGCGACGAAGAACGGCTGGGAGAGGAATTTCTGGATCTTCCGCGCCCGCAGAACCGTCAACTTGTCCTCGTCGGTCAACTCCTCCATACCGAGGATCGCGATGATGTCCTGAAGATCCTTGTACCGCTGGAGCACCTTCTGCACCGCGCGCGCGACCTGATAGTGCTTCTCGCCGACGATGGACGGATCAAGTATGGTCGATGTCGAATCGAGCGGATCGACCGCCGGATAGATGCCGAGTTCCGCGATCTGCCGCGAAAGCACGACCGTCGAATCGAGATGGGAAAAGGTCGTCGCCGGAGCCGGATCGGTAAGGTCGTCCGCCGGGACATAGACCGCCTGCACGGACGTGATCGATCCGCGCTTCGTCGAGGTGATTCGCTCCTGAAGGAGCCCCATCTCCTCGGCCAAGGTCGGCTGATACCCGACCGCGCTCGGAATACGCCCGAGAAGAGCGGACACTTCGGATCCCGCCTGCGTGAACCGGAAGATGTTGTCGATGAAGAGGAGCACATCCTTGCCTTCCTCGTCGCGGAACGCTTCCGCTGCGGTGAGCGCGGTGAGACCGACACGGGCGCGCGCTCCCGGCGGCTCGTTCATCTGCCCGAAGATAAGCGCGGTCTTCTCGAGCACGCCGGACTCCTTCATCTCGTGATAGAGATCGTTCCCCTCGCGCGTCCGCTCGCCGACACCCGCAAAGACCGAGAAACCACCGTGTTCCTGCGCGATGTTGCGGATAAGCTCCTGAATGACGACCGTCTTCCCGACGCCCGCACCGCCGAAAAGACCGACTTTCCCGCCCTTCATGAAGGGGCAGATGAGGTCAATCGACTTGATGCCGGTTTCGAAGACTTCCGCCTCCGTAGACTGTTCCTGGAAGGACGGCGCTTCGCGATGGATCGGGAGTTTCTTCGTAGCCGGAATCTCACCTCGTCCGTCGATCGGCTCCCCGAGCACGTTGAACATGCGTCCGAGGACCTCCTTGCCGACCGGGATACTGATCGGCGCGCCGGTACCGACCGCCTCCATACCCCGCCGCAACCCGTCCGTCGATCCCATAGCGATCGTCCGTACGCGTCCGCCGCCCAAATGCTGGTGCGTCTCGACGACGAGCCTGCCTCCGTCTTGAAGCGCGATATCGATCGCATCATGGATAGCAGGAAGTGTCGCGTCTTCCCCCTCGAATTCGACATCCACCACCGGCCCGATGACCTGCAGAACTTTTCCGTTCATATTTATTCAGTTGAATCTAGAAGTTAGAATCTGAAATGAAACGTCTTCATTCCACATTCCACATTCCAAACTTATCCCTCGAGCGCCGCTTTCCCGGCGGAGAGCTCGGCGATCTCCTGCGTGATCTTCGCCTGACGGAGCTGGTTATACGCGAGCGTCAGGTTCTCGACCATTTCTTTCGCGGCGTCGGTCGCGTTGCGCATCGCGATCATGCGCGCCGCCTCCTGGCTCGCGTTCGACTCGAATACGCCGTGGTAGAGCTCCATGGTGAGAAGCTGGAGGATGAGCCGCTCGAGCATCTCCTCGGTCGCCGGTTCGACCACGTATTCCGCCATGGATTCATCCACCGGAACACCCGCCTTCGGGTCCATCTCGTGAAGCGCCTTCAGCACGTCCTTCTCCACGACCGGCAGGAGCGCGCGCACCTTCACCGTCTGCGAGAGCACGGATACGAAGTCCGTATATACCATGACCGCACGATCGATCCCGCCCGACAGGAATTTCGAGACAAGCATCCGCGCGATCGGTCGGAGATTGTCCGCGGTCGGGGCACCAAGCACGTTCGGAAACGACGCGACGATCGTACCGCCGAGTCGCCGCACGATCCCGTCAGCCTTTTTTCCGATCGTGATGAACTCCGCCTCACGCTCCGCATCCGCCTCGCGGACCGCACGGAGACGTTTCATGATCTGCGAATTGAACCCGCCGCAAAGCCCCCGGTTCGACGAGATGACCACGTAGCATTCGCGCTTCACCGGACGGTCGATGAAGAACGGGTGCGATCCCATCCGCTCGACGGTCGTCATCTGCCGCAGCACCACGAGCACGGCCTTCGCGTACGGGCGCACGTTCATCACGGCCGAGACCGCCTTGCGCATCTTCACGGCCGAAATCATCTCCATCGCCCGGGTGATCTTCCCGGTCGATTTCACGCC
>CAYVDI010000018.1:3028-4353 GCA_964450795.1 uncultured Bdellovibrionales bacterium
TCCTTCTTCTCGCGGATCGCGGCAAGCGCATCCTCGCCCTCGGTCCGGAGATACGAGAGAAATTCCGACTCCCACTGCCGGATCTTTTCGGCCGGAACGGCATCGAGATGTCCGCGGGAGAGCGCGTAGAGCACCGAAACCTCCTCCTCGACCCGCATCGGCGAATATTGCGACTGTTTCAGAAGTTCCACGGCGCGACGGCCGCGGTCGATGAGCTTCCGCGTTCCCTCGTCGAGATCGGAGCCGAACTGCGCGAACGCCTCCATCTCCCGAAACTGCGCCAGATCGAGACGGAGCGTCCCCGCCACCTGTTTCATCGCCTTGATCTGCGCCGCGGATCCGACGCGCGACACCGAGAGTCCGACGTTGAGTGCGGGTCGGATACCCTTGTAGAAGAGGTCGCTTTCGAGGTAGATCTGACCGTCGGTGATCGAGATGACGTTCGTCGGGATGTATGCCGACACGTCTCCCGCCTGCGTCTCGATGATCGGAAGCGCGGTAAGCGACCCACCCCCCTGTTCCTTCGAGAGTTTCGCGCTCCGCTCAAGAAGACGCGAATGGAGATAGAATACGTCGCCCGGATACGCCTCGCGTCCCGGCGGACGGCGAAGGATGAGCGCGATCTGCCGATACGCCCACGCGTGCTTGGAAAGATCATCGTAGACCACGAGCACGTCCTTGCCCTGCTCCATGAAGTATTCACCGATCGCGGCTCCCGCATACGGCGCGAGGAACGACAGCGCGGCCGGTTCGGAAGCGCCGGCGACGACCACGATCGTATACTCCATCGCCCCGCGCTTCGAAAGCTCGCCCATGATGCGGGCGACCTTGGACTCCTTCTGCCCGACCGCGACATAGATACAGACGACGTCCTGCCCCTTCTGGTTCACGATCGTATCGATCGCCACGGCGGTCTTTCCCGTCTGCCGGTCACCGATGATGAGCTCGCGCTGACCACGACCGATCGGGATGAGCGCATCGATCGCCTTTATTCCGGTCTGGAGCGGCTTCTTCACGGATTCGCGCGCGATGACGCCGGGAGCGACCTTCTCCATCGGCATGAGTTTTTTCTCACCGTCGATCTCGCCCCGACCGTCGATCGCGATTCCGAGCGGATTCACGACCCGACCGACGATCCCTTCCGACACCGGAACCGAGAGGAGCCGTCCCGTCCCCTTCGCGATCTCTCCCTCCTTCACTCCCTCCGCACCGGAAAGGATCATCACTCCGACCTCCGATTCCTCGAGGTTCTGCGCGACGCCGATCGCCCCCGATTCGAACTCGACGATTTCCGACGATGCGACATCCGAAAGACCGGAGAGGCG
>CAYVDI010000018.1:4453-6642 GCA_964450795.1 uncultured Bdellovibrionales bacterium
GCACCGCCAAGAAGTTTCGGATTCACCCGGTATCGGAAGACGAGTTTCCTCTCCGGGAAAAATCCGGCAGCCGCGCGTTCGATGCCTTTCCGGGTTTCCGCATCCCCTTCCGTCGCCGTCTCGACCAGAAACGAGAGCGTTCCCTTCTGTCCGTCCGAGAGCTGTCCGAATATCCGAAGTATCGCCGGAAGCCGTTTCACCGCCCGATTCCTGCGGATCAAACGGAGAAACGAGGTCGCGACACCGCGCGCGTCCTTCGTATCGGAAAGCGCGAGCAACGTCTTCGCATACTGTGACGACGATACTTTCATATCATTTCCCTTCGCCCAAGAACCGCTCCACGATTTCCCGATCCTTCCCGGAGACCTTCTCACCGAGAACCTTCTCCGTCGCCGAAAGCACGAGCGCGGCAAGCTCCTCTTTCGCCTCACGGAAAATCTTTTCCCGTTCCGCCTCCGCATGTTTCTTCGCTTCCTCGAAAATCGTCTCGGATTTCATTTCGACCTCCGCCATGATGATCTCCGCCCGCTTCTCGGCGGCGATCTCCGCCTTCGCGACGAGATCCTTCGCCTCCTCGCGCGCCGCGGCGAGAAGTTCTTCCTCTTTCCGTGCCGCCTCCTCGAGCCGTTTCCCGGCCGCCTCCGCGTCCTTGAGCCCCTGTTCTATCCGGTCCGCCCGCTTGTCGAGAAAATCAAGCATCGGACGATACGCGAATCGCCGGAGTACGAGAAGGAGCACGATGAAATTCACCGCCTGCGCGAGAAGGAGCTTCCAATCGATGCCGAGCTTCACAAGTGCTTCCATAGATACTTTTCCATCATGAGGGACATCCGGATTCGGATGAAATCCGAGGCGCGACCGAGGAGCAGGATAAGCTGTACTTATCAAGCACAGCGTCGAGCGCCGGAGGTCGCAACGAAGGAGTTCGCCGAATACGAATGTTTACTTGAACAATATCATGAGCGATATGACGAGCGCATAGATCGCAATCGCCTCCGTGAACGCGATACCGAGAATCATCGTCGTCTGGATCTTCGGCTGGGCTTCCGGATTCCGTCCGATCGCCTCGAGAGCGCGCGACACGAGGATACCGATACCAAGACCCGGACCAAGAGCCCCGATACCGATCGCGACCGCCGCAGCTATCGACTTCATCGATTCCGCGTTCTCCACCACCGCCTTTACTTCTTCCATAACATTACCCGATTAACGGATTAAAGGATTACGGGCTCGAGAATTCAACCGAATTCTGGAATCCGCAACGCTCTAATGCGCCTCATGCCCGACGGTCGCCATCTTCAGGAAAACGAGCGTGAGCATCGCGAACACCAATGCCTGGATCAATCCGACGAATGCCTCGAGAAACAGGAACGGAAGCGGCACGGCGTACGGGACAAGATGAAGCATGACCGTGAGGAGCACCTCTCCGGCGAACACGTTCCCGAAAAGACGGAACGAGAAGGAGAGAATCTTCGCGAATTCCCCGACGAGCTCGAGCGCTCCGACGGCGGTTCCGATCCCATAGGGCTTCACCCACGGCGCGACGAAGAATTTCGACGCATAACCACGGAGACCGAGCACCGTTATACCCGCGAGCTGGATCGAGAAAACGGAAATCAGCGAGAGCGCGAGCGTCATATTGAGATCCGCCGACGGACTCCGAAGGAACGGGATGATCGTCTCATGCCTGCCATACACGCCGACCGTTCCGCCACCCGGAAGCAACCCGATCCAGTTCGAAAAGAGAACGAACAGGAAAATGGTCGCGACGAGAGGAAAGAATTTCCGGGCCTGCGCCTTGTCCTGCGTCACGCTTTCGACAAGCCCGAGCAGGGCTTCGAAAACCGATTCGACCGCGTTCTGGACCCCGCGCGGAATATCCTCGAGTTTCCGCAGAAACAAAAACGACGCCCCCGAAAGGAGCGCGCCCAAAGAAACAGCCAACAGGAACGAGTTCGTGATGGGGAATGCACCGAAACCGAAGAGTTTCTCCGCCGCGATGGATATTTCCATACGATCCGGAAAAATCAAACAAAAAAGCGTCGCAAACCGCCGCGACGCCACCTAGTATATACGAGGAATCGAAAAGTGTCAAAGCCGAAAAAACCGACTCCGAACGCGGGGTTGACAGCTTTCCTGCTTCATGGTAAAAAGCACCGATAGTTCATTACCAATTCCATCCCCGGAAG
>CAYVDI010000018.1:6742-8278 GCA_964450795.1 uncultured Bdellovibrionales bacterium
ATCGCGCTCGGAGAACTTTCCGACAACGAACTTACGGGGCATATCGGCACGTTCGATCGCTACGACCGTCCCTGGCTTTTCTTCACGGCACTGTACGTCGCCGGAAAACGGAAGGGTATCGTGGCAATGTACGCCCCGCGGTAAATACCCTTCCAATCACGCATGCATCGCGAAAACAACGAAGCCCACGGAAAACCGAGGGCTTCTTTTTTATTGCTGATTCTCCACGCCTAGGCCGCTTTTTCCTGCGGAAGCTCTTCCGAAGCGTCTCCCTGATCGAGCGAACCAAGCTCCCTCACGACGTCGGCGAATTCCTGCATGAGCAGCTTTTTCGCATCTCCGTCGGAGGATTTTATCATCTCCGCCAACTTCAATCTCGCCTCATTGAGCGAAGAACGGTACTCTTCCATGGAGCTTTTGGCCTCTTTCTGAAATTCGGACTTCAACGGCGCATTCTCCGGATCATCCGCCTTCTTTTTGGCATATTCATATCCCTTCTTCCGAATGGCGAGAATCTCCTTCAAATCATCCAAATCGAACTCGACCTTGAGCATGGGCGCCTCATAGGCCGGCGCCTCACCAGCAAGACGCCACTCGGCACCAGGCGTCTCAACCGGAGTATTGCCGTGATTCGGCAGGATTCTTCCATCGATACCAAGCTCTTTGTTCCTCTTCACGCCCTGGCGCAAAGCTTCGTCGAATTTTTGCTTCTCTTCGGCGGACACTGGAACAAATTCCACGTTCCCCTCACCATCGAGCGATACCATGTCAGGCGTCTCCCAATTGAAAGGTTTCTCGGAGACTGGTAACGGCGGCTTCTCTTCCGGAAGAGGTCCCAAGGAAAACCCCGGATTCTCCATTGACATAGGTTCTTGATACTGATTATCATCCTCCACCTCTTCAGTATACTCCCCTTTCAGACGATTCGACAATGCGAAAATCGCGCGGTCATCGGGAAATTTCTTACCAAGAACCGATTCGTAGGGTCTTATCTTTTCTTCGAGCAGGCGCGCTTCCGACTGCACTTCGGCATATCGCCGATCTATTTCAGTCGTCCTTGCCTCCCGTTCCTCTTCGGAAAGCGATTCATTATTCTGCGCCGAGATCTTTTCGCGAAGAATCTTTTCCTGTTTGTCGAACAGTCGATCGAGGGCTACGAGCAGCTTGGTCACATCGGCGACATTTTCGTCCTCGTTTTTTTCCTTCAACGCCTTTGATCCATCAAGATCGAACTCACTCAGGAAATCCGAATCCATCTCGGTTTCCTCCCCAGGAACCGGACTATCCTTCTTGGTCGTGAAAAAACTTTTCACCGAATCAAACATATCGCCATGCTTAAATCCAATTATCCGTCACGATCTTGAAAAAACCCGATCAAATGTCTTTCTGATTGTCACGTCCAATGCCTCCGAAGGAACGGACTTTTCAGTCGCCACGGATCCGATCGTGTAACGTACGTATGCCGGCTCGTTTCGCGTACCGCGGACCGGTTGCGGGGAAAGATACGGGCAGTCAGTCTCGGCGAAAAGCCGCTCC
>CAYVDI010000018.1:8378-10083 GCA_964450795.1 uncultured Bdellovibrionales bacterium
GGCGCGAGTGCGGAAGCGATGGATGCGAGCCGGTCGAGCAGTACATGCATCACGCCGCCGAAGCGTTCCATATCGGTCTTCACGAGCTCCCACGGTTTCTCGTCGTCGATGTACTTGTTCGCTTCGCGCACGAGCCCGATGACATATTCCATCGCGTCCGCGAACCGGTACTCGTCGATCATCTTCGCGAGTTCCGCAGGAAAACCTGCCGCCTTGTCAGCATCGGCCCCGGTCCTGGAATCCAATTTTTCGGACAGCTTCAACACGCGGGAAACGAGATTCCCGAGTCCGTTGGCGAGATCGGCGTTGTATTTCTCCGTGAGCCTTTCCATTGTGATATCCGGATCGCTCTCGAGGTTGCCGGCTGACAGGAGGAGATACCGTGTCCCGTCCTTGCCGAATTTCTCCGCGAGTTCGTCCGGTGAAATGACATTGCCCAATGACTTCGACATCTTCTGTCCCCCGACCATGATGTGCCCATGGATGAGTATCTGCCGCGACGGTTCGAGACCGGCGGAGAGGAGCATCGCCTGCCACATGGCGGACTGTTGACGAAGGTTATCCTTGCCTGCGATCTGGAGCCCCGGCCAGAATTTCCTGAAGTTCGTTTCGTCCTCGGGCCAGCCCAACGTGGTGATATAGTTCGCGAGCGCATCGAACCACACGTACATGACGTGTTCCCCGTCGCCCGGCACCGGAATCCCCCACGACATCTTTGACGCGAGACGTGAGATGGAAAAGTCCTGAAGACCCGAAGCGACGAAGTTTCGGATCTCCGCGAGCCGGTTCTTCGGAACGACGAAATCCGGCCGTTCATCATAGAGCGAAAGAAGCTTGTCCTGGTATTTCGAGAACCGGAAGAAATAGTTCTCCTCTTCCACCGTCTCGATCGGCATGTTCGGATGATCCGGACATTTCCCGTGGTCGAGGTCCGAGTCCGTCTTCTCGAGCTCGCACCCGACGCAGTACTTCGTCCTGTATTGTTTCTTGTAGATGTCACCGGACGCTTCGCATCGCCGCCAGAATTCCTGTGCCGCCACGATATGATGCGGGTCGGTCGTGCGAATGAAATGCGTATAGCTCACGTCGAGCGTCTCCTTGACCGCGCGAAAATGTTCCGACATCCGGTCGCAGTATTCCTGCGGCGTGATACGATCTTCAGCAGCCTTCTGAAAGATCTTCTGCCCGTGCTCGTCGGTACCGACGTTGAAGACCATCTCACAGCCGCGCGCCCGCGCCGCCCGGGCGATCACATCCGCCTGTACCGCTTCCAGGGCATAACCGAGATGCGGCCTCCCGTTCACATACGGCAAGGTCGTGGTTATATAAAATTCCTTATTTTCGGTTCTTTCAAGCATATATTCTTGACAAATCGGTATTTATGGAGTATAATATAGGGATTATGGTTCTTTCCACCACGAGGAGTACAGCATGAAAAATGGTATTAGCTGGGCGACGGAACGGGCGGCGGAAGCGAAGAGGCTCCGCAACGAGATTTTCTGGAGCATTTTCAGCCTCATGCTCCTCGCCGGCTTCAGCTGGCTGTTTCTCAACCCGCAGGTCATCGTTCGCCTCTACCTCGGCTGACGACGACCGGCGACAGGGCTCGGAACCACGGTTCCGAGCCTTTTTCATTTTATGCCCGATGAACAACGATGACAAATTCCCCCTTCACTTTCGCCGGGTTCGCCTCGAAGTACCCGAG
>CAYVDI010000018.1:10183-12727 GCA_964450795.1 uncultured Bdellovibrionales bacterium
GAGACGAGCTTGTTGCCCGGATCCGAAAGTCCCGGCGTCCCGGCGTCCGTCACGTACGCATACGATTTCCCTTCCCGCATCTCCTCGACGAGCCGCGCGAGTTTCGCTTCGTCCGTGTGTTCATGACACGAGACCGCCGGCTTGTCGATCTCATATTTCGCAAGAAGTTTTTTCGTCACGCGCGTATCCTCGGCCAAGACCGCATCACATTCGCGAAGCATCCTCAAGGCCCGAAGCGTGATGTCCTCGAGATTGCCGATCGGCGTCGCGACAATGAAAAGTGATCCGGTTTTTTCCATACGTTTGCATCCGTTCATCTGCTCGTCTGTTTCTTCTCCATGAAGTCCTCCACGAACACGCCGAGGATCATCGCCGCAGGCACGGCAAGCAGAACACCGACCGCACCACCGAGCTCGAGCCCGATAAGCACCGCGACGATGAGCACGACCGGATTCAGACCCGCGGAATGCTTCATCACCTGCGGTGCGATGATATGACTCTCGAGCTGGTGCGCGACCACGTAGTATGCGAGCACGGAAAACCCGACCACGGGCGCCTCAAACAACCCCAGCAATACCGCCGGAATAGCCGCAAGGATCGGCCCGATATAGGGAATGATCTCTACCAATCCGCCGAAAAGAGCGATGGCGAGTGCATACGGAACCCCGAAAAGCGACAAACCGGCATAATAAATCACGAACACGATCGCCATGAGCAGGAGCTGGGCCCCGAGCCAACGGGAAACGCGGGTTCGGATCTTCCCCGCGAACTCCGCGGCGCGCGCATGATACTGGTCCGGCGTGAGCGCGAGAAAGAACTTCTCGATACCGTTCTCCTCAAGCGAGAGGTAGAGCGAAAGGAAGAAGTATCCGAGAAAGTGCACGAACCCGGAAAAGATGCCGACCGTCGTCGCGACGATATTCCCGGCGCTGTGGGTGATTCCCGACTCGATTTCCGCGAAAAACTGATCTCGACCGAAATCGACACCGAACGACTGGAAGTACGCCTCGAAAGCGGAAAGGATTCCGGAGAGCTTCTGGTTGTATATCGGCCAGGATGTGGCGAAGTTCTTCACCTCCGAAACGAAGAGCGGAACGAAAACCGCGACCATGGCGACGATCAACGCCAGAAAACCGAGATACACCGAAATCACCGCACCGGTCCGGGAGAATTTCCACCGTTCGAGCCGCGCGATGACCGGATACAGCGCTGCCGCCGTCAGCACCGAAAGAAGCACGAGAAGCACGATGTCGCGGAGGAGGTACAGGAAATACGCCCCGACGACGAGGAGCGCGATCCGGAAGATGATTCTCGTGCCGATTTCGACGATCCGATCCGTATCCATATGGTTCAGAATGAAAGGAGTTTCTCGAGTCTCTTTCTCATCTTCGCGTCGTGCGGACCGATGACGGCGAGGTTGAGCTTCTCGTTCCGGAAAATGTCCTTCGCGACACGGAGCACGTCATCCGCCGTCACCGCGTCGATCTTCCTCGCCTTCTCATCAGGAAGCGTGATCTTGTCCCGGAGCACTTCCTGCGAAACGAGGTACTCGACCACGTCGTCCGAACCTTCGAGCCCCATCGCGAGCCGTCCCTTGATGTATTCCTTCGCGCGGGATAATTCCTCGTCCTCGACACGTTCGGACGCTATCTTCCGGTACTCGTCAAGGATGACCGCGATCGTCTTCTCGAGATTCTCGTGTTCCACACCGCACTGCGTCGCAAGCGATCCGGCGTCATGGAGCGCGTCCACGCCGGTCGAGACATGATAGGCAAGCCCCCGCCGCTCACGTACCTGGATAAAGAGCCGTGAAGACATCCCACCACCCAAGATCGTCGCAAGTACCGCGAGCGGATAACGGTCCTCGTGCTCCGCCTCGTAGCCCCTGACCCCGAGGAGGAAATGCGTCTGGTCGGTCTTTTTTTTCTCAATGAAGAGCGCAGGCGATTTCTGCCGCTCGGAAATCCTCCTAAATGACGGCCGCTTCCCTTCCATAAGAACATCAAACCTCTCTTCTATCCCTTTCAGGATTTCTTTCTCGTCAAATTTTCCGGCAACCCCGACGACGACATTCGATCCCGTGTACATCTTGCGGAGGAACCGGACGAAATCCGCTCGTTTGAATGATTTGATATTTTCCTTCGGCCCGAGTATCCGCCAGCCGGCCGGATGGTCGCCGTAGAGGAGCTCGTCGAAATGCTCGCCGACACGCGATGACGGCTTGTCCTCGTACATGTTGATCTCCTGGAGAATCGTCCCCTTCTCGCGGTCGATTTCCTCCTGTTCCAGCTTCTGATGGAGGAAGAGATCCGAGATCACGTCGAGCGCGGTCAACGCATGGTGCGCCTCCACCTTGGCATAATACCCGGTGTACTCCTTGCCAGTGAACGCGTTGTATTCGGCGCCGATCCCATCAAGCTCCTTGGAAATATCGAACGCCGTCGGGCGACGCTTCGTCCCCTTGAAGAACATGTGCTCGAGGAAGTGCGCGATGCCGCTCTCGGCGCGCGTCTCATAGCGCGACCCGGCACCGGTCATGACGAG
>CAYVDI010000018.1:12827-19209 GCA_964450795.1 uncultured Bdellovibrionales bacterium
TCTCGTTCGTGACCGGATCACGGTACGAAAGATCGACGCCGGAGAACTTCGAATGCTGAGTGAGGTCGTAGTCGCTCCGGTTATGGATGCCTTCGAGCTCCTTGAATCCGAACGGGAATTCGTACTCGATATCCCACGCCGCCTTGGCATAGAAAACGAGGTTCTCATGCTCGTGCCAGCGGAGATGTTCCTCTTTGATTCCGAGATCGAGATAGTACTGCCATCGCTTCTTGCGCCATTCCTCATAGGTCGCGGCGGCCTCGTCCGGCCGGACGAAGTACTGCATCTCCATCTGTTCGAATTCGCGCTTGCGGAAGATGAATTGTCGTGCGGTGATCTCGTTGCGGAACGCCTTGCCGATCTGCGCGATGCCGAACGGAACCTTCACGCGCGACGAATCGAGCACGTTCTTGAAATTGACGTAGATGCCCTGACACGTCTCGCCGCGGAGATACGTCGGTTCCTTCGTCCAGTCCCCGGCGAAGTTGCCGAGATTGGACTGCACGAGGAGATTGAAGCTCTTCGCCTCGGTGAAGCTCTTCTTCCCGCATTTCGGGCAGACGATCGTGTCGCGGTGCTCGTCGAAAAGTCGGTTGATCTCCTCTTCCGTCATTTTTTCATCCGCCTGCACGCCCGCCTCCTCGAGGAGATGATCAACGCGTACGCGTGAGTGGCATTCCTTGCATTCGGCCAGGGGGTCGGAAAACCCACCGACGTGTCCTGACGCCTCCCAAACTTTCGGATGCATGAAGATCGCCGAATCGAGCCCGACGATATTCTCGTGATCGCGGACCATCGCCTTCCACCACGCCTCGCGGATATTCCTTGCCAATTCGACCCCGTACGGACCGAAATCATACACCGCCGCGAATCCGCCATAGATCTCCGAGGACGGAAAGATGAATCCGCGCCGCTTACACAGCGAGACAATCTTGTCCATGAGGTCGTTTTTCTGTTCCGCCATAGGAAAAAAGTTCATTATTTCCCTTCAACCCTACCTTTTTCCGGACTGAAAGTCAAAGATTCTGGACAAAACCCCCCTGAAGCGATACAAGAAAGACATCACCTTAACAACCAGAAAAGAGGTCGATCATGTTCTCTCCGGATATCCTCCCCCTCCTCATTCTCGCGGGAATGGCATTCCTCCTCTATAAGGCGTTCAGGTCGGCAGGAGACCGACCGTTCTCCGAACTGCTCGATGCGGAAACCAATCTCGCCCGATGGCAGATGCTGCACGAAGGCATCCACCCGGGCGACTACCCGGTCGGAAAGCGGCTCGCGGAGCGATATCTGGACGCGCTCATCAAGGCGTCAAGAACGATTCCGACCATGGGAAACGACCAGGAACACCTCGCGAAGATCGAGCACGCCAAACGGCTGGCCCAGCCGAGACAATCGAATCCCTTCCACGCCACAGCCTGAAACGGAGCCAATCATGTACGCCATCAGTATAAGCCATGAGTCAATCCTTCTCGCCGCTTCGTGGATAATCGGACTGGCGTTCCTGATCGCGATCTTCCCGATCGCACAGGACTATCTGAAAAAATCGGGAAAGAGCATGCAAGAAACACTCTTCGACCAGTCGCTCGGGATGATTATATTAGGCATTCCCTTCTGGCTTCTGTCGTTCGCTACCCTGCTCGATAGCCTGCTCATACTCGCATACGTCCTGTGGTGGGTCGGCATCGGTGTATGGACGGTTTATTTCAGCCCGAAATCGGTCTCGGAAAATCCAATCAAGATAAACGAATTCCGGGCAAGACTTCTACTCGCGATTCAATATTCCGGAGTTATCCCCATAGCCGGAATTTTCTGGAGCCCAAGAAATCTTCCACCATATCTCCGAGGACTCGCAGAAAAATACGAGACCATGCGGATACGGATGGGCGACAACCGGATCGCACCGCCACCACTCTCCGACTAATCTCGAAAAACAAACGCCGCGCAGGAACACCTGCCGGCGTTTTTTTATTCCTTCACACGAAGCGACTCCATGAGCCGCGAATAGAAACGGAGATTGTGGATCGAGGCAAGCCGGCCGGCAAGCGGATCCTCGACCCGGAAGAGGTGTCGCAGATATGCTTTCGTGTAGCTCCGACAGAGTTCGCAACCGCAATCTTCGTCCACCGACGCGAAATCCTCTTTGTATTGCTCGTTACCGATGTTGATCGTTTCGTAGAAATCCTCCGCCTCGGCCATTCGATCCCAACCGTCAGTCATCGGCTTTTTGTAAACGAAAAGTCGGCCATGCCTTCCTTCCCGCGTCGGGATGACGCAGTCGAACATGTCCCAACCGAGCTTCCAGCACCGGAGGATATCTTCCGGCGTACCGATACCGAGCGCGAACCGCGGAACGTTTTCCGGAATGGCGGCGGCCGTCTCCCGGATGACCTCCTCGAGAAACATCCCGTCCGCGTCCACGTGTCGCCCGCCGAATCCGTACCCGTCGAATCCGATGTCCGACAATCCTTTCGCACAGCGCTTCCGCAACCCGATATCCTTCCCGCCCTGCACCACCCCGAAGAGAAGCGGCCGGGACGCGTCGTCGAGACCTCTTTCCGATACCTGCCGATCGTATTCCTCACGGCACCGCTTCGCCCACCGGATCGTCCGTTCGACCGACGCTTCCATCTCCTCTTCCGACACGTCATTCGGTCGCGGATCATCGAGACACACCATCATATCGACACCGAGATCGAACTGGATCGCGATCGCCCGTTCCGGCGTAAGCATATGCTTCGACCCGTCAAGCACCGAACGGAATTCGGCACCCTCCTCGGTTATCCGACCCATCTCCGGATTCCGATGGATGAGCGAATAGACCTGATACCCTCCGGAATCGGAAAGTACCGGCCCGTCCCAACGCATAAACCGATGCGCGCCACCGGCTTCCCGCATGAAATCCGCACCGGGCTGGAGCATGAGATGATACGTATTGACCACGACCGCGCCGATTCCCGATGTTTCGAGATCCTCTCTCGAGACCCCGCGGACCGACGCACGGGTCGCGTCCGGCATGAAAAACGGGGTTTTGATCGCCCTATTCCTCGTCGCAAGTTCGCCGATACGTCCGGCAGCAATACTTTTCTCGAAAAGAAAGTGCGATGACATCTCGTTCTTGTTACGGCACGACATTCGAACTGGAGTCCGAGGAAAGACTCGTGTCTTCCTGGAGGTTCGTCGTTTTCGCTCCCCGTTCGATATGGATCGAATTCTTTGCGAAAACGTCGTCCGCGTCAAATACGGATCGCAAAAGGAGGTTCGGACTCTTCCCGATCTCATTCGATCCGGGAGTTATCGCCACCTGAAGGGCAAGCTCCTTCGTGCTCTTCCCTCCGCCCCAGATGCTCCCTATGTCCCACACGAGCTCACCGGTCCGGTCGTTATATGAAACCGACTCGTTTTCCGGAAGTCTTTTCCCGGTATAGCGGACACCTGTCGGAAGCACCGCGGTCACCTTCGCATGCGACAAGTCATTGAGATAATTCACCACCCGGAAATGAAGAGTGTACGTGGTTTCGGATCCTGATTTCGGGGGAATCGGACCGGAATTCGGAATCGACGCATCGAAGTAATATCCGGACACCGCATAATCCACGACGGAGCCGACACGCACCTCGAGCGCGTTGCTCGCGATGACCTTGCTCGAAGGCGTGGAAAATGGGATATCAGGGCTGTCTATCTTCGCGAGCGTACGGATGGTAAGGTGCTTTCCCGCCTCGTCGGACGTACCGATCTCCTTCCGCACCGGAATGGAAAAGGTGATCTTCCCACCCTGTCTCGGTTCGAGCCGCGAAAGCTCCGGAAAGTCAGGCGCCTTCCAGATGATGAGACCTCTCGCGACATCGTACGTGCCTCCGGTCGTCTGGAGCTTCGTCATATCGAGGGCGGAGGCGTTCACTTCGACGGTCACGATGACGTCACGCAGACCGATATCGCCGTCGTTCGCGTACCTGATCTCGTAATTCAGCTGATCGCCCGGATTCACCGAGACATCCGTCTTGCCGTTCACGGTCTGTATGACGGAAAGCGGCGACGCGACGATACGAGTGAGCCGCTCCTTCTGGTCGTACGCGAGAAGCGTATCATCCCCCTGGAGCACTCCGAGGGAGACCCTGACGACCTTCGCTTCGTCACGATTTCCGGTGATGACGCCGCGCACATGGATTTCCCCGGACGCGTGCGGAAGGAGGTTCCCGAGACGCCACGCGGTATCACCATCCGATGGTCGCGGATCGGAGGAGTTGAACCGGAAGTTCTGCGGATACTCCGCCTTGATACGGAGATTGGAGAACGAGAGGTCGCTGTCGTTCCGATACGCGAAGACGTACTCGACCTCGTTCCCCGACGCGCTTTCCTGCGGCGCGCTCACCTCGAGCGCAAGCGGTGAGGATGCGATCGTCACCCCTGCCTGCGTTTCCCGCTCGAACCGACTCGACATTCCCGACGGAGAAAATCTCAACGTCGCCTTCAGATATGCGAGTGACCCTTTCGAGCCGTAGAATTTTCCCGAAAATCCGGTCTCCCCTCCGGATCTGCCCGCGATGGTCCCGAGAGAAATGGTCGCCGAGCTTCCGCTCACCTTCATTCCATCCCCTTGATCGATATGGAACGATTCGGGAAAAGAGAGCTGGAGTTCGACATCATTCATGGAGAGGATATTCCCATTCGAATACCGGACCGTATACTGTATCGACTCCGCACTCGCCACCTCCTTCGGCCCGGTGATCCCGAGGTCGACCCGATCGTCGGAAAAGACCATTCCCTGAAGGAATGCCAGGTTGGTTATGAGCGCGATAAAAAGAACGGACGAAAGACCGATGACGATCCACTTCCACTTGGTCGCGAAAAAATCCAGAAGCTTCGATCCGAGGCCACCTCGACGTCCCTTCGATAACTCCCACTGATCCGTCCCGAATCCTATTTCACCCGATGTTTCCGCGCCGGGAACATAATCGGACTGCACTTTCCGGTCGTTCTGATAATCCCGCGCATAGATATCCTCGTTGAGATCCTGAAGTCCCATAGGAGTTTGTCTTTAGTTTTCACTTTCCAGTATAGCAAAGAAACGGCGTATCCAGAAAAGAAAATCACCGAAGGACATGCCGAAGGAATACTTTCCGGATACGCGTCATCTCCGCGATATCGTCCGAGGAGACACGGACTTTCGGAAGTGACGACAGGCGGTTCCCAAGGAAGATCCGAAGGAGCTTCACCGCGTTCCCGCTCACCGCGATCGAATGCCGGTCGGCGTGATCCGCAAGGACTATCCCACCCGCATCCGGGCTGAAGAAACACTCGCTTCCGGACACGAGCCGGTCTCCCGAAATCGCGCACGCTGACGTCTCGAGATGATAGCCGAGTTCGGAAAGAAGCTTCACGTAGAAGCCTTCGGAAACGAGCGCGGCGATATCCGGAGCACCCGCAACCGAGAGTCCGTCGAGAATGGAAAGGCACTCGAGGAAAAGTCCGAACAGCTTCTCGTCCGGCTGTTCGAGTCCGACAAGCGTATCGACGATATCGGCGGATTCGAGCGCTATCGAGAGGATATCGAGGTCGGAACGGAGCGAGAGGAACGATTCTTCCGTGATCGCACCGGCGATACGGCCCATCCCCTTCCCGCGAACCACGGTGATATCGGAGAGCATAAGCGTCTCGAGCGATGATGCGAGACGTGCGTGCGGTTTGCGGACACCGACCGCCTTCGCGCGGATCTTCCCGCCTTCGCGCGTCATGAACGTATAGAGACGGTCGGTCTCCCCGACTTCCTTTTTCTTCAACACGATGGCGGCGTAACGGTATTCCATAACTTTACGGGAGAACGGATCCGTGATATATCGGTCCTATGCCATGTGGCATTCCTACGAAAGGATTGTACCATGCAGATCAGGACGCTCGGGCCGAAAAGTCCGTTCCAAATCGCTTCAGATGATGGAAGCTCATTGTCAACCCAACCGAATTTCGATTGCGCACTCGCCTACGTTCAGGGAATTTTCGACCAAAAAAGCAACAAAGGTATCGTCGGGCGCACCATTGAAATACTGTTTGATCGGAAACTTGGCCATCGAGCCGACACATTCTTGGCTGTCCACCGCGGAACCGCCGAATACATCATTGGCAAGGAAATCATTTTCGGAGCGGTGCAAATGCTTCAACACTGTCTGGAAAAATCCGTTCACAAGTCATTCGCACTGACGATACGGGTGAGCGACAGTCATTACATGTTCGACAGGAAAAATGATGTCGCCAACGGCATCTACTATGAGCAACGTTCACACTGAATCTTCCGGTAGCACAGGACGACGCGACAATCGCGCCGTCCGTTTTTTTATTTTTTCAACCAGAATACAAACCGTTCTCCATCGAGATCGACGGATTCGGT
>CAYVDI010000019.1:0-19115 GCA_964450795.1 uncultured Bdellovibrionales bacterium
GTCATGTTCCTTGGGGAGGAACTCACATGGATGAAATTCTTCGGGGCGGTCATGATCGTCGTCGGCACCGTATTCATGAGCTTCAAGCCGGAGCAGATCAGGCAGTTTTTCGGTTGGATGTGATATCATGGTTGGAGGCGGCATCATAAGATGAAAGAATCTATGTCGAACGGAAACAATCACGTGACATTCGGTCAAAGGGCGGCGGATGTGCTCACGAAGTGGGCAGGAAGCTGGACGTTCATCATCACGCTCTCCGTGCTCCTCGCGATCTGGATCGTGACGAATGTCATCGCCATCGTCGGAAAATGGGATCCGTATCCGTTCATCCTGCTCAATCTTTTCCTGTCGACGATGGCTGCGTTCCAGGCGCCGGTGATTCTCATGAGTCAGAACCGTGCGGCGGAGCGTGACCGCGCCAAGGCGGCACAGGATCTCGCCATCGACCGGAAAGCGGAATCCGAGATCCGCGATATGCAGGAGGATCTCGAGGAAATCAAGCGGATGATCCGAAAGATTTCGAAGGGAAACGAGTGATCATGCCGGTGCCAAAAAAAAGGCCGCCACTGGCGTTGCGCCAGGGCGGTTTTTGTTCGGAAGTCCCGGATTACAGGACTGCCGTAGCGTGGGTGGCGAGACGCGAGCGCTCGCCGGCCGCAAGGGTGATGTGACCACCATGCGGCCATCCCTTGAAGCGATCTACGACGTACGTGATGCCGGAACTGCCTTCGGTGAGGTACGGCGTATCGATCTGGGCGATGTTGCCGAGACAGACCACCTTGGTGCCGGGGCCGGCACGGGTGATGAGCGTCTTCATCTGCTTCGATGTGAGGTTTTGCGCCTCGTCGATGATGAGGAACTTGTTGATGAAAGTGCGGCCGCGCATGAAATTGAGCGACTTCACCTTGATCCGGCTCCGCACCAGGTCCTGGGTTGCGGCACGCCCCCATTCGCCCGCCTCCTCGTCCGGTTTGTTGAGTATGTCGAGGTTGTCCTCGAGTGCACCCATCCAGGGAGTCATCTTCTCCTCCTCGGTGCCGGGAAGGAATCCGATGTCCTCGCCCACCGGTACGGTGACACGCGTCATGACGATTTCGCTGTAGACCTTGGTCTCCAAAATCTGAGTCAGGCCCGCAGCGAGCGTCAGAAGCGTTTTTCCGGTTCCGGCTTGTCCCAAAAGCGTGACGATATCGATTTCCGGGTCCATCAGCATGTTGAGGGCGAAATTCTGCTCGCGGTTGCGCGCCGTGATGCCCCAGACATTGTTTTTGTGATGGCTGTAGTCCTTCACTGTCCGTAGCAGGACGGTGTTGCCTTTCCTTTCGATCACTTTCGCAGCGAACGGATTGGGACTTTCCTGCCAGACGAACTGATTGATCAGGAACGACGGGACCAGCGGACCAGCCAGGCGATAGTAGGAGTAGCCGTCTTTCTGCCAGGATTTCATATTCTTGCTATGCGTATCCCAGAAGTCGAGCGGCAGTTCCATCGTACCGGAATACAGGAGATCAGTGTCCTCCATGACGAGGTCGTTCCTGTAGTCTTCGACCGGTATTTCAAGGACATAGGCCTTGATCCGCATATTGATATCTTTCGACACGAGGATGACCCGTCGGTTCGGTGACTCTTTACAGAGAGAGTCAACTACGCCGAGAATCTGATTGTCGACCTTGCTTTTGGGGAGCACTGAGTCGACGTCGCTCGCAATCTGCTTGGTCTGAAGGAAAAGCCTTCCGGTAGCAGCGCCATGACTCAATGCCGACAGAGGCGCGCCATTCTTGATGCTGACTCCCGCTTGGCTGACGATATCGTTAATGTTGTGTATCGCCTGTCGGGCGCTGCGGGCTTGTTCGGTCAATCCTTTCTTCAGATGGTCGAGCTCCTCCAGTGTCCCCATCGGCAGATAGAGGTCATGCTCCTGAAAACGATAGAAGCAGGTCGGGTCATGAATCAGGACGTTCGTATCGAGTACGAGCAGTTTGGTTTGCTCTTTTTCGCTTCCTTCGGCCCCTTCCATTTGCTTGGCAAGTTCGTGCCGTTTCAGTGCGGGCATGGTACTGCTCCTTTCTTCTCTTCGGTTGTAAAGGTTTGACAGTAGAGAATCCCATAGTTTCGGCTTTTTTGCAAGTCCCGAACCGCCGCGCTGTTTCTTGCAAAAAGAGGCGGGGAAATTTATACTTTCATGGATACTTCCGGATGGAAACGCCTATGAAAGTCATTTTCGTGAAAGCGGTGAAAAACGTCGGGAAACCGGGCGAGGTGAAGGAAGTTTCTTCCGGTTACGCTTCGAACTTTCTCATCCCGAAAGGTTTCGTCGTGCCAGCCGACAAGGATTCGCTCAATCGTTTGAAGCGGGAGGAGGCGCACCGGAAGGAGGCGGAATCGGCGGCGCGCTCCAGCGAACGGAAAACGCTCTCGTTAATATCGGGAAAGAGTGTTACAATCATTCGGAGAGCGCAGGACGGGAAGCTGTTCGGGGCGGTTCATCCCAAGGACATCGTTTCCGCATGCGCCGAAGCAGGTGTCGCGGATATTCCGGAGAAATCGATCATCATGGACAAGCCGATACGGGAGACAGGAACATTTCCGATCAGGATACGCCTCGGCTCCGCAAAGGCGGAGTTCATGATCGAGGTACGCGCGGAGGAGAAGGGGGAATAGTCCCTCTTTTTTGTTTTTGGTCGTTTTTCATAATCAAAATTTTTTCATGCCGCGGGAGGGGCGGGAAAAATCATATGGCGAAAACGAAAGGCGTGAGGACGAAATACATCTTCGTCGTCGGCGGAGTCATGTCGGGAGTCGGTAAGGGGATAGCTTCGTCGTCGATCGGGAAGATCCTCCAGGCGCGAGGACTCCGGGTGACGGCCATCAAGATCGATCCGTATATCAACGTCGACGCAGGGACCATGAACCCCACGGAGCATGGCGAGGTGTTCGTGCTCGGCGACGGATATGAGTGCGATCAGGACATGGGGAACTACGAGCGATTCCTCGGAATTACGCTCGACCGTGACAATTACATGACGACCGGTTCGGTCTACAAGAGCGTCATCGATCGCGAACGGAATCTCGAATACGGTGGCAAGTGTGTCGAGGTGGTGCCGCACATCCCGCAGGAAGTGATCGGAAGGATCAGGCGGGCGGGGAGGAAGGCTGCCGCGGACGTGGTCATCATCGAGATCGGCGGGACGATCGGGGAATATCAGAACATCCTCTTCCTCGAGGCCGCCCGCATGATGAAGATCGAACGACCGGAGGATGTGCTCGTGGTGCTCGTGAGCTACCTTCCGGTACCGAACAAGATCGGCGAAATGAAGACGAAGCCGACGCAGTATGCATCACGGACGCTCAATTCGGCAGGACTCCAGGCGGATATCATCATCGCGCGGAGCGACTGCCCGCTCGACGAGAAGCGCAAGGAGAAACTCGCTGTGTTCTGCAGTCTCCGAAAGGATTCCATCGTATCCGCACCGGACGTTGAGAGCATCTACGATGTGCCGCTCAATTTCGAGAAGGATCGGCTTTCGGACGTGCTTCTCCGGAAGCTCAGACTTCGTGGAAAACCGAGCCGGTTGTCCGAGTGGAAGAAGACGGTGGATCGTGCGAAGAAAGCTGAAAAACCGGTAAGAATCGCCGTGGTGGGGAAATACTTCAAGACGGGAGCGTTCGTGCTTTCCGACGTGTATATCAGCGTGCTTGAGGCGCTCAAGCATGCGTCTTTCGCGGTCGGACGGAAACCGGAGATCGCCTGGCTTGATTCGGAGGAATACGAGAGGGATCCGAAGGCGCTTTCGGAGCTCAGGAAATATGACGGCGTGCTGATCCCCGGTGGATTCGGTTCACGCGGCGTCGAGGGAAAGATCAAGGCGATCGAGTTCTGTCGGAAAAACAAGATTCCGTATTTCGGTCTCTGCTACGGCATGCAGCTTCTCGTCATCGAATATGCGCGGCACGTCGCCGGTCTCCGGGATGCGCATACGACCGAAGTCGAACCGAAGACGAAAATACCCATCATCGACATCATGCCTGAACAGCGGGAGAAGCTCAAAAGAAAGGATTACGGCGGAAGCATGCGGCTCGGGAGCTATACTGCGCTCATCGCGCCGAAGACGATCGCGGCGACAGCATACGGGACGGATCAGATTTCCGAGCGGCATCGGCATCGATACGAAGTGAATCCGGAATATGTGGAAAAACTCCGGGGGGCCGGACTTGTTTTCTCCGGTACGTCGCCGGACGGAGTGCTTATGGAAATCGCCGAACTGCCGAAATCGAAACACCCCTTCTTCCTTGCGACGCAATTCCATCCGGAATTCCAATCGTCGCTCAATCGTCCGCATCCGCTCTTTCACGCCTTCCTTAAGGCTTGCGTGCGATAGGGAATCTTGGTATATCGGTACCATGTTCCTTTTGCTGGGGGAGAGTTTTTCATGGCGAGAATGAAAGGATTCCTGGTCGTGAACGGGGGATCTTTCGGAGTGATGGCCTCGGAAGGGGTGATTCTCGGTTTGGGACGATATCCGGAGGATCTTCATGCGGTTCTTCAGGAAATATGGAGACGGTTCCATATCGAGGTCCAAGGACAGAAGAACTTTCCGCAGACTGTCGTTTCAAACATATCCGAAGAGGAAACTCTTTGTTAGAAATCGAAAGACCGCCCTGAAGGAGCGGTCTTTTCATGTATTGCGTATCGTCTTACGGACTATTTCTTCTTCTCGACCGGAAGGACGTTGACGAAGGTCCGCTTTGCGAGCTTGCCGGTGAAGGCGAGCATCTTCTTCGTTTGGAAGGAGACGACTCCCTCGACGAGCGAAATGAGCGTATCGTCCCCGGTTCGTTTCACGTTTTCTCCCGGGTGGAACTTCGTCCCGCGCTGGCGGACGAGGATATTGCCGATTTTCGCTATTTCCCCGCCGAACAGCTTCACGCCGAGGCGTTGTGCCCGGGAATCACGACCAAGACTGGTAGAACCGCCTGCTTTTCTGTGTGCCATAGGGGTATTCTCTTTAGTTCGGAATAAGTATATACTAGAGTAGAACGAAATCGTGGCAATGTCAATATCCGAGCTATGAGAGGCGTTTTTTCACGAATTTCGGATTTCTACCGGAAAGAGCGCGATCGGCTGACGATTTTTACGGCACTTCTTCTTGTCGGAGGACTCTCCTTCGAATCGGGATTCCTCTTCGGGGGAACGGTCGCATCGGCTCCGCTTCTGATAGAAAAGCCGGCACCCGCCATTTCTGCGTCAGAATCTGCGGAAAAGCGTGGAGAAACTGCGAATGATGCTCGGAAGGTTGGCGATATCGCCTCGAATGTTCAGACAAGTGAAAAGTGCGCTTTTGTCGGGAGCCGGAATTCCGACTTATACCATCTTCCGACCTGCGCTTCGGCGAAACGGATCAAGCCGGAAAACGTCGTCTGTTTCGTCTCAGCGGAGGATGCTGCGGCGAGAGGATATAAACCCGGATGTCTCAAATAAAAATTATGACCGCATCAGAAGTACCGATATCCCGATCGAACCACAAGGAGCGGCTCGATAAACGGAAAGTGCATCTCATAAGTCTTCTTTCGCTCATTTTCGGATTCACGGACGCGTTCTTCGTTTATGTCGTCTCGTCGTATTTCGCGGAGGTTATCGGATCTGACAATGTCGGTGGATTCTATCTCGGTACGTTTTTGGTCGTTTTCGGGATGCTGTGGTGGCTTCATGGGATGATACGCAAGATCGGCGGGAGCATCCGGACGTTCTTCCTGTTCACGCTTTTTTCGCTTGTCCTGTCGGCCGTCCTGTCGGCCGTCCCGGTCGGGTGGTTCGGGGCTCTCTGCATAGCGCTTCTGCTCGTTGCCTCCAATATCGCGTGGGTGGTTCTCGATGTGGTGCTGGAAGAGCATTCCGAGGACGGAGTGACGGGGCAGGTGCGAGGGCTCCATCTTACCATCATGAACGCCGGATTCCTACTCGCACCGCTTCTCTCGACGTGGATCGTCGGTTCCTACGGCTTTGGCGGGGTGTTTTTCGGTATTACCATGGGGTACGCGGTGCTCTTCGCGGCGGCGATCCTTTTCCTTCGAAACGGACAGACCTACGCTTCCGCGCGGATGGATGCCGGAGATGCGCTCCGAAAAATGTTCCGGGAAAAGAATCTTCTCCGTATCTACGGCGTTTCGTTCGCGCTCGAATTCTTCTACGTCATCATGATCATCTATTCGCCGATATATCTCCGCTCACTCGGGATATCATGGGAAGATATCGGACTGCTTTTCACCGTGATGCTCCTCCCATTCGTGATTTTCCAGTATCCGCTCGGCGTATTGGCGGACAAGCGGTTCGGCGAGAAGGAATTCCTCGTAGGAAGTCTCGCTATCGGCGCTATCAGCGTCCTGATCATGGGATCCGCATCTTCTTCGAGTCTTGTCTTCTTGGGAGCCGTCCTCTTCTTCACCCGTGTCGGTGCGGCCGGAATAGAGGTGCTGCGTGACGCTTATTTCTACAAACAGATCGACGGCGGGGATGACGATCTCATCTCGTTTTTCCGGACCGCCCGTCCAGCGGCGAATATTCTCGGCGCGATGGTCGCCATGCCGTTTCTTGCCGTGTTTCCGATTCACTGGATCTTCTTTCTCGCGGCTTTTGTGCTGGTGCTCGCGATTATCCCGGCGATATCGCTCGATGACACGCTGAGCGAGCAGGAACGGTAGGTGGAACACAACTGAAAAACATGATATTCTGGGGGTGGAAAGGTTCCATCTTTCGTTTCTTCGTTATGCCCTGTCACGTCAAACTCGCCCAGTTCGAAGGACCGCTCGAGCTCCTGCTTTCGCTCATCGAGGACCGGAAGCTGGATATCACGCAGGTGAGTCTCGGGTCGGTCGCCGATCAGTATCTCCTGCGGCTGTCGGCGGACAAGAACGCTATATCACTTGAGAACCTCTCAAGTTTTCTTGTCATCGCGGCGCGGCTCATCCTCATAAAGTCGAAGATGCTTCTCCCGATACTCGAGTTTACGGATGAAGAGGAGGAGGCGATGGAGGATCTCGAAGTGAGATTGATCGAGTATCGGCGGTTCCGTGAGATCGCGGAGAAACTGGGAGATCGGCTCAGGCCGGATCGGCGCGCGTTTCCTCGGGAAAAATTCCTTCGTGCCGTGGAGGTTTTCGTTCCGCCGAAAGGAATGACCCCGTCGCTCCTTCGGAAGCATTTCGAGTCCGTGCTCGGGGAGGCCCCGACTCCGGAGGAAGTCATCGAGGAAACGATCGAGGAGATAATGAGTCTCGAGGAGAGGATCGCCGAGCTTCGTTCGTCGCTTCGTGACCGCGCGGAGTGCAGTTTCCGGGATCTTTCCGACTCGGCGGGGGATCGGATGGGAGTCATCGTGTCGTTTCTTGCGGTGCTCGAACTCGTGAAGCAGCGGTATGTCGTCGCCGATCAGGGTGACGCGTTCGGCGACATACGGATCTCGGTGTCGTCGGTCAGGAAAACGGAGGCATTTTAGGAATAACGAATACCTATGTCGAAAACGGAGTCGGATATCGTTTCATCGGTCGAATCGCTTCTCTTCACGCACGGAGAACCGCTTGCGGTTACCCGTCTTTCGAAACTGCTCGATGCGTCGGAAAAGGAGATTCTTCAGGCCCTTGATCGGTTGGACGAGCGGTATCGCGGGCCCGAGTCCGGGCTTATGCTCCTTCGAAAGGACAAAGAAGTTGAAATTGCTACAAAGGCGGAGAATGCTTCTTCCGTTGAGCGGCTTGTCGCGGCGGATCGCGAGGAAAGCCTCGGAAAGGCGGCGCTCGAGGTTCTCGCCATCGTCGCGTATCGCGGCCCGGTGACACGCGCGAAGATCGACGCCATACGCGGCGTGAACTGCTCGTCCTCTCTCCGGAATCTGCTTCTCCGTGGACTCATCGACCGACATCCGAATCCTCTCGATAACCGGGAGTATGAGTATGCGCCGTCATTCCGCCTCCTCGAGCTTCTCGGTATCGGATCACTCGCCGATCTTCCCGGGTATGCCGATCTCTCAAAGGATGTCCGCATCGCCAATCTCGAACACCTGTCAGCATCGGAAGCCGAACGGATCGAGGAATCATCGTAACGGAACGGATATCGGATTTATGCACAAGATCGCACTTCTGTTTTCTTTTGCCGGAATGATCGTGTTCGGCCTGCTCGGAACGGGAGCGGCCATTCTTTTCGGCGGGAATGCCGTCTTTGCGGGGCTTTCTATCTTTGCTTCTCCTGAAGAGCGGTTTCCGGAGCGTGTCGCCGGCATATCGGTAGGCATCGATGAACCCATTGCGGAAGAACAGAGATCGGTCGCGTCGGATTTCCGTCCGATCCAAAAAGCCGATGTCGGGAATTTCGCGGTACCGAGCGCTCACGCCGCGGTTCTTCTTGACGCATCAACCGAGATACCGCTCTATGAACAGCATGCCGACGAGCACCGGTCGATCGCTTCCATTACGAAGCTGTTCACTGCCATGATCGTTGTCGAGGAGACGAAAAATCTCGGGGAGCCGGTGACGATCGATGAGGAAGCCGTGTATGCCGAAGGAACGAAAGTCGGGTGTCCTCGGAGCGGATACTGCATCGGCGAACGGCTCCATGTCGGGGAGAAGATCGCGGTGCAGGAGCTGCTCAAGGCGGCGCTTATGAACAGCGCGAACGATTCCGCCATCGCGCTCGCGAAACATGTTGCCGGAAGCCAGGAGGCGTTCGCGAAGAAGATGAACGCCCGCGGAAAGGAGCTGGGACTCACCAATTCCCATTTCTGCACGCCATCCGGCCTCGATATCGACGGACACGAGGAGGAGTGCTACTCTTCCGCCCGGGATGTCGCGAAAATCGCGGCGGCGGCCCTCAAGTATGATATTCTTTGGAAAATCATGCTTCTTGAGAAAACGAACATCGCGTCAGCCGATGGGAAATACGTCCATGAAATCTTCAATACGGACGAGCTTTTGGGGCAGTATCCGAATCTCGTAGGAACGAAGACGGGGTTCACTCCGCGTGCGGGTTATTCGCTTCTTGCGGTCGCCGCCGATCCGAACGGACGGAAGCATCAGCTTATCGCGGTCGTGCTCGATGACGCGTACCGGTGGCGGAGTATCCAGGACATGTTCTCGTGGGGGTTCGGTTCATTCGAATGGCGATAGATAATTTATCCGTAAAAATATGAACGAAACGGCGGCAGTTGTCGAAGTGGCGCAGATACAGAATATTCCGGAAGTGATGAATACGCTCAAGGTCCTGTCGACCGGTCTTTTGGCGTTTCTTTTGGCGTTTGCGCTCACGCCGCTCTGGACGCACGTTCTCTTCAAATACAAGATCGGCATCAAGATAAAGAGCGCGGACGTGAACGGCGAGAAGCTGACATTCGTGAGCCGGCTTCACGCCGGAAAGGCCGGAACGCCGACCATGGGCGGTGTCATCGTCTGGGTGACGGTGCTTCTGCTCGCGTTCTCTTCGGAATACGTCTTCCCGCTTCTGGCGCAGTGGACCGATACGAATTTTCTTGCGCGGCTCGACTTCCTTCGCCGGTCGCAGACCTGGCTTCCTCTCTTCGTGCTTGTCACGGCCGGAGTTCTCGGCCTCTTTGATGACTGGATGAGCGTCCGAGGATGCGGAACTAACAAGGGTGGCGGTATGCGGTTCGCCAAACGATTCTGGTGGCTCATCCTGATCTCCTCCGTCGGCGCATGGTGGTTCTACACGAAACTCGGTTGGAACGAGATTCACGTTCCTGCGCTCGGGGATTTTACGATCGGATGGTGGTATATACCGCTTTTCATCTTCATCATCATTTTTTCGGCGATATCATCCAATGAGACTGACGGGCTTGATGGTCTCAATGGGGGCGTGCTTCTCATGGCATTCGGTTCGTTCGCGCTCATCGCCTTTTTTCAGAACCGGATGGATCTTGCGTCATTCTGCGCCGCGGTGTCCGGAGCGCTTCTCGCGTTTCTCTGGTTCAATGTCTATCCGGCGCGTTTTTTCATGGGTGATACCGGGGCGATGGCGCTCGGAACGACTCTGGGCGTAGTCGCGATGCTTACCGATTCCGCGATCATCCTCTTTCTCATAGTTCTTCTGTATGCCCTCGAATCCGGTAGTGCGGCGATTCAGCTTCTTTCGAAGCGTTTTCTGCACCGGAAGGTGTTGCTTGCGGCACCGTTGCATCACCATTTCGAGGCGAAAGGGTGGCCGGAGCCGAAGATCGTCATGCGGGCATGGATCTTCACTGCGATCACATCCCTTCTCGGTGTCATTATCGGCATTATCGGTATGGGGAAACACTGAAAATCTGGTATACTTCAGAGGATCGGCTTATTTCATAAAGACAAAGGTATGGCAGGCATCAGGAGCGTCGAAGAAGTTGATTTTTCCGGAAAGAAAGTGTTGCTACGGGTTGATTTCAATGTCGAACTCAATAAGAAACAGGATGTTCAGGAACAGTTCAAGCTCGAGGCGCCGAGGAAGACACTCGCGCATATCCTTTCGTTCCCCGGGGTGAGAGTCGCGCTCCTCACGCACTTCGGTCGGCCGGAAGGAAAGCGCGATGAAACGTTCTCCCTGCGTCCGGTCGTCGATGATGCGGAGCGTGCGCTCGGTCTTCCCGTGGCTTTTGTCGAGGATTGCGTAGGAGACAGCGTGGTTTCCGCACTCGATGCGCTTCCTGAGGGAGGGGTCCTTCTACTTGAGAACGTCCGTTTTTATCCCGGAGAGGAATCCGATGACGCCGGGTTTGCGGCTCAGCTCGCGGCGCCGTTCGACGTGTATGTGAACGAAGCGTTCAGCGTCTGTCACCGTGCGCAGGCGTCCGTTTCGTCGGTGACGACACACCTTCCCTCCTTTGCCGGGTTTCGTCTTTTTGAGGAGATACGGAAGCTTGAGGAAGTCCGGAAGTATCCGGAACGGCCGGCCGTGGCGGTCATCGGCGGAGCGAAGATCGAGACGAAACTGCCGCTTATCCGCGAGTTTGAACGGATTTATGATGCGGTACTCGTCGGTGGGAAGATCGCGAACGAAGCGATCGATGAGGGGATCTCATTTTCCGAAAAAGTACTTCTCCCGAGAGATTTTCAGGGAGGGAATGCTCGACTCGATATCGGTCCGATGACGACGGCGATGTTCGTCGAGGTCATCAGGAAGGCGAAGACGATCGTCTGGAACGGCCCGATGGGAAAGTTCGAGGAGAAGCCATACGATGCCGGAACCAATGCCGTGCTTCACGCGATGCTCGAATCGGATGCCAACATCGTCATCGGTGGAGGTGAGTCGCTGGTCATTATCGAGAAGGCGGATCTCATGCATAAGATCGGGTTCGTTTCGACCGGTGGCGGCGCGATGCTCGAATATCTCTCCGGCGATACGTTGCCCGGACTCGTCGCCCTTGAGCGCACGGCGGAAAAAAATTCATAAATGATATCTTAATGAGAAAACCGCTATGAAAATAACGCGAGTAGAAGGAAGGGAAATTCTTGATTCGAGAGGGAATCCGACGGTCGAGGTCGAGGTGGAGCTCGAGGACGGCGCCATCGCCGTGGCAGGCGTCCCATCCGGGGCGTCGACCGGGAAATTCGAGGCGGTCGAGCTTCGTGACGGTGATCCGAAACGTTTCGGAGGAAAAGGAGTGCTTCAGGCGGTTTCGAATGTGAACGGTGAGCTTCGGGAGGCGGTTCTTGGCATGGATGCTTCGGACCAGCGTGCGCTCGATGAGAAAATGATCGCGCTCGACGGGACGGAGAACAAGGGTCGGCTGGGCGCGAATGCCATCCTTGGCGTGTCACTTGCAGCGGCGCGCGCCGAGGCGAAAAGCCGGAAGAAGCCTCTTTATCGGCACATCCGGGAACTTTCCGGACTTTCCGATGTTATCGACGGATTTCCGGTTCCGATGTTCAATGTCATAAACGGCGGGAAACACAGCGATTCCGGACTCTCGGCGCAGGAGTTCAAGCTCGTCCCATACGGTATTTCCGGGTTTCCCGATCAGTACCGTGCGGGAAGCGAGATTTTCCATGCGTTGAAGGGCATTCTTGAGAAGGCGAATCTTTCGGTTGGTGTCGGCGATGAAGGTGGATTCGCCCCGCACATGGAAAGTCATGCGCATGCGCTTGAAACGCTCCATCAGGCGATAACCAAGGCCGGATATGTTCCGGGGAAGGATGTCTTCATCGGATTCGATGTCGCCGCGAACTCATTCTACGACGAACAGGAGGATCAGTATTTCCTCCAACCGGAGAATGTGAAGCTTTCACGGGAGAGTATCGTCAATATGTATCGGGATTGGATGGCGAAATACGCCGTCGTTTCGATCGAAGACGGGCTCCATGAGGAGGATTGGTCCGGGTGGGCGCAGATGAGGGAAAAACTTGAAAAGGATTCCGCCGCCTGGGGACGGAAAGTGATGCTTATCGGTGATGATCTTCTCGTGACGAACACGAAGCGTCTTGAGAAGGCGATAGAGGAGAAGGCATGTAACGCGGTCCTTATCAAGACGAATCAGATCGGAACGCTTACCGAGACGCTCGACTGCATGAAACTCGCACGGGAGAACGGATACGACGCCGTCGTGTCGCATCGGTCCGGCGAAACCGTCGATGATTTCATCGCGGATCTCGCCATCGGCGCCTCCGCGGGATTCATCAAGACCGGATCGCTTTCGCGCGGTGAGCGGCTGGCAAAATACAACCGCATGTTGAAGATCTGGAACGAAACGAGGTAGCGTATGTTTTTCCGAAAACAACCGAAAGTCGTGTGTATCGGGTCGGCCTCGAAGGACGTCTTCTTCCCTACGAGTGAAGGGGTCGTGCTTGAAACGCCGGAAGATCTCACGGCACAAAGGAAAGTCGCCTTCGAACTCGGCGGGAAATACCGGATCGATGACCGTTATGAGGCGGTCGGCGGCGTTGCGGCAAATGTCGCGCAGGCGCTCGCGAAACTTGGCATCCATTCGGCCGTGTACAGCAATGTCGGTGACGATGAGATCGGGAGATGGATCCGCGCGGAGCTCGAGAAAGCGGGCGTTTCGACGCGACTCCTGTCGGTTCTTCCAGATCTCAAGAGCGATCTTTCCGCGATCATCGTACTCACTCAGAACGGTGAACGGACCATTTTCCACAATCGTGACGCGAATGAATGTCTCGAAGTCGCTCCCGGAAGACTTCCCGGGTCCGAGTGGTTTTTCGTATCCGCGTTGAACGGTGATTGGAAGGGAAATCTCCAGAAGATACTGGACGTCGCATCGGAACGCGGGACGAGGATCGCATTGAATCCCGGTCAGCATAATCTTCGTGAAGACGCGCCACGGATACTCGCCGCCGCCGCAAAAGCCGAGATGGTGATATTGAACAAGGATGAGGCGCTGGAACTGGTGATGAAATCCGGAGCAGGGGCTTCCGAGGAAGAGTTGAACGATGAGAAATATCTTCTTTCCGCCCTGCACCGTTTCGGCGTGAAGACGATCGGGATGACCGACGGAGTCCGGGGAGCATGGGGATCCGACGGGAAGGATATGTGGCACTGTCCGATCGGACGTGTCGATCGGGTCGTCGATTCGACGGGGGCCGGTGACGCGTTCAGCGCCGCGTTCTTTGCCGCATTCATTCTTGGAAAGGCGATACCGGATATGCTCCGATATGGTATAGCGGAAAGCGGAAGCGTCGTGACGGAATACGGTGCGAACGGGGGAATACTGTCGGTCGAGGAAGTGGAGTCCAGAATAGCTGATCTGAAGCCGGAAAAGATCTGAGGTCCCCGGCCGTTCCGTACGGGTTCGTAAGGTGGTATAATGTGAAAAACAAAACGATTTCCGTATGAGTTGGTTTCCCTTCGGGGGCAAAAGTGACGTGTATCTTGCGCTCGATATCGGTACCGAGGTCGTTAAGGCGCTGGTTTTTCGTATCAATCGGGAAGAAAAGCGCGCGGAAGTCATCGGAGTTGGGAAGGTCCAACAGAAGGCGGGGAACATGCAAAGTGGTGCGGTTTCTGATATTTCCGGAGTCGTCGTTTCGTCCCGTGAAGCGATAGCGCTCGCGAAAAAACGTGCCGGCGTGAAGGATGTTCGGAAAAGCATCATCGGTGTCGCCGGTGAACTGGTGAAGGGAACGACGACGACGGTACACTATGATCGGGTGAACCCGGCGATCCGTATTGGGATGCAGGAACTTCGCATGATTATCGAGAAGGTGCAGGAGAAGGCGTTTGAACGGATCAAGCGTCAGCTCGCGTGGGAAACCGGACAGGATGACATCGAGGTGAAGCTTATCAATGCCGCGTTGGTCGATGTCCGTATCGACGGATATCGCGTGACGAATCCGCTCAATTTCCAGGGAGGTGACGTTTCCATGAGCGTCTTCAACGCGTATGCGCCGATGGTGCACCTCGGCGCCCTTGAGACGATCGCGAAGGATCTCGGGCTCGACCTTCTTTCCATCGCGGCCGAGCCGTATGCGGTCGCCCGTGCCATCGAAGTGGAGGACATGATCGATTTTTCCGCGATATTCATCGATGTCGGCGGCGGAACAAGCGACATCGCCGTTGTTCGGAACGGCGGTCTGGAAGGCACGAAGATGTTCGCAGTCGGAGGAAGGGCGTTCACGAAACGTTTGGCGCAGGTCGCCGGTGCCGGATTCGAATCCGCGGAAAAAATGAAGATAGCCTACTCTCTCGGACAGCTTCCTGCGGATCAGACGGCCGATATCGCGTCGGTGTTCGAGGAGGATTGTCGCGTGTGGCTTGGCGGCGTGGAGCTTTCGCTTCTGGAATTCGCGGAAACGGATCTTCTCCCGAATCGGATTTTCCTCTGCGGAGGGGGGTCGGCTCTTCCCGGCATAAAGTCGTCGCTTCTCCTCGAATCCTGGTCCGGAGGGCTTCCTTTCGCGAAACGCGTGCAGGTGGGGTATCTTCAGCCGAAAGACGTCGTTCGCGTGGCGGATATGACCGGAGAGCTCACCAATCCGCAGGACATCACGCCGCTCGGACTCGTGAATCTCATCCTTATCGACGAGCTCGATGAGGAGAAGATGCTCGCGAGTCTCCTGCGGAGAAGCATGGAATCCATCGACAAGAAGTAACGGGAACCATATGCCGCAGACATTTTATGTCACGCAGGACGAAGAGATTCTTTCCCTTGTCGGGAGGCTCCGCTCCTCGGCTCTTCTTGAGAACGTCTTCGTGGTTCCGAAACGGGCGCTCATTCTTCAGAGCGTCGTCAATCTCCGTATTCTCGCCCGTGAGGCGGAAAAGCTCGGGAAAGTGGTGGTCATAGTCACCCAGGATAATGACGGGCGGATGCTTGCCGAAAAAGCCGGCATAGCCACCCGGGCCTATTCCGAAGAGACACGCACCCCCGATCGAGCGCTCCAACCCGTGTCATCAGAGGCATCCGTCGAACAGCCACAACAATCGCTGTCTCCGACTCACGTTCATCCCGTCAACATCGGGTCGGATGACTTTTTTGGTGGACGAACTCCGAAACAACAGGTTGAGAACGTCGTATTCGATCCGCCGCGACCGAACCCGCAGGAAGAGATTCCGATTCCGTCCGGTCAGATGAAACTCCGGGTCCGGGACACGACGCCGAAAAATCTCACGGCGCTCAATTCGAAGGCTGTCGAGTCGCCGATCGGTTTGCAGGGAATAGTCGCTCATAAGGCGAGAGTGTCTGGGGAAGATATCCGGCGGAGCGCACTTGAACAGTCGGCATCGCTTCGCGTGTCCCAAAATACCATCGCGACACAACCGGTTTCGGAGAACGGCTCGTCCGGTCGATTGGCGCGGGTGTACAGGAATCGCGAGGAAGGTACCCGATCCCATGCACGGGAGACGGGAAAGCCTCTTCATGAGAAGCCGGCTCACGTCGGTTCGAAGGCTCGTTTCTGGTTCTTTCTGTTCATCGTCGTCTCAACGCTTTCACTTCTCGGAACCGGCGCGTTTCTCTTTCTTCCGAGGGCGGAAATCATAGCGGTTCCGAATTCTTCCTCACAAAGCGTCGAGATGGAATTTGAGGGAAAAACATCCGATATTTCCGGTGGCAGGGAAATCCCGGTCCGTCTCGTCGAAAAAGAGATGGAGGTGGCTGTCTCCATTGATGCCTCAGGAGATGCTTCCGGAAACGGGGAGAAAGCCCATGGAAAGATCGTCATATCGAATACGTATGACGGTGAACCTCAACCGCTTGTGGCGACGACCAGGTTCGAGTCATCCGACGGGAAAATTTTCCGGCTCGTTCGCGGTGTCACGGTTCCCGGTGTTTCCGAGGTGAGTGGAAAAAACGAGCCCGGAGTAGTTGAGGCGGAGGTGGTCGCGGATGAGGCCGGCGAATCGTACAACATCGATTCGTCGACGTTCACCATCCCTGGGTTCAAAGGAAGTCCGAAGTATGATAAATTTTTGGCGAAATCGACGGGCAAGATGACAGGCGGGTCTTCCGTCGGGGATTCGAAGAATCGGACGGTTTCATCGGCCGATATCGCCCGAGCGAAGGAGGAATCGAAAAAGAAATTCATTTCGGCGTTCGAGGAGGCTGTTCGGGCGGAAGGCTCCCAGGACGACCGCTTCCTAGCCGCATCCGCGGATGTGACTCTCGTCGGGGCGCCATCCGCGCCGCAGGCGGGAATCGCCGCTCCGTCGTTCGAGTATGTTGCGAAGTGGAAAGGAAAAGTGTTTGTTTTCTCGGAAAGCGCGCTCAGAGAGAAAGCGACGACGCTTCTGAAAAGCAGCGCTGGCAAAGAGAACGGGATGACCGTTCGGGACATGTCGTTTGAGTTCGGAGACGCGACTCCCGACTACGAAAAGGGTCTCCTGTATATTCGAGCCCGCGTGACCACCCTCTTCGTTTCCCAGATCGATACGGAGTCCTTGAAGAGTGATTTCCTTGGGAAAGGGACGGAGGAGATAAAGGAAGCTCTCGGAAGGCACTCTGAAATAAAGAAGATAGAGATCAATCTCAAGCCGAAGTTCTTCTCCTTTTCCGTTCCGAAGGACAGGAGCCGCGTGACGGTCCGAGTGGAGGAGCCATAAGGGAGAAATCCTGCCCTCTCGGGTCGATCCTGACACGGGGGTTCACAGATCATCCAAAACGCGCTATGATACCGAGCTTTCCCCAAGGTGCGGCCAACAAGAGCGAAATCGACGCCGAGAAGCGGGCTGCATTCCGGAGAGCGCAGTCGGAATATCTCATCCTCGATCAGGACCGACAGAAGAAAACCCGTTTTTCCTCCGGTTTGGAAGTGGAAATCCGCAGACTGGAGATGGAGAAAGACCGACTAGAGCTTCGTCTTGAAGAAAAGCGGGAGGAGTGGGAAAGAACTACCCGGGAACTCGCGCTTCTTGAGGCTGACGCCAAGCGGCTGAAGCGAAAGATGAACATGCTTGCCTGATACGATATGCGATCGGATGACATACGACAACTGTATTTTGATTTTTTTCGCGAGCGCGGTCACGCGGTCGTTCCTTCGGCACGGCTCGTTCCGGAAAATGATCCATCGACGCTCTTTACCGGGTCCGGTATGCAGCCGATCGTCCCCTATCTTCTCGGAGAGCCACATCCGTCGGGGACGCGCGTCGCTGATTCCCAAAAATGCTTCCGGAGTCAGGATATAGAGGAGGTCGGGGACAACCGCCATACGACCTTTTTCGAGATGCTTGGCAACTGGTCGTTCGGTGATTATTTCAAGCAGGAGCAGATCACCTGGATGTGGGAATTCCTCACGAAGGAAATCGGCCTCGACCCGAACAGGCTTCTTTTCACCTGTTTCCGCGGGAACGGGGAGCTTGGCATTCCGAAGGATACGGAAAGCGCCGAAATCTGGCGGAGACTTTTCGCCGAGGCCGGTATCGATGCCGAAATCGGAGAGGATCCGGAGCGTGACGGAATCCGTGCCGGAGAGCGCATCTTTTATTATTCGGAAAAAAAGAACTGGTGGAGCCGATCAGGAGTCCCTGCGAATATGCCGGAAGGGGAGCCGGGGGGGCCGGATACGGAGATGTTCTGGGACTTCGGCGCGGAGCGGGGGCTTCATGAGCGGTCACGATGGAAGGAAAAGCCCTGTCATGTGAACTGCGACTGCGGTCGTTTCATGGAAATCGGGAACAATGTCTTCATGGAGTACCGAAAGACTTCCGGCGGGTTCGAGAAACTCTCCCAGCGGAACGTCGACTTCGGCGGCGGACTCGAACGGATCTCTGCGGCGAAACGAGATGATCCGGATATGTTTACGAGCGATATATTCGACGGCGTCAGAGGAAAGGCTGAAGAATTATCCGGGAAAATCTATGGAGCGGATACGGACGAGACGTATGCCTTCCGGGTGACTATGGACCATATTCGCGCCGGAGTCTTTCTTGTTGGAGACGGCGTGTCGCCATCCAATACCGATCAGGGATATGTCCTGCGGAGGATTCTTCGGCGGGCGGTACGATATGCGGATATGCTCGGGATCTCTTTCGGGAAACTTCCGGCATTGGCGCTTTCCGTAATCGAAACGTATGCGTCCGCTTATCCGGATCTCTCAGAAAAACGGGATCCGATCATGCGCGAAATTGAGAAGGAAGAATCAAAATTTCGTGAAACGCTCTCGCGCGGTATGAAGGAGTTCGAGAAAAAGGCTTCGATGGGGAATATTTCCGGAGCAGACGCATTCGATCTTTTTTCGACATACGGCTTTCCCCTCGAAATGACACAGGAGCTCGCTGCGGAACGGAAAATATCCGTTGATGCGGAGTCTTTCGGCGAGGAATTCCGGAAACACCAGAATCTTTCCCGGACCGCGTCCGCGGGGAAGTTCAAGGGTGGACTTGCCGATCATAGCGAAAAGGTCACGATGCTCCATACGTGTACGCACCTTATGCTTGCCGGGCTTCGGAAGTATCTCGGTGACCACGTACATCAGGCGGGATCGAACATAACGGAGGAACGGACCCGGTTTGACTTCACGCATCCGGAAAAGGTGTCGAGGGAGATTCTGGACAAGGTGGAAGCATACGTGAACGAGGCCATCGCGAAGCGTTGTGCGGTCGATATGGAACAGGTTCCGAAAACCGATGCGAAGGATCGCGGTGTCGAGGGGAGTTTTTGGGAGAAATATCCGGAAACGGTGAACGTGTACACGGC
>CAYVDI010000020.1:0-17569 GCA_964450795.1 uncultured Bdellovibrionales bacterium
AAGGATGGCGCATAATCATTTTTTCAGCTTTCCAAAGAAAAAATAGCCTTTTGCGGACCAGAACGGGAAAAATCCTCTCTTGAGAGAGGATTTTTTAGAATTTCCTGAAACACAAAGCCTACGTCCTTTTGCTGTAAGCTAACATTTCTCATATTTAGCATCTTCGCTAAGGCTGGAGCATTATTGACACGAGGATACGTTTTGAGTCCTCCGATGCTTTCGAAACCGATTGATTCGTAAAAAGACTCGTGTTTCGGGTTAATAGTAATGCAAAGACATTCAATTCCTTCGCACTTCGAAAAAAAATATACTAACCGGAAAAGAGCCAAAAGAATTTTCGATCGAAACTTCCGATAATGCCCATCATCCATCGTTTCTTCACCGCGCGATATTGCCAATTGGGAAATTTCCGCCATCTTTTTTTTTCGATTTCGCAACCTACCGATCTCCTCTCCATAGATGCTCTCCATCGGCAGTCCTTCATCTCCATCTTCAACCAACGTAATCATACCAACTACCGCATCATCCATCTTGGCAACAAAAGTTGCCGAAGTCGGAAGAAAATTGTAGCTCGGTATTTCGGGTTCCGCGCCTGCATCAATATATTTTTCTTTCTTATATTCTTCTTTCACCAAAGCAAACGCTTCCTCAAGCATCTCCCTTGAATGAACCCGATAGAAATCGATATTCATATCATTTAACATCAACACCAATTGCCTCCGCAACATTACTGAAACCATCTCGCTTAAGCAAGCGAACCAATCCACGATTGATTTCACCAATCAGCTGAGGACCCTCGTAAATCATTCCGGTAATGAGCTCAACCAATGATGCTCCCTTGCGAATTTTTCGATAAGCATCCTCAGCGGAAAAAATTCCCCCGACCCCAATAATCACAAATTCACCCCTCGTCTCTCGATAGATATGTTCAATGAGAGCATCAGAAAGATCATCAACAACCTTTCCGCTCATTCCGCCATATTCCGGAAAACCTGCATCAAAAATCATCGGATTTCCCCGTTTTTTCGTCAAATTCGAACAAATAAAACCGTCAATATCAAACGAGCGCGAAAGTTTGATGATATCGTCTATTTCCTGCATAGAGAGATCCGGTGATACCTTCACAAAAATTGGCTTCCTTTTTGGAATCTCACTCAGACGCGAGAGGAGATACGTTAAGGTATCTGCTTTCGTGAATGGACAACCCCCATACGCATTCGGACAACTTATATTGATTGTCACATACGATCCTATGTCATCCATTTCCCGGTACGCCTTGAGATAATCAGCAGCGCCAGCCTCCTTTTCGATAGTACTTTTCGTATTTGTCTTAGCAATATTAATACCAACAGGGATTTTAAACATTTTCCCTCGCAACCTTTTTCCAATCGCTTCCGCTCCATCGTTCATCAATCCATAGTGCACGAGAATGCTTTTTGACTTTTTCAGCCGCCACAGCCGAGGCTTCGGATTACCTTCACACTTTTCTCCGGTAATCGATCCGAGTTCAGCAAACCCGAAACCAACTGCTGGAAGAATATTCGTTAATCTGGCATTTTTATCAAAACCCGCAGACAATCCAACGGGGTTTTCAAAGTTGATTCCGCATACGGTCTGAGCAAGCATTGGGTGCTTATATTGAAAAAGGAACGATGTAATACTCCGGAGCAAGCCATATCCTCCAAGATACATCCCAAACGACACCATCGAATCATGCACTTTTTCTGGATCAATTCGAAATACTATTTTTTTGAAAAAATGAACATATAAAAAACGAAGTACTCGACCGCGGAAAGAAAAAAGGATCTCCTTCATAGAAGTTTGTTCATATTTTTTCGTCAACAACAACATCACCATCACTCAAGCCAGACTTGATTTCAACCATATTATTATCGATTCCACCAATTTCCACCTCCACCTCGTGATAATCATTTCCCGTTTTCACCATGACGGAATCCTGTATTCCACGTCGAATAATGTAGCTCTCCGGAATTCGGATCATCTCATCTTGCTCTTGAGAATAAATCCGAGCCTCAGTTGTCATGCCAGAAAGGAGGCTCTGATTACTTTCATCGATCGAGATACGAACACGATAATAAATATCTCCGTCTTTTTCTATTGCCTTTGGTTCGATAGAATCAATCCGACCAGCTATTTTCAGGCCAGGAACGTTTGGCGTTGAAATGCTCGCAGCGTCGCCAATTCGAACTCCGCTGATCTTGTCTTCGGGAACATCCGCCTCTATCCGTTGCTCCAAATCGGAAAACACCACAACGGCCTGTCCGGGCGAAACAACTTCATGTTCCTTGGAATAGATCTTCAAAATTCTCCCACGAGCCGGAGCAATGATAGTTGCTTCACGAATATTAGCATCAATCAATGCGATTTTATTCTTTATATCATCAATTGTAGACTGCAATATAATTCGATCCTCATTCCGCGGAGCAACTTCCGCAACCGCCAATTCCTTGCGAGAAACAGTGTACCCGTCTACAGCGACATTGAGAGCATACAGAGCATTCTGAATATCAATTCCAATCATATCAACCTCGGATCGCCCAGCGGAAAGAGACGCCTTCCAAAGGGCGATCGTATCATCCGTTATTCCTCCGCCGGCAGATAACGTGTTGACTGCAAGCGCCACTTTATCCAAATAACTTCGTATATCGTCAAGATTCCCCTTCGCTCTTTTTACTTCCTTATCGAAATCCTTGTCAGCATTTAGATCGTCTACTCGGTCATCCCACGACTCCAACATATCCTCAAGTTCAGCTTTTTCCCGTTCGATGTCTGATTCCAGATCAGTGTCATTCAAGGAAAAACTTAGTTGAGGACTCGCTCCCCCAGGAGCCGAAAACAACTGATTCGTCTTTCCTCGTACAGCATCATCCCCTTGCGTATATCCCGCACGAAGGACACTTATCATGGCTTTTTTCAAATCACCAACACTCTTCTTTGCTCCACTCACTTTCGAAATCGGAATACTTAATTCCGAATTCGTTAATCCGGTCTCCAGTTTAGCAAGTGACGCCTCTGCTCCGGATAAATTTGCCTCCAAACTTTTTTTCTGAAATTCCAATACTTTCGTATCAAGACGGATAATCGAATCTCCGCCATTAACCATACTCCCTTCTGAAACAATGGCGGCCTCTATTTTTCCTGCACTCAAAAAAGACAAGACCCTCTCCTCTCCAGACATAACCAATGCGTCATCCACCACAACATATCGAGCGATAGATTCGGCATGGATGACAATCTCTCCGTTTTCCTTGATTGGAACACTGTTTACAAAAGGAAACAATCCTCCATGAAAATAGGAATAGGCATACACAGAAACGGCAACAACAAGACCAGTGCCGCACACAAGAAAAATCTTTGTTTTGTTTCTCATTGTTTTATGAGAATATCACTATCGAAATTTCAGAAAAATCGGCTTACTTCCATTATACAACCTTTATTTCTTTCATTCCAATCGGCCTATCTGGGTTGTTTTTGATGATATCAGCAACTTTCCCATCACGAAAAACTACGTCACGATCGGCGAATTGAGCCTCCTCTTTTTCGTGAGTGACTAAAACGACGGTTTTCCCAAAACTTCGATTAATATCATGCAAAAGACGGATAATGAGCTCGCCATTCTTCGAATCCAAATGTGCCGTTGGCTCATCAGCAAGAAGGAGCAGCGAATCCTTCGCAAGTGCTCTTCCAATAGCCACGCGTTGTTGCTCCCCCCCAGAAAGCTCGTGTGGAAAAAAAGAAGAGCGTTCTTTGAGTCCCAAAAAATCAATGATCTCCTCCGCTTTTTTCTTAGATTCACGAAAACCATAACGTTGAAGCTGAAGCTGAAACATGATATTTTCTAGCGCCGTATAGTTTTCAATTAGGTTAAAAAATTGGAACACAAAACTTATAGACTTAAGCCTGAATGCAACACGCTCCTTCTCAGAGAAAGTATGCACTTCATGCCCATCAAAAAATATCTCGCCGCTTGTTGGCTCATCAAGAATACCAAGGATATTGAGCAACGTAGATTTCCCAGAACCAGAAGGTCCAGTGATTGCCAAAAATTCACCACGATGAACGTCAAAGGAGACTCCATTTAGTGCTGGAACAACCACTTCCCTGCTGACACGATATTCTTTATGAACGCTATTTAAACGCACTAATATTTCCATAGACTTAGATTATTTCCCTAATAACGTCTGCCACCCTCGTTCGTGCCGCCTCTAACGCCGGAATGACACTTCCTCCAACAGCTGCCACGAGAAGTATAACCCCGGAAACTCCGATCGCATTCCAATCAAACGCAACAAAAAAATCTCCAATAAGAATCGGTATAGGAGACTGGGCAGATCGAGCGTGAATACCCGTAAAAAGAATCAAGCCGATCAAAAAAGCTATGCAGAAATACAACACGACTTCTGAAAGGTATATGGAAACAATAAATGCATCATCGGCTCCCATTGATTTCAGAATTCCGATCTGTCTCCGACGCTGGAATACATTCACGAAAACCGTAACGCCAACAATAATGAAAACAGAGGTTATAAGCAATCCCTTCACACTCTCTGTCACGAATTTCACTGCCTCAATAATGTTGTCCACGTATCCAGATTCCTCCTTCCATGTCGTCACTTTAATTCCGTCCATAGCCGCACCGATCTCTTTTTGTGTTCTTTCCAATAACAACGGATCATCCAACTTTACCGCAATTTGACTATCTCGCTTCGATGCATCCATCTTTTCTACCTCAGATTTATTCATATAAATCATCCAATTCGGTTGGAATGTTTTTGCATCCAGAATGCCAACAACAGTATATTCCCCTCTCACTCCATTTAAAAAGGTGATATCTATTTCCTTTCCAACCGGGATTCTTCTGTTGTCATATTCCAATCCAACAAGTGCGTCAGCAAGCGTCGCGCCAAGAACGACACTTTTTGTATCATTTGAACGAAGGAAACGACCTTGAATAATATCCGATGGGAGTTTTGTTGTTTTATTTTCATCAGCGATACTCACGCCGATTATCGTTTCCGCGCTAAACGTAGAGGAGTCATATTTGATAATCCCACCACTGTATGATCTCACGGAGAAGGCCTTGATATTGGGTACAGTATTTAATTTTGAAATAATCGTATCAATAGCATCTATCCGTTCATTCTCGCCTTCTTTGGAAGAAACTATAACGACATCCCCGATGCTATCAACAGCACCGCTCCGCAAAGAAGTTTGGAATCCGCCCAAAATCCCTCCGGTAAGAAATACGGCCGTAAACGCCGTACTGAGGCTAACGACGTTAAATATCAATATTACTCTATTACGAAGAATGTCCCGAAATGCGAAAGAGGCGATAAGCCGCCATCTTAAGAAAAATGAAGTAATAAGATTAACTTTCATATGGCAGCTATATAGAGTTTCTCAAAACATCGGCAATCCTTGTTCGTGCTGCTACATATGATGGAATAAAACTCCCAACAACCGAAATTACGAGTAACATGCCCGCCAACTTAAGCATGTCCAGTTCACTTAGTACGATCTTAAAGTCACCAATAAGAAGCGGGATCGGATGTTGGTCTGAATACACATACACCAGAATAAAAAGAAGAAGGCCAATTGTATAGGAGAAAACAGCGTATACAAGCGTTTCCAAAACATAAATCGCAACGATAAATCGATTACTCGCCCCCATCGATTTTAATATACCGATCTGCCTTCGGCGTTGGAATACATTTATGAAAATTGTAGCGCTCATTACAAGAAAAACTGTAAAGGACACGAGTCGAGTTATGTTATCCGTGATGAACTTCGTCGCTGTTATGATGTTAAAGACATACCCCTCCCTCTCTTTCCACGTAATCACGCGGATGTTCAAATCATCGCGTTGAAGCTCCGATCGAATATCTTCCAATTGATTTGGATCGTGAAGCTTTACAGCAATTTCCTGATTTATTCCTTGTTTATCTAGGAAATCCATCTCTTTTTTAGTAAAATATATTGACCAATTTGGATGAAAATATTTTGTGTCAACAATACCAACCACAACATACTCTCCTTCGTTTCCCGACCGAGAACGTACATGGATCTTCTCCCCGACATGTATGCGCTTCCCATCCGAAGAGATCCCTTTCATGAAATCCGCCAGTTCCAATCCGAGCACAACTGAATGATCATCACCCGATCCTCTTCCAAGAAATCGGCCCTCTACAACTCTTGAGGGAATACGCGTTGCACCACCTTCCAAATTTGGATCGATACCAATAGCGGCGTATCCTATACCAAATGACTCTCCTTTCTTCACCCTCATTAGATTTCCATAACTCCTCACACTGACCGCTTCGACGTTTGGATTTCTTCTAATGCGAGCTACTTCAGATTCTATGTTTTTTATAGAGTCCTTTCCGTTTGCAGAAATAATCGTAAGATGTCCTCCAGTATCGATTGTTCCGTTTTCCATGGTCATTTGAAACCCATTCAGAACACCTCCTGACAAGAATATTGCCGAAAATGCAACGCTCAAGCTCAAAATAGTCAAAATCAACACTACTCGGCTCTTGGAAATATCCCGAAGAACAAACGATACAAGGATAATGATCTTTCCAAGCATGCCCGTGGACTTTACTTGCTGAGACAAGAAATGAGCTCTGCAATATCACGGATGGTTTCTATGCGCATAAGATCATCGTATTTGACCCTGTATTGAAATTTCTTCTCAAAATTCATCACCAGGCTAAACATCTGAATCGAGTCTTCACAGATATCCTCGATGCGTTGTTCCATTTTCACAGAATCTGGATCGACATGAAGGGTGCCAGCAACAACATGCCTCACTATCGAAAAAACATCCTCTTCCATAGCATCAGATATCATCAAATAGTCACGATCGCCAGAACATAGCGTTTCCCAGTTTGCAGAATAATGTCCGCAGAAATCCTTATTCCTCGATCAAAAACCGCTATTCGATTTCCGAAATTCACCTCCACTTCAAGTGGATGTTTTCGTAGTCCGGTTCCAATCGCCTTGAGATAAGCCTCCTTGATGCACCACAGCGCCGTCGCTTTCTCGTGTTGCTCAAAACCAAAAAAACCGTCAAGAAACCGGCGTTCTCTCTCTGTTAGAAAAAATGTCTTGAAAACCGAAGGGAACGCTCGGACCGATTCGATATCAATACCAACCAACTTGTCATCACTGACAGCGGCAACTCCGACTCTACCGCTATGCGACACGCTCACTGAAGGATCAAATTCATTTTTTCCGTTAATTCTCCATGTTGGCGACATCGACTTCCGACTCATTATTTCAATTACCGAAATTGGCAGCCATATCGCGCGTTTCTCAAAAAAATAGCGCCTGAGGGCGTGCTTTAGCGCAATCCGACTTGCAACAAAGCCGGGCTTTTTGCGCAAGCCTACTAAAGCCATCTCTCTACTTTCCATCTTAGAGAAGACATTTGAAATATTGTCTCCGGTTGCAATTTCCACGAACATACCAATGGAATCGAAAATCATCGCCAACTCCACAAATTCACAAACCAACGTCACTTCGCTTTAATTCCAATTTTTCCAGTCCACGGTCGATAATTTTCTTTAGAAACATTTCGGAGTGTGCCTCATATTCGAGAAGTTCAAATATAGAAATCCAGCGTTTCCGATCGGCTTTCCCGCTCCTGACCAAGCCTGCAAATTCCTGCTCAAAACTCGAATACCCGTTCCTTCTCACGTCAATGACTCCCATAAGTGGAATAAGGATACTATTGGTCACTAGAGGGCTCACGTTACTAGCCTTAAATAATCCAAGTGCCACCATCTCACTTCGTATGGCGTCTTCATCATATCCCCATGCATAAAAAGGAAACAGGACACGCGGAATCCGTTCCGACGGCCAAGAATCCCCGTTCCACCAATAACGTTCCCGTTCCTCTTTTGAAAAAATATCCTTAAGATCGAAGCCAGCCGACACCATTCTGGTTTGTCGCTCGTAACCTGACGGCGATTCGAATGTCTCCAAACCAAGTATCCGTTCGACTTGTTCGGGAGAAATACCGCTCATCAATATCGGAATACCGAGTCTCGCAGCAATATTTCTTCCGATATCGTGAAGCGCATCCCCCCCAAGACGATCCACAACTTCATAACAACCACGCGTCCCACTATTTATGAACGCAAACCGGAAGAGTTTCTTATAGAAATCAGAAGCCGGACGATACACCATATGTTCAACCCCAAACACACCGACTATACGATTGATATTTTTCCAAGCTATCGGACTCATGAATCCATTGTCCACTGTTAGTGCGAGAATTCTCATTGTCGGATTTTGTTTTCGAATTCGGTAAAGAAGATATGCGCTATCTTTCCCGCCACTGAACAAAACAAGTGCGTCATACAACGACTCTGGATGATTACTTTTTGCAACAACATCATTAAATGCTTGTTCACGGTCCGATACATTTAAAGAAACACCGCTCTCAATTTTTTGCGCTTGGTCATTCAAACAAAACAAACAGAGACCATCTTGCAATGGTCCTTGTTTTTCAGAAATCAGGCAACGTGCGCAACGCTTCGAGAGTCGGTTTCGAACGAATAACCGATGAAGCGGCCACAACGAACGCATATACCACTCAAACATTCGTACCCCAAACATACCGCATATCTTTATCACTCTACCCTCCAAGCATACCACCGTATTTAGCCGAAAACAAACGTTTTTTGTTTATTCCCAATAAAAAGAGTATACTATAAGGCTTTTATGAATCATAATTTATTATACGCTTTCTATGACGAATATCGAAGAACGGTTTAAAAAAATCATTGAGGATGCACCATCATTCTATACGGAAGCATTCTCTCGCAACATCGGCCTCTTAGGGGAGAAAGGTCAGCGTCAAATCAAAAATGCAACTGTAGCGGTTGCCGGACTCGGTGGCGTCGGAGGAAACTATGCCTACGCTCTCGCTCGACTCGGAGTCGGCGCACTCCACATTGCCGACAACGATCGATACGATTTTTCGAATCTGAACCGGCAAATGGGATCCGGCGTGCATACGCTCGGGAAAACAAAAGTTTCAGCCGTGGAAGAACTCATCAAATCTATCAATCCTTACTGCAAGGTGCGAACTTTTGATCGGGGAATTACCGAGGAAACAGTGGATGAATTCTTGGACAACGCTACCGTTGTCATCGATGCGATTGAATTCTTTGAGATTGAAGCAAGGGAGCTTCTCTTTCAAAAAGCACGGAAAAAGGGACTCTACGTGATAAATGCCGCATCTATCGGATTCGGATCCGCTATGATGGTGTTCGATCCAAATGGGATGAGCCTCGAGAAATATTTTAATATCACCCCTCTAATGAGCAAACAGGAAAAAATGATCCAGTTCGCACTAGGAATCGGACCATCGCTCATTCAAAGAAGCTACTTTAAACCAACTGCCGTCAGCATCAACCTTGAGAGAAAAGCCATCCCTTCGCTGGTCTTAGGAACACTTCTCTGCGCCAATTTGGCTGTGACAGAGACAGTGAAAATTATCCTTGGTCAGAAAAAGAAAATACATCCGGCGCCCTATTCAGTACACTTTGATCCGTTTGTTGGAAAATTAAGGAGGGTCTGGCTTCCGGGAGGAAACCGAAATCCGTTACAGTTGATAAAAAAATTTTTCCTCCTCAGAAAAATGCGAATGGAAGGGAAAGCCTGAAAACAAATCATCGAAAATCGCCGCGACACCTCTTGCTGGTTGAATGCTGTGAGAATCGCTGTTTTATTTCCTTCAACCTCAATTTGTCGAAAGTTTCCGGATAAATGTCCGAAAATTTTCAGAGTTCCCAACGTCATCAAAACTCTGAACTTCACTAAAAATGACGGAGCGACGAACTTTCATATTGAACCAGTTTTTCTGATGGAAGCCTTCCATCTTCACAAAAATCACATTTGCTGCGATATCGGTAAGAAACGTGACTCCTTTCTGAAAATCAAGAATCTCGTTTTCATCGGAGATCTTCCCTTCCGGGAAAATCATCACGCTTTCTCGATCAAAGAGAAATTTCCTTGTTCGAAACAAGCCGGCCATTCTCTCCCTCTTGGTTACGCCAATATCGTATGCGCCAAGCAACCATAAAAAAGGAAGCCAGCGATAGTATGAATGAGTCATCGGAAATCGAAGCGGCAACATCTTTAAGAAAGAACGGAAGGGAAGATACGAAAGGGTAATAAAGGGATCAAGAATTGACTGATGATTCGAAATGATAAGCGACCCCCTTCTAAGTTGATTTATCGTCCGGGAAACATTTCGATTCGCCAAGAAAAAACGGCGGAAAACCCGGGAAATAAGTATATACGTACAGATCTGAAAAAAAGCGATGCTTGTCTTTGCGATTAAATTCTTTTCTGCGGGCGTACGGATCATAAACAATCAAAAGCCACTTACATATCTGATTGGAAATTATACGGTATCTTTCAAAAGAAAACAAGCGTCGCATGCGCTAAATTTACAATACACATCAGTAGTAAAAAGTTTTTTGTTTAAAAAAGCGTGCTGATGCGCGATAGTACGAAAAGTTTCGAGATTCAGAATCGAATGAGCAGGATAAAGACGGCTAACTGAGAATCATATCAACCGTCTTTCTCGGAGACATCGGGACTTCCCCTTTTTTCCTATACCCTATCCGAAAGGCAAATACCAGAGTTTCTTTGTCAATGAGAGGAACCTGCTCATGGAGAAATCGCATCATCAAACGATTCGCAATAAGAAATTGATCTCCAAATACAGCATTCCCTTCGTTCATTGTCATAGCAACAAACGCGTACGCCGGTTGAAAACCGATACCGGAAGCCGTGGCAAGCAACCAAAGACGAGCCGCGATGCGCCCCCCAACAACATGATCCATTCCATTCCAACCTGATTCATACACCCTTTGATCTAACTTTTTTGGCAGACAAACAAACCCAAATGCAGCCGAATGAAGCGCGAGTTGCCTTGTTTTTCTTTTCGATTGCCAAGCGACCATTTTCCAAAACCAAGGGACTTTCTTGGCGAGCAGGAATACTGATTTAAGAAAATAACCGGAAAAACCAAGACCAAGCGTTTCAATCGGCATACCTGTTTTCAACCGATTTGCCACACGAGTCGAATGAACAGTTTTCACAAGATTATCATGCAACGATTTGTGTTCCCAATAAAAATCATCATGCAACGAAAGTGCATATCCCGTCTTTCGAAGCATGTCTCCCCCTTCCAGCCAAACGATATTCCCGCCAGCCCTTTCGATTATTTCCGAAAAATTCTTCTTGATTGATAAGCTCATTGAGCTGCGGAGAAACGGGAATCGATTTGTCACACGTTTACGAAAAGCATTGAAAAGTAGCGCATTCTCCGGGTCAGATTCACAATCGCTTTTCCGGAAATGGATTCGCGAAATGAAATCGTCATATTCATCGAAATGATCATTGTAAAATACTTCCGTTTCAAACCCAAATTGACGCGCGGCAATAACTATGTGCTCGATAAATGCTCCAATACCAAAATAGGTCCCCGTAATAAAATATGGTGGATATTCAGAAAGCTCTTTCGGCTGATTCCGATATACAAGCATATCGTGTTCTCCATCGAATTCTAGCCGCCAAGGCTGAATATTGTCTCCTGATGGAGCAAACCTTGCTTCCTCGATGATCTTACGGAAAGGAACGGATTCCGACATACTCATAACCGTTAAGTTTGTAATCCAAAAATTTCGAAAAAGAAACACCGAATCAGACGATCCACGGAACCAATATAGCATTTATCATTGTTCACAAAAAGCGTCCACCTTGTAAATAGCGCATACGAAATGAAACATCGTCAAAAAGAAAATATTATGATATATTTCGGGAAATCAAGCAAAAAATAGCACTCACTCATAAGCACAACGACACTGCAATGAAAAAAAATCTCTCCGTAACGATGGTCTCCGATGACTTTCGACCAGCAATGACTGGAGTAGGAATCCATTTGGAGCAGCTTACCAAGGAACTCGCTCGAAGAGGTCACTCTGTATCCGTTATCACCTCACGGAGGCGAGGAGAACCGAAAAAAGAAATATGGGAAAACATCCACATATATAGGGTTCCGACTATAAAAATATACGGCTTCTACCAGGCATTACCATCTACAAAGCTGATACGCCATATCATTAAAACGGAACGACCGGATATAATTCACCATCATTATCTCGGTTTCATGATGAAGCGGGTATGTTCAATAGCGAAATCACTCGGAATCCCGCAGGTATCCACTTATCATTTTGGCGCGCACGTCCTTGTGCAACCCTTATTTATGCGCCCATTCAAAAAAATAGTCGAGCAGCAGATAGTCAAATACAAAAACATGTGCGATTTTGTCATTGTTCCGTCGAAAAATCTTATCGAAAAATTAACACTCGAAGGAATCAAAGCTCCAAAACGATTTATTCCAAATGCGATTACATTCAACAATGAGCTCTCAAGCATCCCTCCACGCGATAACCACAATACATTTTCAATTCTCTACACCGGCCGGCTCGCCGCAGAAAAAAATATCCCCCTCCTTATAGCGGCATGCAAAATACTTTTTAAATCCATCCCAAAGGCGACGCTGGACATTGTTGGAGCTGGACCAGAAAAAAACACACTCGTACAACAAGCAAAGGAGCTTGGTATAACAGAACGCGTTCGCTTCCATGGCTTCATAAAACATGATCTGTTAGCAGCGTACTACGCAGATTGTGATTTATTCGTTCTTCCTTCCATAGAAGAGGCTCAGCCAATTTCTGCGATCGAAGCGATGTGGTTTCGAAAACCAATTATCGTCACAAGTGCCATCGTGTCATCTAATGAATTAGTGAAACCCGGAATAAATGGGTACATTGTCAATCCGAAATCTCCAAGTCAATTGGCCGAATATTTGATCACCCTCGCAACGGATCCAGTTCTTCGGATGAAAATGGGTGAAGCCAGCTGGGAGAAAGCGCAAGAATACCGAACAGAATATACAACGGATTCCATCGAGAGCGTCTACCAAGCGGCAATAGCAAGAGCCTGACTAACTGCCATAGACACTCGTTATGCGATATAGAGCTGTTATCATTTCTCCACACCTCGACGATGCCGTTTTTTCTTGCGGGCACAGAATCACGCAACTCGTGCACGAAGGACCAGTGCTCGTTCTTAACGTCTTTACCCGTTTTCTTAACGCAACAAAAGATTACAGCATCGTACTAGACGACAGTCGTCATGACGAAGAATCAGCCTCGAAAGAATCCCTCGGATACGTATCAGTTTCTTTCGGAGAACTCGATTGTTATTTTCGCCGCGAAGAATATCATTCGATCGGAAATATTTTTAAACCACCAATCGCGGAAGATTGCGGAGAATACCTCGTCACACTCAGAAAACGAATTTTCACGTATTTGAAAAATATTGAATACGATGAACTCTATCTGCCTCTCGCTATCGGCTGGCAGGTCGATCATTTGCTGACCTATAGGCTTTTTGAGCCTTGGATAGGACAAGAGAATCTCATATTCTACGAAGATGCTCCATACTGTCTTATGCCACACATGACCCGACTTCGACTCGACGAAATTGGGATTTATGAATGTGATTCAAATGATCAAAGTCTCGTCGCAGCTCAACCTGGAAATGCGTCTCTCTCTGCAGTCCGCTCACTTTTCGATACCGCGCTTATGCGCAACCTTCGACCGAAGGGACTGCGCTGGCTCGCTTTACCTGTTGTTAGCTGGTACCTTTATCGACTTATAGCCCTTCACCAAAAACAAAAAAAATATCACAAGCTCACATCAATGATAATCTCCGTAAAAGATTTCTCAAAGAAAATCGAATCAATGATGCTCTATAAAAGTCAATTCCAAGAATTTTTTCTTGACTGTACTGACTGCAGAAAAATATACGCGTCGTATGCAAATAAAGTAGGCGCATCATCAAAATTCATTGAACGCTATTGGAAGATACAAGCGATCTGAATCATTTCAAATCCAATTCAGCCATCTTTCTCCACGTATTCTCATCGAACGAGTACACCGCATCCTCGCTCACGACGTAGAACGCATCGCCGATGAAGAGCGCGCGCTTGATGCGGTCATCCTTCGCAGCCTTCGCGAGCGAAAGCTCGTTTCCCTTATACGAGAAGACATACCCGCCCTGACCGCCGGGAAGGAAGAATACCCGGTGTTCCGGATCGGCGAGGAACGCGTGGTGATTCTGCGCCGCTTCCGACCAGTATTCGTCAAGGGTATACTTCGACATCTCGCGCGGCGAATCGGGCGAGGAGACATCGAAGAGTGAAAGCTTTACCTTTCCATCCTCATTCCCGATACCGAGAATCACATCCTTCCCGAGCGGATGGAGATAGGACGAGTACCCCGGAATCTTCAGTTCCCCGGCCTCCCTCGGATGATCCGGGTCCGAAAGATCCAACACATAGAACGGGTCGGTCTCGCGGAACGTCACGAGATAACCGGTCTCGCCGATGAACCGCGCGGCATAGATCCGCTCACCTCTCCCGAGATCGAGCAGTTCGCCTTTCCGGTCGAGATCCGATCCGAGAACGTAGATATCGTTCGCGCTCGCATCACGGCCGCCGCCCCATCCGAACCAGAAGAAATTCCTGTTCCCGACCGTCGTGGCGACACGGAGATTTCCCTCATACTCGTCAAGCGAGAACTGATTCAGGAGATTTCCCGGAACGGACCCCGCTGCCTCGACGGAAAGATCCGGAACCGAAAGCTTCGCGATACCGGTCGATTCGAGTTCGCGGAGATGCGCCTTCGCGTATTCCGTCATCCTGTTCTGCATCTCGTTTCGGATCCGAAGCTGATCATCCTGATCCCGACCGAGCGAGAGCTTCGACATGATTTCCGAGAACTCCGTCATCTTCGCGGAGACGCTGATATCATACCCGGAAAGCTTCTCGAGCCTCTCGAACACCCCCTCGGGAAGAAGGTCCCGATTCTTCTCGAAGAATCCGACGATATACCGGATCGGATCGCCCGTTTTCGGATAGGTCGCATAGATCGCATGTTCGCTCATGTACACCGTCGACTGGCCGGATGAGCCGATGAACGAGGTCTTCGTATCCGCTTTCCCGGTATCGGGATCGACTGAGAGTGCCGTAAAGACGGAATCAGCGGACACCGGTGATACGGGCCGATAGATGTCCGTGCAAGGGATCGTGAGCTTTTCCGACCCGAGAGACAACGGCATGATCGGACACGGCTGTGAATCGTTCGTCCACGTCCGCTCAACGAGGTAGAGCCGGTCCCCGTACTTCCTCGCCGCGACGAGCTCGGTGCTATCACCTTGCCGCATGGACCACTTCTCCTTCGGATTCTTCCTGTCGGAAATATCGAAGGCGACGATATCGCGCCTGGATGCATCAAACACGACAAGTGTTTCACCGAAGAGAAGCATCTCCCCGCTCCGGTCGAGCGACCCGATCTTCGAAAGCTCATTAGTAGGAGATGCAGCGATAACGTCCGTCCGTCCCTTCGGGGCGTACCGATCGGGAGCGACCATAGAAACTCCTTCCGCGCCAACCGCAGCACGTTTTTCCATCATCGGCATCGGCGTATCGAAAACACGGTAGTCCGGTTCATGCGAGAAATAGATCGACGTCCCGTCGGTCTTCACGATATCCGGCTCGTCGATTCCCGCGACCTGCACGTTCGTCGACGACACCCGGCCAACTCCGTTCTGCCCGATTCTCGCCGCAGACGGAGCCATCTTCGGGGAAGCGGACGAGTCGAGAGCCATTTCCGCGACACCCATCGCCATCACACCTCCACCCATCCCATATCCTCCCATACCTGAAGCGCGCGAGTCGGCAAGATATCGGCCGAACTCCTCCGCCGATTCGAACTTCACAAGCCCCTCTCCCGATTCCTTCGGAAGGAGACCTTTCGGGATGACCGATGGGATATCCGGATATTTCCCACCGAGTTTCTGGGCAACCGGTACCGACGAGACCGCCGCAAGCAGCGCGACCGAAAGCACCAGGAACGCCACCGCTACCAAGAGAACTTTTTTCTTGTCCATACGTTTTTTTATGAATCCTTTTTGTCTCCATAATTCTACCAGATATCCCTCTCTCAAGAAAGAAAAAAACCGCCCCTTGGGGCGGTTCCAAGGAAGGACACACTACATATCCTTCCCCTCTTCCACGAACGTGAGCGCATTTCCGGTCTTCGTTCCGCGACCGGTCCGGCCGATCCGGTGGATATAATCCTCATAGACCTCGGGAAGATCGTAATTGATGACATGCGTCACATTCGGGATATCCAGCCCGCGAGCAGCCACGTCGGTCGCGACCAGCACCTGCGCCTGATCCTGCGTGAATTTCCGGAGCGCGCGTTCGCGCTGGCCTTGCGACTTGTCGCCATGGATCGCCTCCGCCCGGAATCCGCGATGGACGAGCGTCCGAGCAAGATTCTCAGCGGACCGTTTCGTCCGACGGAACACGAGGACCTTCCTGAATTCCTCCTTCAAAAGAAGGTCGTGAAGGATTTCCACCTTCTGATCCGAGCTCTTCACGACGAGAACGTTCTGTTCCACATTTTCCGATGTCGCGCGCGACTTGATCTCGATGGTTACCGGATCGGTGAGGAACTTCTTCGTAAGCTCCGCCACCGCGCGCGGCATCGTCGCCGAAAAGAAGAGCGACTGCCGTTTCGGCGCGAGCAGTGAGAGGATCTCGCGGATATCCTTGATGAATCCCATGTCGAGCATCCGATCCGCCTCATCGAGCACGATATTGTTGAAAGTCGAGAGGTCGAGTGCTTTCCGCGCGATGAGATCCTTGATCCTTCCCGGAGTCCCGATGACGAAATTCGGTCGGGCAGCGAGCGCGCGAAGCTGGTTCGGAAAGCCGGCGCCGCCGATGCAGATCGCCGAACGGAGACCGGACCCGCGGGAGAAATCCCTGAACTCCTCCTCGATCTGGAGGGCGAGTTCGCGAGTCGGCGTCATGATGAGCACCCGCTCCGTTCTCCGTGCGAATACCTTGCTGATAAGCGGCACGAGGAACGCGACCGTCTTCCCGGTGCCGGTATTGGCGATCCCGACGAGATCGCGACCCTTGATGACATGCGGGATGGCGCCATCCTGAATCGGCGTCGGATGGATATACCCGCGTGAGACGATGTTCTTTTTGAGCTTCTCATGGATATCGAGATCCTCGAAGCGATGCTTCGGGTTGAAACTTTCGGTCTCAGTCGTCCTGATCGCCTTCTTCACGAAAAGCGAGATATCGAACTTCGTCTCCTTGCGTTTCCCGCGCACGGTCCTGGTCGTGGAAAATCCCCGACCGCCTCCGTGGAGCCTATTCCCCGACGATTTCGGTGCGGCATGCCGTTTTGCAAAACTTTTCCGAAACATAACGTTTGTCTGCTTAAGAAGCCTTTAATTTAATAAGGATTCTACGGATAAAAGCCTCCTGGGAGAGCACTCTCCACAAACTCCAAAAGGCTGATATCCCTCGAAGCAGAAGCATTTCATGAAAACATAAATTTTCTTTTTCGTCAAGGAGGAGAAAAGGAACCGCCCC
>CAYVDI010000021.1:0-4652 GCA_964450795.1 uncultured Bdellovibrionales bacterium
CTCATCTACGACAACTACGAAGCCGCGAAGGCGACCGCGATCGAATACCGGGAAATATTCGGCGAAGATCGTTTCTATCTCGAGGTCGGACCGAACATCGAATACGAGAACCAGGCGAACATCAACGGCAACCTTCGGGAGATGAGCCAGGAGACCGGCATTCCGCTCGTCGCAGCCGCCGACGTCTTCTATCTCCACCCGGAGGATCGCGACACGCACGACATCCTCATGTGCATCCAGAACAACTGGACGGTCGAACAGGAGAATCGTCCCCGCCTCACGCATCTCAACCTCTCGTTCCGCTCCCCCGAAGAAATGGAAGGTCTTTTCAAGGACTTCCCCGGAGCCATCGAGAATACACAGAAGATCGCCGACCGATGCAACGTGGAGATTCACCTCGGCGAGACCCAGCTCCCGCACTTCGACGTCCCGAACGGACTGACCGCCGACGAATATCTCGCGGAACTATGCGAAAAGGGCCTCGACAGACGGTTCGGTGACACGGTCGCGCCCGAACACCGGAAACGGCTCGAGTACGAGCTCGGTGTCATAAAGACGACCGGGTTCGCCTCGTACTTCCTTATCGTCGCCGACTTCGTGAACTGGGCGAAGGAACATGGCGTCGTCGTCGGCCCGGGCCGCGGATCGGCCGCGGGATCGTTCGTCGCCTATCTCACCGGAATCACAAACCTCGATCCGATCACCTACGACCTCCTCTTCGAACGGTTCCTCAATCCGGAGCGCATCTCGATGCCGGATGTCGACATGGACTTCGCCGACGACCGACGCGACGACGTCCTCGACTACGTGAGAGGGAAATACGGGGCGGACCACGTCGCGCAGATCATCACGTTCGGAACGATGGCCGCCAAAGCGGCGATCCGTGATACCGGCCGCGCGCTCGGTTTCCCGTACTCCTTCTGCGATCAGATCTCGAAGATGATTCCGATGTTCACCTCGCTCTCGAAAGCCGTCGAGGAGGTGCCGGACCTCAAGAAACTCTACGACGAGAACAAGGACGCGAAACGGATCATCGACACCGCGAAGAAACTCGAAGGGAACGCCCGCCACGCCTCGGTGCACGCGTGCGGTGTCGTCGTGACGAAGGATCCGGTCGTCAGCTACTCCCCGCTCCAGCATGTTTCCGGACACGGCGACGGCATGGTGACACAGTACGCCTCATCGACGAAGATGAGCGTCGTGGAAAAGATCGGGCTCCTCAAGATGGATTTCCTCGGACTCAAGAACCTCACCATCATGCAGAACGCGATCCGGATCATCCGGGCGCTTGGAAAGTTCCCCGACCTCGCGAAACGCCTCGAACTTCCGGAGGACGCATCCCCGTCGGACGTTCTCGACAAGATCCCGCTCGACGACCCGGACACGTATCGGCTCCTTCAGGAGGCGCGGACAACCGGCGTCTTCCAGCTCGAATCGAACGGCATGAAACGATACCTGAAGCAGCTTCAACCGACCGTTTTCGAGGACATCATCGCGATGGTGGCGCTCTATCGTCCGGGACCGATGGACTGGATCCCGGACTTCATCGACGGAAAACATGGCCGGAAAACGGTGAAATATCTCCATCCGAAACTCGAACCGATACTCCGGAATACGTATGGCGTCGCCGTCTATCAGGAGCAGGTCATGCAGATCGCGCGCGATCTTGCCGGATTCAGCCTCGGCGAGGCGGACGTGCTCCGGAAAGCGATGGGAAAGAAGATCAAGGAGCTCATCGCCGAGCAGCGCATCAAATTCATCGACCGCGCCGTCTCGGAAGGAGTGGAGAAGAAAGTCGCGGAAAAGGTATTCGACTTCATCGAACCGTTCGCCGGATACGGATTCAACCGGTCCCACGCCGCCTGCTACGCGCTCATCGGATACCAGACTGCCTATCTCAAGGCGCACTATCCGGCCGAATTCATGGCGGCACTCCTCACTTCCGACCAACATGATACCGACCGGATCGCCATAGAGGTCGCCGAAGCGAAGGAAGTGGGAATCGAAACGCTTCCCCCATCCGTCAACGAGAGCTTCGAGGGTTTCGCCGTCATCTCAGGCGACGATGGGAGGGAATATATCCGGTTCGGCCTGAATGCCATCAAGAATGTCGGCCGTCCAGCGGCGGAAGAAATCGTCCGCGAACGGAAACAGGGTGGTCCGTACAAGGATCTCGAGGATTTTCTCGAGCGGGTACGGACGAAAGATCTCAATAAGAAATCGCTCGAGGCACTCGCGAAAGTCGGCGCGCTCGACCATCTCGGCGAACGCGGAACGCTCCTCGCGAATCTCGACAACATCCTCTCCTTCTCGAAGAACGTGGAGAAAGTGAAGGAGACCCATGCGATAAGCCTCTTCGGCGATCTCTCCATGGAAAAACCGAAAGTCCGACTCGAGCACGTGACTCCGGCTTCGAAGAAAGACCGACTCTCTTGGGAGAAAGAGCTTCTCGGACTCTACGTTTCCGATCATCCGCTCTCCGGATACGCATCATATCTCGCCGAAACGACCGTTCCGATCCACGATATCGCGAACCGACCGGACGAAGCGCAGGTCCGACTCGGCGGCGTCGTCGCGACCGCGAAGAAGATCACTTCGAAAAACGGTGCTCCGATGTTCTTCATCGGGCTTGAGGACCTGACCGGACGCACGGAGCTCGTCATCTTCCCGCGTATCGCGGAAAAGACCGAGGGCTACTGGAAAGAGGGTGCCATCGTCATCGTGGATGGGAAAATTTCCAGACGCGACGGCGAAGCGAAGGTCATGACCGATTCCGTCACACCGCTCTCCGAAGAGGATGTGGAGCGGTTCCGAAGCGTCCAGGCGATGAGAAAAAACAGTCGGCAGACGACGACCGGAAACGAACCGAAAGCCGAAAATCGGACAGAGAAGACGGCTGTCATCTTCCTCGATGCGGAGAAGGGTGCGACCGCCATTGACGGCCTGTCGGAAATATTGAAGAATACGCCGACCGGCGGAACCAGGGTCTTCGTCTCCGTCGACGGGACGAAGATACGGACCGCGTTCCTGGCGGATATCGACGATCAGACACTGGAACGGCTAAAAGCCGTCGGAGGGGTTGAAAGGATAGAAATGTAGATTGCATTTATGATGTTCGTCATCCTTGGCCCCACGTCTTCCGGGAAATCCGACTACGCGATACGGCTCGCGCAGGAAATCGGCGGGGAAATCATCTCCGTCGACTCGCGACAGGTATACCGCGGAATGGATATCGGGACCGGAAAAGTGCCGCGCGACACCAGCCAAGATCCGACCGGAGGATTCTTCTCGGAAGGAATCCGCCATCATCTCATCGACGTGGCGTCGCCGAAGCGTGAATACAACGTCACGCACTTCCTCCGTGACGCGAAGAAAGCGACCACGGAGATCGAAAAACGCGGCAAGGTCCCGATCCTGTGCGGTGGTACCGCATTCTGGGTCGAGGCTCTTCTTTCCGGAACATCATTCCCGGAAGTGAAACCGGACAAGATACTCCGCGCGAAACTCGACACGTTCTCCGCCGAGGCACTGTTTGGAATGCTCCAGGAAAAAGATCCTGAACGCGCCGCCAATATCGACGCGAAGAACAAAGTCCGTCTCATCCGCGCGCTCGAGATCGTCGAACGTCTCGGAAAAGTTCCCCGGCTCGGGAGACAGAAACGGAAAACCGACTGCGACATCATCATTCTCAACCCCGAAAAAGCAGTTCTTCATGAACGCATCGAAAGACGACTCAAAGAAAGGCTTGAACAAGGTATGATAGACGAAGTAAAACGCCTCCATGACGAAGGCGTTTCCTGGGAACGACTCGAGGAATTCGGACTCGAATACTGGTGGTGCGCCCGGTTTCTCCAAGGGAAAATCTCCCGCGAGGAGATGGAAGCGGAACTTCTCAAGGACATCAAACACTACGCCAAACGCCAACTCACCTTCCTCCGCCGCCTCGAGCGAGAGGGACTGGAGATGGAATGGAAATAAATCCGAAAGTCACTCTACCGGACATTCGTAGTTTTAAAGCTTCTCAATATCCGCGTATACCACTGGGAATCATCATCTAACTTCAAATCCTCCATCATCAAAGGATCATTCACTATCGTCAGAGCGAACAATCGCCCATCCTTCACGAAGTAGAATTCGTCATAGCTTCCACCTTGCTGTTGCCGACTCACCAGATGGAGCGTTTTCAGCCCGGCAATGTCAAATTCCGACCCGACCTTGTTGGAAAAATATCCGTCGCCTTCATCTTTGTACGCCTTCCCCTGTTTCTTTATGATCCAATCATCAACGGAGGCGTTTTTCGGAATACGATAAAAATCGTTCTCCACGGGATTTTCCATTTGCGTATCCAGCTGAAAAATCCAATTACCATTCCCCCTTATATACAACCGCCCTTTTTCCGTATCGACATTCCCCCATTCGGGCGAACAGGAAAATTCGAGTCCATAAACATCGTTGCGATAGGTCTTGGCCATCACCTTCTGCGATGAAACCCGGGGCTTCATCGCGGATACCACAACAGGATCAGCACTCGAGAAAGCGGTGCTTTGACAATAGATTCCAACGCCGACGATTCCCGCGACCAGCAGAATCACACCGACGGCAATTCCGAGTGGGACATTTCTATTTCCCATACACTTTATGTTTTATTTTTT
>CAYVDI010000021.1:4752-12169 GCA_964450795.1 uncultured Bdellovibrionales bacterium
CGGCAATTCCGAGTGGGACATTTCTATTTCCCATACACTTTATGTTTTATTTTTTACGCCGATACTCAAAGTTTTTTCTTCAAAATCTCCGAGACGACCTTCGGGTTCGCCTTTCCCTTCGTTTCCTTCATGATCTGTCCGATGAGGAATTGGAAGGCATTCTGCTTGCCTGCCTTGAAATCGATGACGGATTTTTCGTTCGCGGCAAGGACAGCATCGACGATCGTCTCGAGTTCGCCCTCGTCGCTCACCTGCGCCAGATTGAGCCGTTCGATGATATGTGACGGGTCGTTGTCACCGCCACGGTACATCTCCTCGAGCACCGTCTGTGCCGCGCTCGAATTGATCTTCCCGACGGCGATGATCGCGATGAACTCGGCGAAATTCTCCGGCGTGATCCGGATATGGGAGATGTTCTCCCCGGTTTTCGCGAAGTGTTTCCGGAGTTCGGTGATCATGTAGTTCGCCGCGAGCTTGCACGTCTTTTCGATCGGCAATTCGACTTCGTGCGAATCGACTTTCTCCTCAAGTTCGGACACGACCGCCTCGTAGTATGCGGCGAATTCCCGTTCCGCGGTCAGAAGCGCCGCATCGGATTCCGAAAGACCGAAAGACTCCTGGAATCGTTTCGTCTTGGCATCCGGCAATTCCGGAAGCGTCCCGCGAAGCGTCTCCACATATTCCGACGTGAATGAGAACGGCGGGATATCCGGCTCCGGGAAATACCGATAGTCATGCGCGGACTCCTTCTTGCGTTGGGAAACGGTCGCCTGCCGCCCCTCGTCCCACCCGCGGGTCTCCTGAACGATCTTCTCTCCCGCGTCGAGCGCCTCGGTCTGCCGCCTGATCTCGTAGTCGATCGCTCCCGCTACGGATTTGAACGAGTTCAGGTTCTTTATCTCCACCTTGGTTCCGGAAAGCTTTTCCGTTCCCTCCGGATGAAGCGAGATATTCACTTCACAACGCATCTGCCCCTTCTCCATGTCCGCATCGGAAATGTCGAGATAACGGAGGATCTGCTGCAGTTTCTGGCAAAACAGCCGCGCGTCATCGCCGGATTCGATATCCGGTTCGGTCACGAGCTCCATGAGCGGAACACCGGCGCGATTGAGATCGACAAGCGTATAATCCGCGCCGGTCGGATGCGCCGATTTCCCCGTGTCTTCCTCCATGTGGATCCGGGTGATGTCCACCGTCTTCCCTGGACGGATCTCGAGCTTCCCCCTCTCGCAGAACGGCTCATCATACTGGGATATCTGGTATCCTTTCGGGAGATCCGGGTAGAAATAATTCTTTCGATCGAATTTCGAATGAAGCCTCAGGGTGCATCCGAGCGCAAGCCCGGCCCGCTGAACGGATTCGATCGCTTTCCGGTTCGGCGTCGGAAGCGTTCCCGGCTGACCGGTACAGACCGGACAGATATGGATATTCGGCTCCTTCTCGAGTCCACGGCCGTTCTTGCACGAGCAGAACATCTTGGATTCGGTCTTGAGCTCCGCATGGACTTCCATGCCGATGACGGGTAGGTATTTCATAGGACGATCAAAATGGAAAATTCAAATCGGCTCTTATTTCCCGGTACTTCCGAATCCGTTCTCTCCGCGCTCCGTCTCGATTCCGAAATCCGGAACCTCCTCCGTTTCCGGAACTTCGACCTTCTGGATGAGAATCTGCGCTATCTTCTGCCCTTTTCGTATCTCGAAGTCGTCATCACCGAGATTCACGAGTCCGACGAGATATTCACCGAGATAATTGCTATCGATGACCCCGCCCAGGGTCTTCACGCCGTTTTTGTGCGATATGCCGCTCTTGTCCCATATGAGCCCGACGAACCCTTCCGGTATCTTCATCGCGATTCCGGTGGCCACCGACCGCCGTTCCATCGGCCGGAGCACCGCGTCCTCCACCGAATAGAGATCCATCCCCGCATCCCCGGAAAGCGCGTAATGCGGGATGATCGCGTCCGGATGGAGCCGTTTCACCATTATTCTCATACTCATCTTTTCCACAATGACTTCCATGACCACGAATGTTTCGATTCGCTTTCGCCGCCACGGAGCTTCTCAAGGAAGCGGTCCGTATCGGCGTACAGGTCGTCGAGCGTTCCGTTGTTGTCGATAACCCAGTCCGCCTCATCCATAAGCTTCCGTATCTCCGTTTCGGATTCGAGTTCGCTGTCACGGAGAAAATCCTCAAACGTCTTCGTGGTATCATCCGCATTCTGGTTCCGGGTCTGCATGCGTTCATGCCGCCGCTTCGGGTCGGCATTGATATAGAGAAGCGTGAATCCGAGCACTCCCTGTATGTTCTTCACGTCGGATTTCCGCCGGACCCCGTCGATCACGATGATGCCGTTCGGGTCGTTCTCGATTTCCTGAACGATCGATCGCGCGAAGATATCGTCTCCGAACGTCTCACGGAGCATGAGCGACGCGGCGGCAAGGTTTTTCCGGTTTTCCTCAAGATGCAGACGTTTCAGGATATCCCGGAGCACATCGGAAAACCGATACATGCTCGCTCCATGTTTCTTCACGCAATACCGGGAGACGGTATCCTTTCCCGACGCGATTTCCCCTGCGATGCCGATGATGATCTTCTTCTGTTTCCCAGGCATATTTCACGATGATATGTTCAAGTTCCCAGGCATTGTACCATGTCCGAAGTCCGACTTCAAATGAAAAACAGGCCGCTATGGCCTGTTTTCGTCCAGTATTACACCTTGACCCGGACTCCGGGTCCCATGGTCGAGGCGATCACGATCGATTTCACGAATTTTCCCTTCAATCCTTCCGGCTTCAACCGGGAAAGCGTTTCGAGAAGCGCCGCGTAATTTTCAAGTAACGCGGAAGCGTCGAACGAGAGTTTTCCGATGACCTGATGGACATTCCCTCCGTCGTCGTTCTTGAAGCTCGCCTTCTTTCCTTTTCCGAGCATTTCCACCCCCTCTGCGATCTTCGCGGTGATCGTCTCGTTCTTCGGGCTCGGCATCAGTCCTTTCGGACCGAGGATTTTCGCGACGGAAGCGAGCTTCGACATCATGTCCGGCGTCGCGAGCAGGATATCGAACGCGGATCCCGGAATGATCTTCCCTTCCTTTATGCCCGCGATGAGCTCCTCTCCTCCGACAAGCACCGCTCCGGCGGTTTCCGCTTCCTTCGCCGCGGACTCGGTCACGACCGCGACACGCTTCCCTCGGCCGGTCCCATGCGGAAGAACGACGGTCGCCCGGACCTGTTCGTCGGTCTTCTTCGGATTGATACCGAGTTTCACATGAACCTCGACAGACTCGTCGAATTTCGCGCCCGCATTCGCCCGGATGAGCTCAATCGCCTCTGCGAGCTCATATTCCTTCGTTCCGTCGATCTTCTCCTCTATGCTCCGATACTTCTTCCCGTGTTTCATAGGTTTGTCGTGGTACGAACGCCTTCCGGCTCCCACAAAAAAATGATGATATTACCCTTCGACTTTTATGCCCATCGAACGGGCCGTGCCGGCGATGATCTTCGCCGCGGCGTCGACATCGTTCGCATTGAGGTCCTCGAGTTTGACTTCCGCGATCTTTCGGACCTGCTCCATGGTCACGGTTCCCACCTTGTCCTTGAGCGGGTTCGCCGCGCCCTTCCCGACCCCGGCCGCCTTCTTCAGGAGCTCCGCTGCCGGAGAGGTCTTCAGCACGAACGTGAACGTCCGGTCCTCGTATACCGTGATTTCCGCCGGAATGATATCGCCCATGCGGTCCTTCGTCGCCTCATTGAACTGCATGCAGAATCCCTGGATATTGAGTCCGTGCTGTCCGAGCGCGGGACCGACCGGCGGTGCCGGATTCGCCTTCCCTGCCGGAATCTGAAGCTTGATGACCGTCTTTATTGCCTTTGCCATAATCGTATGTGGAAGTGGAATGAGAAGCAGCGATAGACGCCATCCACTTTTACGTTAATTGTCCCCTTATCTCAGAACCAGCGACTTTTATGATTTCCTCACCTGAAGGAAGTCCAATTCGACGGACGTCTCGCGACCGAAGAGTGACACGAGCACCTTGAGCTTTCCTTTCTCCTCGTCGACTTCCGCAACCTTCCCCTCGAAATTCTTGAACGGACCATCGATGACCTGCACCGCGTCGCCTTGCTTCACGTCCACCTTGAATTTCGGCTCCGCGACTCCCATACGCTTCTTGAGCATCTCGATCTCCTTCGGATCGACCGGCGTCGGAGTGGTCCCGAGACCGATGAACCCCGTCACGTTCGGCGTATTGCGGACGACATACCATGACGCGTCCGTCACGATCATGTCGACGAGAACGTATCCTGGATAGATCCGCTCCTCGACAACGACGCGTTTCCCCGCCTTGATCTTGATCTTCTTCTCCTTCGGGACCAACACATCGAAGATATAATCCTGCATATCCATCGATTCGATACGCTGTTTGAGGTTCCTGGAAACATTGTCCTCATACCCGGAGTACGTGTGGAGCACGTACCATGCGCGACCGTGATGTTGTGTCTGCTTCGCCATACGAAAAAAATGATGGTTGAATGCTTTCTACTGGAAGAGAAACCGCTCCGCGAGCCGGCTGAACACGTAGTCGAGCGTCCCGAGGAACACCGCCGTCACGACCGATATCCCGATGACGATGAGCGTGTTCCGAATGATCTGCTCCTTCGTCGGCCAACTCACTTTCTCAAGCTCCGCTTTCGCCTCTTTCAGAAATTCGAGCGCTTGACGCATAATTTTCCCTGTTAAAAAAAGCCTTTCGAGGGCCTTTACATGTCACGAGAATATCAGGATTCCATCTCCTTGTCAATGCCGCCTGATTCCCGGGAAAATCCCCTGATTCCGACCTAAAACAATTCCAGCTCCTCGAAAAACTTACGGAACTGTGAAAGCACCGCTTCCGCCTCATCACGGGAAAGTGAGAACGCCGGATCCTGAATGATACGGTTCCGCATCGCATGCCCGGCGCGAAGATCCGAAAGGGCGGCGATCTGTCCATCTTGTATGGAGGAAAGTCGCTCTCCCATGTTCGCTCCGCTGAAACCTATCCCGGAAAGCATCTCGTCGGCCAGCGCATCCGCTTCGAGGATGGCCGCCTTGTATTGCGACGCATTTTCCGATCCGAGGCGCGTCTCGATCGTCGCCCACCGTTTCTGGAATTTCGACTGTGACAGGAGCGGCCGCTTCGCGCCGTAGAGAGTCTTCTTGAGATCGCCCGAGATATCCCGGAGGAACAGCAGCATGACGACGTCCAAGAACAGAACTATCGTGTAGAATCCGAGAAACCACACGGCCATGGTGAAGAGGGCCGATGATTGGATCGCATCCGCGGTAGTTACGATCAATGGAAGAAGAAACGATGCATCGAAAGACATACTCGGATCCGAAGCGGAACGGAAGGCAAAAAGTCGGAATGCGCGACCTTCCTGCCCGCTATCTGTTTATTGTTTTTTCAAACGCGTCCGCCGCCCGCAGAAGCGTCTCCTCATCGAACCATTTCCCCATGAGATGCCCGCCCAAGGGAAGCTGCAGTCCTCCCTCTTCAACGGTTCCCATAGGGAAGGAGATCGCGGGAACCCCCGCAAGATTCGCCGTCACGGTATAGATGTCGGAGAGGTACATCTTGAGTGGATCGCCCTGTTTTTCTCCGAATCGGAATGCTGCCTCCGGAGCCGTCGGCGAGAAGATGACATCGACCTCCTTGAAGGCTTCCACGAAATCGTTCCGGATAAGCTTCCGCACCGCCTGAGCTTTCTTGTAATACGCATCATAATACCCGGCTGAAAGGGCATACGTCCCGAGCATGATCCGACGCTTCACTTCGGTTCCGAATCCGTATCCGCGGCTGTCGAGATACGTTTCCAGAAGCCCGCTCGATCCCGGCATACGGTCCGTCTGGTCATTCGCCGAAAATCCGTATTTTATACCGTCGAACCGAGCCAGGTTCGAACTTACTTCGGACGGCATGATGATGTAATACGCCGGAAGGGCATATTTCGCGTGCGGAAGCGAGATATCGACAACCTCCGCGCCGAGCGACCGAAAACGGTCGAGCGCCGACTCCGCAACCTTCCGAACCTTCGCGTCGAGATTCTCGGAAAAATACTCCTTCGGAACACCGATGCGGAGTCCACCGATTCCGCCTGACAGATAATCCTCAAACCGCTTTCCGTCGCTTTCGGCGGTAGTCACGTCCATTTCGTCATATCCGTAGATCTCCGAAAGGACGATCGCCGCATCCTCAACCGAGTGCGCGAACGGGCCGATCTGGTCGAGTGACGACGCCATCGCAAGCAGACCGTACCGCGATACGCGACCATACGTCGGCTTCAGACCCACGACGCCGCAGAACGACGCGGGTTGACGTATCGATCCGCCCGTGTCGCTTCCGAGCGCGAAGACCGCCATATCTGCCGCGACCGCGACCGCCGAACCGCCGGACGAACCGCCGGGAACCCGTTCCGGATCGACCGGATTTTTCGTCTTCTGATACGCGCTCGACTCGGTGGACGATCCCATCGCGAACTCGTCCATATTCGTTTTCCCCAAGATCACCGCTCCCGATTCCTTGATTTTCCGTATCGCAGTGGCATCGTACGGCGCGATGTAATTGTCAAGAATTTTCGATGCGGCGGTCGTCCGTGTTCCCTCCATGCACATGTTGTCCTTCACCGCCCCGGGAATCCCTTCAAGGATTCCGATCGTCTCGCCGCGCGCTATCTTCTCGTCGACGAACCGGGCCGTCTTCATGGCCTCGTCGTCCAGAACCGTAAGGTACGCGGAAAGACTGCTATCCCGTTCCTTGATAGCCGAAAGATACCGCTCGGCAAGCGAGACCGCGGTGATTTCCTTATTCTTCAGTTGCTCGTGAAGCTGTCTGATCATGCTCGTGCAAATTCTTCTTTCCAGCGTCTAAAATACCGAACGAACCCTTATGTATCCGTCCTTCGTATCCGGAACATTCGAAAGTATCCCCCGCTTCCCGTCCGCGCCGAAATCATCCATCCGATCCTCGCGGGTATCGTTCTCCTTTTCCGGGATCCCGATCTCACCTATGGCGCCCATATCCAAAGCCTCGAATTCCTTGAAAAAATCTAAAACTCCCGACAAATCGGTCCGATACCGCTCGACCTCCTCATCGGAAAGTCCGATGCGGGCAAGCAACGCGATATGTTTCACCTCTTCCGTCGACAACATAGGCACATGTAAGATTGCAGATTCATTTTCCGCCGATCATCGCCAGGAATTCCTCCTCGCTCAGGATCCGCACGCCGAGCGCCTTCGCCTTCGTAAGCTTGCTTCCCGCCTCCGCTCCCGCCACGACAAAATCCGTCTTCGCGGAAACCGACGATGCGGGATGGCCGCCTTGCCTCCGTATCATATCCTTCGCATCGTCACGTGTAAAGCCGGAGAGCTCTCCGGTCAA
>CAYVDI010000021.1:12269-17506 GCA_964450795.1 uncultured Bdellovibrionales bacterium
TCCGTATCATATCCTTCGCATCGTCACGTGTAAAGCCGGAGAGCTCTCCGGTCAACACGATCGTCTTTCCGGAAATCGGCGACATACCTTTCCGATCGGCTTCCGGGAACACGATTTCCACGCCATGCCGTCCGAGCCGCAGAAGCATCTCGATATGTTTCCCGTCTTCGAACCAATTCGCCAGACTCTCGGCGGACTTTTCCCCGAGCCCATCGATCGCCGTCCATTCATCACGACTCATCGATGAGAGGAATTTCATGATACCGTCGAGGCTCCGGTCCTTTCCTTCAATCTTCGCCGCTACCTCCTGCGCGATGAGATGCGCCGATTCCTCACCGATATGTCGTATACCGAGTGCGAAGAGAAATTTCGAAAGCGCGACACGCTTCGCCGCATGGATCGAAGCGAGCATGTTCGTCGCTTTTTTCTCCGCGAACCGCTCAAGAGGCAGGAGATCGCCTTCCGTCAGCTCGAAGATATCGGCGATGTCCGAGATGATTCCTTCTTCTAGGAGCTGTTCGACGATTTTCTCACCGAGACCCTCGATGTCGAATCCTTTCCGTCCGACCGAATGGATGATTCCCTCCCGTTCCACGGCGAAACATCCGGGATTCGTGCAGTAAAGCGCGGCACTTTCACTATCCCCGGCGCCAATCATCCGCCGCTCGACACCGCTCCCGCACACCGGGCACCGATCCGGCATCCGAAACACCCGCTCCGACCCCGTCCGAAGATTCGACACGGCACTCACTACCTCGGGAATGACATCACCGGCCTTCCGGATGATCACCGTGTCTCCGATCCGGATCCCGAGCCGCGCGATCTCATCCTGATTATGCAACGTCGCCCGGGAGACCACCGACCCGGCGATGCGGACCGGACGCAGGTGGGCGACCGGCGTCAATACGCCCGTCCGTCCTATCTGAACCGCGATGTCCTCGACCACCGTCGTCGCCTCTTCCGCCGGAAACTTGTACGCGACACCGAATCGCGGAGACTTCCCGGTGTAGCCCAGGCGTTCCTGGACATCCCGCCGGTTCAGCTTGATGACGACACCGTCGAGCGCATACGGCAGATCATGACGCCTGGCCGTCCATTCCTCATAGTATCGTTCCACATCCTGAAGCGTCGCGCAGAGACGATATTCCGGATTCACCTGAAACCCGAGCTCCTTCAGGAATTCCAGCTCTCTTATCTGCGTCTCCGGAAGAGCCCCGCCCCCGGACGACAACGAGTCACCCGTTCCCATCCGATCGATGTCATACACGAACGATTCCAATCTTCTCGATGCCGTCACTTTCGGATCGAGCTGACGGATCGAGCCGGCCGCCGCGTTACGGACGTTCGCGAAGGGAGGTTCCCCCGCGGTCTCGCGCTCGCGGTTTATACGCGAAAGCTCCGAGGACGGAAGCCACACCTCGCCGACCGCGATAAGATCGATCGCCCGCGAGAGTTTGAGCGGGATACTGCGGATCGTACGGATGTTCCCGGTCACGTCCTCGCCGGTCTCCCCGTCCCCGCGCGTCGCCGCACGGACAAGCTCGCCCCGCTCATACGTCAGCACCACCTTCAGCCCGTCGATCTTCAGTTCGCAGGCATACTCCGAATCGACCTTCGAAGACTCGGATTTCCCGAGAAAGCGGAGCGTCTTCTCCTCCCATGCCTGAAGCTCCCGGAAATCGAACACGTCATCGAACGACCACTGTCGCGTCTCATGCCGGATCTTCTCGAATTTCTTGAGAGGCGCCCCTCCGACACGGAGCGTCGGACTTGTCAGGCTCCGATATTCCGGATGTTCCGCCTCGAGTGCGAGCAGCTCATGGAACAGCGAATCATACGCCTCGTCGGAAATTTCCGGGGCGTCCTTCGTATGATACAGCTCGCGGTGGCGGTCGATTTCCGCCCGGAGCTTTTCTATGCGGATTTTCGCGTCGTTCCTGTCCATATTCCCATGCGCATATTCCGTTTCCAGAATACCAAAGCCGGCTCCGGAAGGCAAAGAAAAAACGGGTGGCACTCATTTGAGCACCTCCCGTTTCAAGGTAGATCGCACCCGTCATAGGGCGACCCGTTGCAGTTCTTTCCGATGGTTGGCAACGATACCCAGAAGAGCGAGACCAGCCAGCATCATCGCCCAGGTCGAGGCCTCCGGAACCGGCGCCGTGGCGTAGGTTACGCGGATATTGTCGACCGCAAGCTGGGAGTCGAGAAAGTAGTCACCGCCACCGTTCTCAACAAGGATCTCAAGGGTATGTTTTCCAGCCGAAAGCGGTTTGGAGAGAGACACCCAACCGGTATTGTCCATACCGATACCAACGATGCCAAAACTGTTGGCATGAGCCGTGTCAACATAGAAGATATCTGAGTCGTCGAGCTTAACCCTGGTAAAGTCGTTATGGCTCCAGCCCGGCCCCCACGTCGGGATATATGCCTCAACTGCAGAGAAGAAGACCTCCATATACAGGTTTCCACCAGAAAAAGAGGTAAATGTAGTCGAAAGCTTGGTCACCGGATCCCCAGCACTAACTACCATCATCCAGTTTCCCTCAAACGGATAGTAGAGTTTCGGCCCTTCGCCAGCATCATAGAACGCCGAAATGGCATTGAAGACATCCGCGTGCGTCGCATCGCCCTGATCGATATCCCACTTCGAGGAATTCAGGATTCCCGATTCGAAGTTGTCGATCGATTGGGTATAAGCCGCCGACGAAGACAGCGAAAAAAAGAGCAGCGCGGCAAAAGCGAACAAAACGGATTTCACGTTCATGATGTTCCCCTTTCAGATTTTCAGGAAGGATTTTCAAAAAACACGGGAAGCGAACATTCGTCCAACGACCCGACTTACACACAAGATATCACAAAACTGACAGCTTGTCAATAATCCGTTCCGATCATTCGGAAACCTCAAAATCCGACGAAGGTGTAGTCCCGGAGCGACGCCGTCGCCTGGATACGTGCCTCCAACGACGAAGGATCATTATCCTTCTTTACAGAGAGATTTACGGTGACTCTCCCGATTTTCTTTGGTGACGAAGTTTTATCTGAAGGCTCAAGTTTGAATCCGCCAGTTACGTATCCAGTCGTCACCTGAGCGGGTATCTGAGTAGTAAAAATAGAATTAGTCGTAGCACATTGTGCAGATGGGTTCGAAGGGCTTGCTATGCCTATTTGTGGGTCGCTTGTTTGAAACCATTGAGCTGCGAGATAGCTATCAGATCCTGATACAAGTATCCTATATCGAAAACACCTCTGGGAGGAATAATCATAAAATGTCATTGCCTGAGTGCTTGCAGCTGCCGCCGAGATGACCGTACTCGTTCGGAGGTACTTCTCAAGCGTGTTCAGGGCATACTGCGCCGTCTCGAGATTCCGCTCCAGCTCCCGAGAGGAACCATACGTCGAAAAACCCGAAGAGAACGCGCCCGCGAGCGCGGTCGACATGATGATCAGTATCGCCATCGATATGACCATCTCGATAAGCGTGAATCCGGACTCCGTCCGTCGAAAGGTTTTTCTCATTTTCGATCGTTTCCCGATCATATGTTTTCATTTCTCATGAAGCAAACACCGGCATCATTTCCATGGGGTCGTTTCCACACTCACGAATATGCATTCATTGGCAGTCGTACAACCGCTCCGCACGGTATCAAATTGGTTCCGATTATTCGCGTTTCCCGGAACATAGGCTCCCCAATATACCGCGCTCCCGACGAGATAATTCGGGTTGTCGTAGACAAGATAGATTTTCCGTTTGAACTTCCCTTGGGCGCCGGTATGCTTATAGAACGATCCGGAAAGCGTAAGATCATACCAATTCGAACCGCTTGAGGAACACTCGAGCGTATTCGCGGAAGAGGGATTAGTCAGCACCGCGCTGTCATACGATATCCTGCAGGTATCACTCGAAGAATGTGCGCTTCCTCCCGATGTAGGGAACGCAACGAAGGCGTCATTGGCGGACAAAACACTATTGTCCTTCACGTTCACAACCAGCTCCGCTCCCTCCTGCGCAAGGCCGGTCGCGACAATCACATCCTCACTCCCAAGCGAAGTATTGAGCGCGCCGCTCATCGCGCCAAGTATCGGCAAGAGCCCAACGGTGAGCACTGCCACCGCAAGTATCACTTCGCCAAGGGAAAACCCTTTCAAGCTCTTCTTATGCATATTCGACATGATTCTTCTATCGGGCTAACAACTACCTGCCCCGACACCCCTCTCCTCGATCCGGCCGAGCGGATACACGCAGACATGCGCCGTCGATCCGTTCTTCGCGAATGAGAAATCGATATTCCCGGAAGCAAGCTCCGCTCCGGTATTATCCCGAGGCTCCCCGCGTGGGACATCGAATCTCACCTCGCTTCCGGCTCCAGCCGAAAACAATACTCCGTTCTGCAGAGTGTACGTAACCGCGTTCGCGAGCGCCCCGCACGTCGTCCCGGCCATACTGGCCTGTTTCAGAACGAACGTCCCGCTTCCAGCCGTCGAGACGACACTGAACTGGCAGGCACGGTTTGTCGATGTCGAGGTAAGGTTCTTCCCGGTCAATGCATAGTTCTGCGCCTCACGGATCGCAGCGGCAAGCTGTCGCGCCGCGCCATCAAGCTCCGCCTTCGTTTTTGATCCACTCATGGATGTGATCGTGACCGCGGCCATGATGGAAAGAATCGCCATCGCGACCACGACTTCGATCAACGTAAACCCACTACTCCTTCGAGCCTGATTCCTGATTCCTGATTCCTGATTCCTGATTCGATTGTTCACATTCCGAAGAAAAAATATCTCGCCTCTACCATTCTACCAAAAAAGAGCATAAAAAGCATGGAGGCCGCAAGAAACGGTCCGAACGGGATACGGCTCTGCAGCTCCTTCCGTTTCATGATGATGAGCGCGATACCGACTACCGCCCCCGACCCGAATGCGAGCGTGAGCGTCGGTAGAAGAAGTTTCCATCCAACCACAAGCCCAAGAAGGAGCGCAAGCCACGCATCACCCTCACCCATCCAGGTTTCCTTCGAGAAAAAGACGAGCGCATAGAAAAGTGCAAACGCGATCATCCCGCCGATAAGCCCCTCGAAAAGGCGCGAGTCAAGAAAGGCCTCCTGCGGCAAAGCGAAATACCAGAGAAAGAAGAGCGAAAAAATCGTCCAAAGGATCCCGAATCCGAGCGCGGACACCGGAATCTCCATATGTGACAGATCGTAGACGAAGACGACGACAAGCGTTCCGATAAGTCCGAG
>CAYVDI010000022.1:0-13263 GCA_964450795.1 uncultured Bdellovibrionales bacterium
GCATCGTTCGACTATGAGCTTCAGGATCGCTATGAGGCCGGATTGGTGTTGTCCGGAAACGAGGTGAAAGCGGCAAAAACAGGGCATATCAGCCTCAAGGGATCGTTCGTCACCGCCCATGGAAACGAGCTCTACCTGACAAATTCACTCATTCCCCGGTATGAACACGCCCACAAGGACACAAAAAGCGAGGATTCCCGACCACGGAAACTTCTCCTGAAACGCTCGGAAATCCGCTCTCTCATAGGAAAATCCCGCGTCGAAGGCTTGACACTCGTCCCCATCCGGGTCTATACTAAGAACCAGCTCATAAAGCTCGAATTCGCCGTCGGAAAAGGAAAAAAATCCTACGACAAGCGTGAAACGATCAAGAAGCGCGAAGCAAAACGGGACATGGGACGCGCAATGCGAAGTCGCTAGACGGTCACCGCGCATGACGCTCCGAAGCGTTGCGGGCGGGGGTTGTCTAGTTTCGACAGGATGCACATTCAAAATATGCAAGCCGATCTCGGAAGTATGATCGTAAAACTCGCTTCCACGATGATAAATGCAAACTTCATCACCAAGGCCAAGAACGCATTCGCGCAAGCGCTTGCTCCTTCTTTCGCGCCTGCCCTCGCCTAATTCAGTTTAGTGCGGAGCCATCGAACGCCTGATTCCCGGTAGGGACGTTTCGGTGTCATATTATCGGGACGACAAGAAGCGACTTCCGTTTTTTCCCGCTTCGAGCCGTATGCACGAAGAAACGATCCTGAAAGGGTTTCGCGCGTCTTTTACCTTTCAGTATCATCCAAGACACGCTAAGCTTGTAGAATATTTTGAAGAAACATTTTGGACATGGGTGCGATTCCCATCAACTCCACATTTTTAAGAGAGAAGACCATGCGTCGAAGAAGGCACCACCGTCCGAAACCGAAACCGCAGGTAGTCATCCGGTTCCGATCGAACGAGCAGATCACTGCTCCGACGGTTTTTCTTATCGGAGCGGACGGGGTTCCGGTCGGCGAGATGCCTACGATCGACGCCATCGCAAAGGCCCGCGAGGACGATCTCGACCTGATCGAGGTCTCACCGCAGGCGAGCCCTCCGGTCTGCAAGATCCTCGAGTACGGGAAATTCCAGTACCAACAGACGAAGAAGGAGCAGGCGGCAAAGAGCAATCAGAAGAAAGTCGACATCAAGGGTATCCGGCTCGGGTTGCGGACCGACACCCATGACCTCACCTTCAAGAGGGAGCAGGCGGAAAAATTCCTCAAGAAGGGTCACAAGGTGAAGATAGAAGTGCTCCTCCGAGGCCGCGAGAAAGCGATGCCGGACCGAGCGAAGGTCGCGCTTCATGAATTCCTCGCCACACTCACGCTCCCATACCGAGTAGAGGAGGAAATGAAACGGTTCCAGAACGGCTTCAGCATCCTCATAATCCCGGAATAACAACCAGAACCTATGAAGCAGAAGACAAGAAAGTCGGTATCGAAGAAAGTGAAGGTGACCGGATCGGGGAAAATCACCCGCCGCGCCACGGGACAGAACCACTACAATTCCCGCGATAACGGCAACGCCACCCGCGCGAAGCGGCGCGATCGCGGAATCGCGATACTCCAGGACGAGAACAACATCAAGAAAGGCCTCCCGTACGCATAGACACTATATTTTTTAACCAGCACCGCTATGACCAGAGTGAAGCGCGGCGTCATGACCAAAAAGCGCCACAAGAGCACCCTCAAAGCCGCAAAGGGCTTTCGCTGGGGCCGAAGCAAGTTGTTCACGAAAGCGAAGGAAGCCGTCATGAAGGCGGGTGTCTACGCATACCGTGACCGGCACAACAAGAAGCGATCGTTCCGGAGCCTCTGGATCGTCCGGCTCGGAAACGGTCTCCGCGAATACGGCATCAAATACCGGGAATTCATCGCCCTCGAAAAGGCGAAGAATATCGAGCTCGACCGGAAGGTCCTTTCCGAACTTTCCATGAAACACCCGGACGCATGGAAGACCTTCATCGAGAAGGTGAAGGCCATGTAGGTAAAAACCTTCCTCAGATACGAAAAAACTCCCCTTCACGGGGAGTTTTTGGTGCCGAAAATCTACCGATCACGACGTTTCATGCGGACATCGTGATACCAGGACCTGAAAAGGAATCCGAGCACGAATACGGAAATGCCGATAAGATCGATCCCGACGTCCGAAATCTTCCCTTCGCGGAACGGGACGAAGAGTTGATGCGTCTCATCGAGAAAGGCGGCGAGAAGCGAAAAGGCGACAGCTGCCCGAAGCAGGAATCCGCGTCTTTCCATCGGAAAGAACGTACGGAACACGTTCCATGAGAGAAACGTAAGCACGAAGAATTCGAACACGTGCGCACCCTTCCGTTCGAGATAGAGCGGAAGCGACATCTCATACCGCACCGACGCGCCCGGAAACGAGGAACCGACAAAGATGACGCTCATCCACAATACCAAAAGAAACAGCGCCCACCGCTTCTCATCGAGAAATGAGAGTCGAGACATAGGTCATCGTTTCTTCCGAAGCTTCTCCCCTGCCTCACGGAGCAGCGCGAAAAACGCATAGAACGGGAGCCATATCCAGAGCGTCCCCTTGAGAAAATTGTCGAGAAATTGGTTCATGATAGAGAATGTAAAACAGAAATCGGAAAATGGGAAGCCCGCCGGATCGGTTCATTTTTTTCGTTTCCCCTCCTCGATTTCATAGACCACGTCCTTCTTTTCGACCACCACCCGCCAGCCATGCCTCTTCGCGGCTGAGAGAAGATTCTGGTTCGGATTGAACGCAATCGGATGTTCCACGAGTTCGAGGAATTTCGTGTCGGATTCGGTATCGCCGATACCGAATGACCCACTGAAATCAAGACCCTGCTCGTACACGTACTGCTTCACGATCGATCCCTTGTCCTTCGACGGTTCGAAGGAGGCGACACCGGTATAAAACCCGTCCGCGTCCTTCTCGTAGACGCTTCCGTAGACGAAATCGAATTTCAGGTACTTCTCGTTATATTCTTCCACGATCTCGAGCGGCGATCCGGACACCGCGATGATATGGTAATTCTCCTTGCGGAACAGCCTTATGAGATCCTCGGCAAAGATATAGGTACGTTTCATATGGAACGGGACCACGATACGGCTCGCCTGCCGGACGACATCTTCGGTGCACCCCCGGATATTCTCTGAATAGAGTCCGACGAGCGCTTTCCGATAATCCTCGTACGTCCCCTCGTGTTCGATCCAATTCGAATAGATCTCCGTCAATTGTTTCCGGACGGAAACGGGAAACGCTCCGAGCCAGGAGAGTTCGTTTATGAGCTCGAAGTGGAGATTTTTCCGGAAAATCGTCCCGTCGATGTCGAAAATGGCGAGTTTTTTCCTTTTCATGGCAACGTGAAAATCGTTACTGGTGCGACGGCTCCTGAGCCGCCTTCTTCAGCCGAAGACTGAAATGTGATCCGACTCCCTGGATACTCTCCACCGTAAGGTCTCCTCCCATTTTCCGCGCGATTTCCCGCGCGATCCAAAGACCGAGACCGGTTCCTGGAATCCCTTTCGTGTCCGAATCCTTCACTCGATAGAATTTCCCGAAGAGATTGGTCATGTTCTCGGCGGAAATGCCGAGTCCCGTATCCGCAACCGTAATGACCATGTCATCGTCCTTCTCCGAAACGGTAAGTTCCACTTTCCCTTCCTTGGTATACTTCACCGCGTTCGAAAGGAGATTCACGAGGACCTGCTTCATCCGTTCCGGGTCCGCCAAAACGTTCCCCTGCGGCAGATCGGCATCGGTATACGAGAACTCGAGCCCCTTTTCCTTCGCAAGCACGGAAAAATCATCGGCGATCGGTCGAAGTATCCCGCGGAGATCCACGGAACCCATGTCGATCGGAAGACGGTTCTGCTCGATCCGGGAAACATTCAGGAGATCCTCGACGAGCGTCGCGAGACGATCCAGCGTGGCGTTCATCGTGGAAACGTATTTCTTTCCCTCCTCATCCGAAACCCGATCCTCCAGAAGGTCGGCGTACCCGCGAAGCACCGTGATCGGGGTTTTCAGTTCGTGACTCGCCATGGACACGAAATCGTCCTTCATCCGGTCGATTTCCTCGAGTTCGGATGCGCGGATCGCGAACCGGAAAAATCGGAGATGATTCGCGATGATGAGAAGCACGAACAGGAGCGAGACGAACACCACCAGATACACTTTCCGGATCTCCGCCGATATGAACGCATCGTTCTTCTCGAGCGAAAGCTGGAACAGCACCAGACCGATCTTCTCTCCCGATCCGCTCCGGACCTGCTTCAGGATGTTCCAGAACCGTTCCCCCTGGCTGTTGCTCAGAAACGCGATGCCCTCCTCCTGACTCCAGGCAAGAAAATAGTGCGGCTCATTCCGGGTCTTTTCCATATCCTCCGGATCCGTCGAGGCGATCGCGCGAAAACCGTCCTCGCCATGCTTTTCGAAAACGACGATATTCGAGATATCCTCATTCTCCGATTTGATCCGATGTATCTTCTCGGAAAGCTTCTCCGTATTCTGCGAAAGATCATCCGCGAACACCTCGAATATCCGTTCGGAAAGAAGGGCTTTCCCCTGGAGAAGAGCGTCCGTGCTCTCCTGAAATTTTCCAAGGGAATAGTAACTGTTCCAGAAGATTATCCCGACGACGACAACTATCAGGGAAAGCGAGTAGAAAATGGACGGATTCCGCCGAACGAATGCGACCCCTTTTGAAAATGCGGAAAACGGCGTAGGCATGATATCGGGTGATTACCAATCCGAGAACGACTTATGCCCGATGAAGTAGAACGTCCCGAGAAGGAACATGATAGCGATCGCTATGCCGAAGAAGACGAACTGTCCTCCCGCCTGTTCGACCGGTGATTTGTTGCCGATCGCTTCTCGCTCCAAATCCGCCGCCGATCCGACGCTTATAGCTTCGGCGGTCTTCACGAACGGAAGCGGGCTCGACTGCGATGAGATCTTTCCGGTCACCTCGGTCACCGCCACATACACCTCGTGACGACCATCGTCGAGTTTCCGATCCAGCTCATATGACCAGTTTCCGTCCGCATCCGTCTTCACGGTCACGACGATCGGATCGCTGTAGATATAGAGGGAGAGAAACGAGTTCGGAGTCCCTTCGCCGGAGATCACCGTTGCCGCGGTTCCGTCCTCCCGAGTAATCTTCTCCACCTTTCGGACCCGGAGACGCTTATCCTCGACTGCGGTCTTCGATATGCGCTTCTCCTTCGGCGACTCGAAGACGATTTTGTCCCCGCGATCGCTTGCGGATGACTTAATTGGATTGAACCCGTTCTTCACCTCATCGGCATCCCTGAAACCGTCACCATCGGTATCCGCAACCCGAGGATCCGATCCGATACGGATCTCCTCGGCATCCGGCAGTCCGTCACCATCGGAATCACTATTCGACAAGGTGACGCCACCGGACGGGTCAGCAATTCTCGCCTCCTGTTCCGGCTGGACCGTATTCGTGACACCGGACGAACCGGACTTTTCTTGTATTCCAACAGATGATTGGGTTGTCGGAACGGATGTGCTTGTCGGACGATCGTAGACCGGATAACTTACCTTCAAGTTCGAAGCAGATACAACAGATTCCGATGCGGCAGTACTCGAAACCGATACCGAGGAGCTTGGACTTGTTCCTGTCGTCTCAACAGCCGGCAGAGGCGTTGTAAGCGACGTGGTAGTCACGGAAGTCGTTGTAACCAGCGGCAGTTTGATGACGACATTTGAGCTTGTCGCTACCCGCCCCAACCCATCCTCCGCTGTCACGACATACTTGTACTCCGATCCGGGATTCAGGCCCGAATCCTCATATGCCAGAACCTCCGTCAAGGTCTTTACCACCCCGCTGTTTCGAAGAACTTTATACGTAACCGTCCCGGACGCGTTTCCCGGACGGCTCCAGTTCAGTTTGATCGATGTGGGACTCGATATGAACGCGTACAACGTCGGAGGAACAAGCGGATCCGTTGTCGCTGTCTGCGTGTAGGTCGTGCTTCCAGTAGCCGTATTGACAGTTCCGCTCGTCGTCAGGTTCGTAGACAGAGTCGTGTCTCCGAGCACTTGACCCGGTCGACCATCCATGGACATAAAAAGGGCACCGAATCCGAAAAGTGCCACCGAAAGAACCGAGAAGACGATCTTTATTTTCATATTTTTTTACTTCCCCACCATTGTATCGTCTTTTTGACGCTTTTGAAAGAGTTCCCGAGCCGTATCCCATGTCTCCGGCATCCCCTGTTTCTCGCGGAGCCAGTACCACCACTCCACTCCCCACAGGTACACCTCCGGAAAACCGACCCGCTTCGCGTATTCCACGTTCTGCCGAAGCAGATCCGGATTCATCGTCTGAAACTGTTCCCGTATCGGGACATCGGCAACCCAGCCGGATGCCCATGGCTCAGCCTGAAGTTCGATCACCACGAATCGGTCCTTTCCCGTAAGCAATCTGACGATGTTTTCCTTGAAACGGAAGAAATTCGGCCCCAAGGGATAAGTGAAATAACCGAATCCCGGCTTATGTATCTTCCGATACATCGTCGTACCGAATATGTCCGCCCGCGACGCGGCCGGGTACCATATGGAAAGTTCGCCGGAATCGGTCAGCATGACCGGACGGGATGGATCCGTCTTATGGACCAGCGCCACCTCTTCGTCAAGAAATCCCCGACGGAACGCGGGACATTCCCCGAAAAACACGAGGAACGGTTCGTTCTCGACCTGCCAGGTGACGATCTCCGGGTGATCCGCATACCGATTCACGGTTCTTTCAAGAAATCCCAAAAGCTCCGCTTCGCGATAATCGTCGCTTCCGTTATCCTTCACCCAACCGGGAATATGACATTCCGGCCATCGCGGGACCCGTTGGCCGACGGAAAGGATGACCTCCGCGCCCCGTTTCGAAGCCTCATCCAGCTGCCAATCGACCGCGGAATAGTCATAGGAACCCCGATTCTCTTCCACGAGATCCCAATATACCGGTATCCTGATTTTTCGGACATGGAGATCGTCGAGCATCGCGATGTACGCCTCCTTCCAATCCAGTCCGAGCGATTCGGCGTACCGGGTCGAGAAAGTCACGCCGAGATCGACATCCTCGCGAGGCGCCGGTCCCTCGAGATTGAAATATACGAACAGCGCCGCGACGACAAAAAGAAGTACGAACAGGACCATGCCGACAATCTTCAAAAGAGGGATGATTCGCCACATAGGAAAGAGTCTCAAATCTCAAAATCTCAGAGGAATCCTTTCAGGTTCCCGCTCGAAGCCACCAGAAAGACACCGACTGACAGGAGAACGATACCGAAAACCTTTTCGACCACCGCGACCCTATCGAGCCTTTCCCGGAACACGTTAGGGTACCGAAGGGAAAGCGGGCTGACCAAAAGAAACAGGAACGCGAACTGTGTCCCGTTCATCCCCTGGACAAAGGTCACCGGACCCAAGGATACCGCGTAGGCGATGAGAAACGCTCCGGCGCCGCCGAATGCCTTGTTGAGGAAAAAGAAGAACAACGTCCCCATATTTCTCTTCGTCGGCCTGGCATGCCGCTCGCTTCCCGAAAAGATCTGTTGTCGGAATGACGGGAGAAGCAGGAAACTCATTCCGGTCAGAAACATGCCGATCCGCGACCACACGAATCCGCTCGCGAAATTGGAGACCGAATATGTCTCCTTGAGAACGATGAGCGATGCGGCCATAAGCGCCCCTGAAACAAGGACGAACCGGATGAACCTCGCGTCACGACGTTCGGATCCGCGCTTCACAAGAAGAAGGCTTCCACCGACAAGCAGTCCGAGAGCCATGCTGTCCGCGACGGTGAGGGACCGCCCGGAAGAGTTTTGAAGAAGGAACGAGATGATGAAAAGAAAAGACACCGTAGTCACACCCACAAGCGGAGCCGCGCGTGATACCTCGCTCCGCTTCACCGCCTCATAGAACGCGACAAGACCGAGAAGGAAGAGGAAGCCGGAAAAGAACCCGAGGAATACCGTTTCGGGAAGCGCGAAGACGAATCCGAACGGGAGCAGGACGAGTGCGAACAGACTCACGAGCGACGTATAGAACGCGTAGAGCGCCGGCGAGCCAATCCGATCCTCGGAGAGGAGGAACTTATCGAACAGCGCCGCAAGCGCATTCATGAGATACCCGAAGAGGGCGATAAATATCCAGGTCATGACCCCATTCTATCCTACCGGACCAAAAAGAAAAAGCGCCGGGGGTTTCCCAGGCGCTCCGAGTACATCATTGTCCCCGCAAGGTTCTCGTCACGAGTTCCGTGGCACGATATCTCCAGTCCCCGTACACCCGGGACGATACCGAGTGCTCACCCTTGCAATCGACGGCGATCATCCAGAACGGATCCTCCTTCGCAAACATCGGTTCGGTCAACCGTGGCACCGGCCTGACCACACAGATATGCACGTATTCCGTCCCTCCTGCCTTTTCGGAGGGCACATATCCCTTGTCGAGAAACTCGTGGAAGAGCACGGGGAAAAATAGACTCACATCGACCGGGAGAGCAACTACGCTTTCCCCTTTCTCAAGCAGAATTCCCTCGAACGAAGATTCCAGATAGCCTCCCATCGCCGATGATCCCATATCGGACAATTTCATCTCAGAGGAAGCCGCAGCTTCCGCCGCACTCGCCGAAAAGCAGACGGCGGACAGGAAAAGAACACCCAACAGACGCATCATGGATCACCTCCCTTTCAGGAATGGATACTCCGATTCTGTCCCTGAACGGGTCAGATGTCAACAGAAAAGCGCCCGGACGGGCGCTTTTCGCTATATCCTGGCGATCTTCTCGTAGTAAAGCTTCACATCGGCGATCCATTTCCGGACACTCTCTTCGCTATGACCCTGACAGGACGAACCGCATTTCCAGACGATCATATTCCGCGGATCGCTCGTTCTCCGAAGGGATACGAGTTCGACGAGTCGGTTCCCGACCATACGCACCGCCTCTTCCGGACTTCCGAAACAGCCATGCCCCATGGCGACACCACGGCTTCCGGCACCCTTATAGCCCCAATAGTTGAAACAATCCATCGCCGAATCATCGAGCGGCACATGCTTCCCCCAATCGCTCTCCTTCTTCGCGATACCGACCAGAAGCGCCGCGATATCCCTGTCATACGAAGCTATGTACGGAGCCATCGATTCGATCGGATAACCCGAGACAAGGGTCCGGATCTCCTCCTCGAGACCGTTCCGATCGCTTGATCGGAACACCCCTTTCCCGGAAACGACATCGTCGCAATCCTGAAACGCATCGGTCTGAGACTCCGCGTTCCTTTTAGCGCCGCTCCCGACCGAATTCCAGAATTCTTGCTCGGCATGAAAGAGACAGAGTTCCGTCTTGGCATCCCGCGACGACTGCGCGCCTCCGTTCGCCGCCACACCTTCGGATTCCGGCGTGAGGGCGGATACCGACGCCACGATCAGGAACATCATCCCTGAAAGAAAAAGCGCCTGTCGCAGGCGTCCCAAGTGAGACCTTCTTCCAGATTTTCTTTTACGTTTATTCGCTTCGACTTCCCCTCCAACCGGACAGACTTCCTGCATAAGGCGCAGTTAATCGTTACAGCCCCTCCAACCCCTCCGCGTGCAAAGAACATACTTCCCATACTACCGCTTTTCAAGGAAATCGTCAAAGGGATTTCTTGATATTTGCTTTATATAAAACAAAAACGTGGATTCCCCACGCTTGAAAAACAAAGCGGATTCCGGTGGCATCCCGGAATCAGTCCTTCCCCTCGGCATTGAGCTTCCGATAATAAAGATCCACATCCGAAATCCATTTCGCGACGCTGTAGGAGCTGTGTCCGGCGCACGACGAACCGCACTTCCAGAGGATGAGCTCTTTCGGCGTATCGAGCTTGCTTTCATAGATGAGCTTCTCAAGACGCCTCCCGACCGTATCGACCGCATCCTTCCGGCTGTTGAAGCAGGTGTGGCCGCCGGTCCCCATCATCTTCCGAAGCCCGCGATACCCCCAGTAATTGAAGCAGTCCTGCCCCTCGAGCACCGGAACATGCTTCCCCCAGTCGCTCTCCTTCTTCGCAATCGCTATGAGAAACATCGCCACCGTCCGATCCTTCTCGACAATGGATGGAATCATATCCTCGATCGGATATCCTTTCACCATCTTTCTGATACGGCTCTCGAATTCCTTCTTATCGGGATCCTGTGCCGAAAGCTCGGAAAAGAGATCTTCGGTGCTCATGAGATCATCCTGTTCCGTTCCAAGCGTCGTTCTCTCCTGCGTCCGCTCCACGTACACGACACGGGCCTCCTCGGCCTGAACGCCGTTTCCGAAAGAGTGCTCGATCGAAAGCGCCGAAACCATTCCAAGGGCCATCGCCCCGATGAGCGGCGCGTACGCGAGCCTCCCGGACGAGATTCCGAAACGAAAACCGGAAAGTCCTGCGGAAATATCCGCACCGAACGTCTTGAAGCTTTCCTCGACGGCAAGAAACGATTCTTTTGATGGAAGGAAAAACGTTTCCGATACGATAAGTCGCTCAGAAGACGGGATGAATCCCGGCTTCCTCAAACCATCCACGGTTCTCACTGAAAAAAGCCGGATCGGCCGCTCCCCAAGCATGTCGATGGCGCGCGCAGGATACAGATATCCATCCCCCCGGAACGATGCGACCGATGTTCTCCGCCCGCGCGAAAAAACGACCGATCTGACCGAATCATCCGTCTCCGTTCGGGAAACGCGCGAAACGAAAGAGGTCCGATCGCCTGCGGGAGCGATACCGTCCACATGATCCGACTTTCTTTCCTTCAGAGGAAACACCCTCGATGACATATGGTCGATTTTTGTTTTCCGAAACCCGACCTACAAACCGGCGGCCTTCCTGAAATATGCCTCGACATCCGGTGTCCCGATATAGCACTTCCCTTCCGCGAAGACGAACGGAACACCGATCTTGTTCACATCGAGTCCGCAAAGCTTCGCCCGATCGTTCATCGCTGCCGCGTTCGCCGTATCATGCCAGACTTCCTTCTTCTCGAACTTCACTTTCTCCGCGATCTTGTTCTCCTCGAGGAATTTCATCACGTCCTTGCAATGGGGGCACTCCGCGCCATAGAAATAAGTCGCTTCAGCCGAAGTTTCCTCGCTCGTTCCGCTTCCCTGCTTCTCCTGCATGTTCTTCCCGGCGCCTGACTGATTCCAGGCGTATGCCCCGCCGAAAAGAAGCGCGACCGCAACAACGACACCGATGATCTTCCCCATAAACAAAAAATAGGTTATTACCCTCTCCGCTTCAGTATACCATCATCCCGGGACCGGAGAAAGCCGAGCCACACGAGGGAAACAGCGATCATCCCGAGCGACAAGGCCTGTCCACGGGTCATCCAACCGAAAAAGAATGCGAGACCGGCATCCGGTTCGCGGAAGAATTCGAGCAAAAACCGCATGAATCCGTATAGAAACAGGAATGATGCCGAAAAAAATCCCTTCCGAAGCGATTTTTTCTCCATAACGGAAAGGATCCCGAACAGGACCATACCCTCGAAGAACGCCTCGTACAGCTGCGACGGATGTCGAAGCCCGTCCACACCGGGAAAGTACATCCCCCACCACACATCCGTCATTCTTCCGAAAAGCTCCAGATTGAAGAAATTCCCCACCCGCCCGAAAAAAACCGCTATCGGGACCGCCGGAACAAGGAAATCGGTGAGACTCAAGAAGTCGATCCTGTCACGACGGGCGAAGAAAAACGACGCGACGATCACCCCGACAAGCGCGCCATGGAAACTCATGCCCCATATCCCTGACCAGCTTCCCGATGCGTCGAACGGCGATACGAGCGAAATCGGATGAGCGAAAAGCGACGGATCATAAAAGACCGCGTATCCGAGCCGGCCACCGACCATGGCGCCGACGAACGACGCGATCGCGATATCCCAGAATGACTCTTCTCCGAGCGGAGCAACGCCCTTTCGAACCTTCCGGAACAGGAAACCGAACGCCGTCATCCAACCGAGCAGGAAGAACACCGCGTACCATCTTAGCGAAAAAGACCCGGCCGCAAGGACGATCGGGTCGATTGATTCCGGAATATGTTGCCACCAATCCGCCATGTCTCCCGACCGTTACTGATTCGAAGACAGACCGTCCCCTTCATTGAAACTCGCCAACTGATCACGGAATTCCACCGCATAGATCTCCCACAGCGCCATGAAGAGCGAGATGATGATCGGTCCGATGAGAAATCCGGAGAGCCCGAAGAAGGAAATGCCGCCGATCGTCGCGAAGAACACGAGGAGCGGATGAAGCTGGGTATCCTTCCCGACGAACTTCGGACGGAGAACGTTGTCGATGGTTGAGATAAGCCCGATACCGACCGAAAGGACGAGGATTCCCTGCCAGATATACCCGAGAAACAGAAGCGCGAGCCCGACCGGAGCCCAGACGATCGCCGATCCGACCATCGGGATGACCGAAAGGATGACCGAAAGGAATCCCCAGATGACCGGTGATGGAACCGAAGCAATCCAAAAGGAAAGCCACACCAATGCCCCTTGGATCATCCCGATGAGAAGCGTCCCTTTTATGGTCGCGCGGCTCATAGAGACGAATCTCCGGATGAGCAGTTTCTCGTATTCGTCCCGCAGAGGCGACAGGCTCATGATCTTCGAGAGCGCCCGCTTCCCGTCGATGAGAAAATAGAAGAGACTGAAGAACATGACGAACACCCAGAGCACGAAACTCGTGATCCCCTGATACGCCGCCTGAAGAAGCACGAGGATATTCTTGCTTGCCTGCTGTATTTCCGCGAGGATACGCTCCGTATCAAGGGATTGCTCGTTGAAGACGAGACCGACATGGGGAATAGCCCTGACGGATGTTACGGCCTTTCCGACGGCCTGTTTCAGTCCTTCGGCCTCACCGAGGGAATGGTAGGCGTTCGCCGCTTCCGAGACGGAGATGCCGAGCACGACGAACAGCGGCGTCACGATGATGACGAAGATGGTAAGGCACGTCGCAAGCGCGCTCCACCCGGAATGATCACGGAAAATCCGAAGAAAAAACCGGTACGTCCCCTGGAAAAGAGCCGAAAGCACCGCGGCCGCGACGATCGAAGTGAGGAACGGCTCGAAGATGAAGAACACCGTCACGCCGACCCCGAAAAGAAGCGCGAGGAAGAAGTATGTGTTGAAATGATGGAGTTTCATACCTTCACTGTACAAAAAAAGTAAGGAAAAGGCAAA
>CAYVDI010000022.1:13363-17426 GCA_964450795.1 uncultured Bdellovibrionales bacterium
GTCGGTTTCCCGTCGATCAGCTCCTTTTCGTGCGGTGGGCGGACGGAGAGTTCGAGACCGTACTTGCCACGGAACCAGTCCTTGATGCCGGCCCGGGTATTGTGCGACGCCGGCACGAGAAACGGCGCGAATCTCGTCCTGTACGGCGAGTAATATTTCTTGTGGTTCTCGTGGAGCGTTACGAATACCTGCGCATCTTTCCAATTCATCCCACCCTTTCCCTTCTTTTTTTCCCGTGATTCATGATTCGTAATTCGTAATTCGCCTGCGCCTTTCTCCTTGAAATATCGGCATCTCGATGAAAGCGGACAATTCCCGCACTTCGGCCGCGCGGTACAGATCGCCGATCCGAAATCCATCATCGCGGCATTGAGGATTTTCGCTTTCAGGGAAAAACGCTTCCCGAGTTCCTCTTTCGGGATATCCGTCCTCTTCGATCCGAAAAAGAACCGCCCGACGACCCGGCGAAGATTCGTGTCCCATGCGATCGTATCCTTGCCGTACGCGAAACTTGCGATCGCCGCGGCCGTATACGGCCCCACGCCGGGCAACTTCTCGAGCTCCGCCACGTCGCTCGGGAATCTCCCGCCATGCTCCGAGATGACCATCTCCGCCGTCTTGAGCATATTCCGTCCGCGTACGTAGTATCCGAGTCCCTGGTAATACGGAAGAAATTCCTCCCACGAAGCCCGGGCAAGCGATTCGACCGTCGGAAACCGCGAAAGAAATCTCTCATAATACATGACCACTCGCGATACCTGCGTCTGCTGGAGCATGATCTCCGACACCCACACCTCGTACGCGCCGATTCCCTTCCGACGCCACGGCAGATGCGACCGTTTCGCATAGCGAAAAAATCGCCGGAGCGCTTCCTCAAAAAACAGCGTACTCACTTTTGACAGACGAAATTTCATATGCTAGTACAAACGCAGTTCCTCCGCAAGAATAGGAGGTTTCGTTTTTTAACATCAACAAGGAGAAAGACATGTCACACGGCAGTCATTTCAGTATTCGGAGCGCGATCACCGGAAACGGCGTCACCGGAAATACCAGACTGCACCTCGCGACCGCGTTCATGGACGGCAAACAACTCATGTGGCTCATAGCCAAGAATCCGTTGATGCCCGACGATGAGACGAGCCAGATCGGCTGGGCGAGCTTTGATCCTCGGCGTCATGCCCATCCCTGCCAGACCAGCCGACTCATCCTTTCGGAAAAGTGCGTATGCAGAATTCCCGAAAGTCGTCTCGGCCTCCATGATCGGGACTTACAGGCATACAACGCGTATGTCGAGAAACTGATCACCCAAGGAAACGGGGTGGCGCATGTTCTCCTTGAGCTTGAGGAGACAGATGATGAAGGTGATGCGATCGTCGCGCACCGACTCACCCTCGCGCTCATCCCCTGATTTCAATCTCCAGTTCGACCGACACCGCCTGCCACGCCAGGCGGCTTTTCATTCTACGATCATACCTCCTCCAAGGCAAACGTCCCCGTCATAAAACACGGCGAACTGTCCGGGCGCGATACCGCGATCGAAGCCGTCGAGCTTCACGGACAGACGATCATCACCCGTAAACGAGATTTCGCACGGATATTCCTTGGGTCCGTGCCGGAGCTTCACGGAGAGATTATTCTTTTCAGGCGCAGATCCCGATATCCAATTGAGTCCCGAAACAACGAAAGAATCCCGCGCCATCTCCTCGCTTCGCCACTCGTTCGAAACAAAGACCGTATTGTCCTCCGTGTTTTTCGCAGCGACGTACCACGGCCCGCCGGAAAGTCCTATCCCTCGCCGCTGCCCGATCGTATGGAACCAGTACCCCCTGTGTTTCCCGAGTGCCTTCCCCGTCTTCCAATCGACGATATCCCCTTCCTTCGTCCCGAGATGGAACTCGAGAAACTTGTCGAACGCGACAGCTCCCAGAAAACATATTCCCTGACTGTCCTTCCGCGCCGCATTCGGCAGATGATATTTTTCCGCCAACTTCCGCACATCACTTTTCTGAAACTCGCCGATCGGAAAGCACGCCCGCGCCACCTGTTCCTGCGAGAGTCGGGAGAGAAAATACGTCTGGTCCTTCACTGGATCCGGGGATTTCTTGAGGAGCGTCATCCCGTCGCGCTCTTCCGTCCAGGCGTAGTGCCCCGTCGCGACCTTGTCGAAATCCTTGCCGAACCGGTCATAGAACGCGCCGAATTTTATCCGGCTGTTGCAGAAGATATCCGGATTCGGCGTCCGGCCCGCCTTCGCCTCCTCGATCACGTATGAGACGACCCGGTCCCAGTATTCCTTCTGGAACGGAGCCGCTTCGAACGGCACCCCCGCCTCGCGGCATACCGCCTCCGCGTACGATATGTCATCCTCCCACGGACACTCCCCGAGAAACGCGAGCTCGTCCTCGAGCCAGATCTTGAGATAAAAAGCGGTGATATCGTGACCGGCATCCTGAAGCAGCCGTAGCGCTACGGAACTGTCCACTCCTCCGGAAATAAGCATCGCGATATTCATACGAGGTCACGCTACCATACTTGGACGAAAAGAAAAACGGAGGAAATATCCCCCGTCAAGGACTGCCGGAATGTTCAGATTTCCGCAGATCCCTTTTCACGAAGCACTTCTTCCTGTCGGGTACGTGCGAGACGTTCCACCGCCCCGAAGAATCCGGTGATCGCCATCCACTTGTCTGATTTCGGCGAAGCGGGACGCTTCCTGCTCTCCGCCGATGCACGCAGACAGTTCACGATCATGTTCGAGGCCGCCTTCGGCGTGATGTTCCATGAGAACGATCCCTTGTACATCTCGTTTCGGGCATCACGGAAAAGAAGAAACATCTTCGATTGCTTCCCGGCCGGGGACCTGTCCTGTTCCCAGAGCGGCATCCACTTCAGGAAAAATTCCACCGCGGAGCCAAGCTCCGGCGGCGACTCCGGAGGAATCGGAAACGTGCCCTCGGAATCCATATATGCGCGCAGGAGACGCGCGTGTCCTTCCACCCGTGCGAAAACATCGCTGTGTGCCATCTGCCCGATCTCCCTAAAAAAGAACGACCGGGAATGATACCTGGTTCAGGCCGTGATGTCAATCGGGCCATCCGATCCAAGAAAGTCTGAAACGGCCCTTGCAACATCCGCGGCGCCATTGGAACGCATAAGTTCTATACGCAGTTCCTTTGCTCCGGGAAATCCGGTCGCGTACGCGCCGTAATGCTTCTTCATGGAATCGAATCCTTTCACGCCGGAGAACAGCTCCTCATAGAGTTTCGTGTGTTCGACCATGACCCTGAGTCGCTCACCGACGGAAACCGAATCTTTTGCCTCGTCAAAAAGCCACGGGTTCCCGAATACCGCACGACCGAGCATGACCCCGTCGCAACCCGTTTCGGCGGCGAGCACTTGTGCATGCGCGATATCACGCACATCGCCGTTGCCGATGATGAACGTGCCTGACCCGCTCGCGATTTCGACGGCGCGTTTCACACGATCCCACCGGGCGGGCACATCCGACATCTCCTTCCTCGTCCGCGCATGGATCGTGATCGCGGCCGGTCCCGCCTCAAGAAGTGCGGGAAGCCATTCCTCAAGGATGTCCATATCGAACCCGAGCCGCGTCTTAACCGACACCGGAATCTCCCTCCCGGCATCGCGCGTCCCTTCCTGCGCCGCACGGATGAGATCCTGTGCCTTCCTGAAATCGAGGATGCACGCCGCTCCGGCACCCTGCTTGTTGATCGCCTTGTCAGGACACCCCATATTGATGTCGATCCCGTCGAAACCGAGTCCGGCGACCAGTTCCGCCGCACCGCGCATCTTCTCCGGAGATGCCGAGAAAAGCTGCGCCACGACCGGCCGCTCGCTCTCATCGAACCACAGTTTCGGCAGGATCGCTTTCCGTCCGACCGGATGCATCAGCCCGTCCGCCGAGACGAATTCCGTCCATGTCACGTCCGGATGGCCGTATTTCGCGATCATCCGCCGGAACGCCGCGTCCGTCACGTCGTCCATCGGTGCCAGCACGAAAAACGGTTTTCTCAATTGCCCCCAAAATCCGGATGACTCCATA
>CAYVDI010000023.1:0-14612 GCA_964450795.1 uncultured Bdellovibrionales bacterium
GCGACGGTCTCGGCGATCTTCACGGAGGTGAAGTTGTCGGAAACGTCCGTTTCGACGATAAAATCCGACACGTCGGTCGGCACGAGCTTCCGCTCTTTGAGGATATCGTCGATCGATTCGAAGAGCCGTCGTCCCATGTCCCGCCCTTCCTCCCACTCGCGCACGGCGATTTTCCCACCGTCCTCAACCAATACGAGTCGGGATTTTTCCTTTTCGACGATCAGTTTGAATATCCTCGTCATAGCTTATTTCAATTTTTTCCAGTCGAAGTTCCAAGGATCGGTCTTTCGGCCGGAAGCGATATTGTCGTGCCCGACGACGTACTTCACTCCGTACGCCTTCTTGAGATACGCAATGAGTTCATTCACCGCTCCGTACTGCGCGGCAGTATAGTCATCGTCCTCGGCGTTCAGTATCTCGACGCCGATAGAGAACGCATTCACATTCGTCCGACCGTCCGGCATCTTCGAGACTCCGGCATGATAGGCGATATTCTTATCCTCGACCAGACGATAGATATTCCCTTTCCGGTCGATCATGTAGTGCGGCGCGACCTGGTACTCCTTCCATATCCCGATCACCTTGTCGACCGAGTACCTGTCGCCACCCTGGTTATTGTACGACGAATGCAGCACCACCGTGTCGATCTTCCGTCCGGAGCTTTCGGCATATCCGAAGGAAACAAAACGGTCCTTGATCGCGATTTCAGATTTTTGATTTAAGATTGCAGATTGAGAATCCTGTCGACTGCCGTCTGCTCCTTGCTCCTTGTTCCCTGTTCCCTGCTCCATGGTTTCCGTTGCCTTCTGCTCCACAAGATCTTTCACTCCCTTCGCGGCATCGATCGCCGCCATTCCACGCGAAAGCTCCTGTACAACCGGCGTTCCGTCCGGATTCTCCGCCGTGAAACTCGAGCTCGGCGAATCGAACAGAAAATACCCCGCCCCGAGGATCATAACCAGCACCGTAATAAGGATTCCGACAAGTCCCATACCGCACTATTGTTACCGATATTGTACGCCGGAACGGGCGGAAAGCAAAAGCCCGCATGAAGCGGGCTTTTCGTGTGGGAATTCCCTATTTTTTCTTCTTGCCGCCGGAGAGAAGGAGTGCCGCTGCCGCGCCGAGCGCCGCACCGATACCGGCCGCGATCGCCGCTGCCTTTTCCGGATTCTGCTTCATGAAATCCTCGGCCTTCTTTGCTGCGGCATCGACGGTCTTCTTCATCTTCGCCGCCTCCTTTTCCACCATCTTCCTGCTTTTCTCGATTTCCTTCTCGACCTTCGCCTTCACATCCGCGACTCCGGCCGCAAGCGTGCTCTTCTTTGCCATAAGGCTTGATAGTTATCTTGTTATCCGTCCGATCCGAAATCCCTCCTCCGAAGCTACCTCTTCCAAAACACCGAGAACAGTACCGCCGACCCGAACACCAGTATCCCGACAAGAATCTCACCGAATCCCGGTGCACCGTACAGAAACGAGAGGAGCTTGGCGAATCCGGAAAGGACAAACCACAATCCGAACACCGCGAGTATCATCGCGAACGCGCGACGGGCGATATTCGTCACGATGTCATTGAGTCCTTCGGAAACGCTCCCGAGCAGACTCTCGACGAGCGACTTCACGCTTCCGAACACCGTCTCGAATATCCACGAAGCGTTCCAGTCACCGCCGCCCTTTTCCTTTTTCGTCTTGTTCCCTTCCGGGACGATCTCTATTTTCATATTTTTTTCTTTATATCCGTACATGGATTATAACAGAAAATCCGGATCAGAGAAAGTCGTTTTCGCGACAAAAAAATTCCCCCTGATGAGAGAACTTTTTTTCCTGAGCGGGTAACGGGAATCCTTTTTGCTCCGACAAAAAGCCTGGGCGCTACACACGGAAAGCTGCGCTCGCTCGCTTTCTCCTCGCGCCCTTCGATTCCCCTTACCCAGAAAACCAAAAGACCTAGAGATACTAGGCCTTTTGGTTCTTTTGAGCGGGTAACGGGAATCGAACCCGTCGCTTAACCTTGGGAAGGTCACGTATTACCACTATACTATACCCGCTTTGACACGGGGACATTGTAGCATAGGAATCCCCGGTGTAAAGTCTTCGTTCGGACTTTTCAAAAGCGGCTCCGCGTGATAGAGTTTCTGGGTAAAAAACGGTTCAAATTCCATGGAATCATTCTTCACCCGGGGACGCGTCATCGTGTTTGTTCTCGTCCTTGCCGCCGCAGCATCGGCCTTCTATCTTTTCTTCTACGCGAAAGAACACAAGGAGGAATTCGCCGCCGGAGGGCTCGCGCTCTTCGAAAAGGTCTCTAAACTCCTCCCCCTCGAGCCCGACACGAAACAGGAAATCGAGACCTTGAACGCCCTCGTCTCCCATTTCACTCAGACCGACGGGCAGACCCATACCATCCTGGTCCTCCTCCAGAACAATTACGAACTCCGACCCGGCGGAGGATTCCTCGGACAATACGGCATACTCAAGGTTCAGGACGGGAAAATCACATCATTTACCTTCGAGGACGCGAATCTTCTCGATCAGCGGATCGTCGCGAAAGTGACGCCGCCGTGGCCGCTCACGAGATATTCACAGATCAAGAAATGGAAATTCCGTGATTCGAACTGGAGTCCCGATTTCCCGACGAATGCTTCGAAGGCCGAGTACTTTTACCGGTTGAGCGGCGGACGGGCCCAGTTCGACGGCGTCGTAGCGGTGAACGCGGACGTGCTCAACCACATCATCGGCGTCGTCGGACCGATAACGATTCCCGGATTCGGAACCTACACCGCGGAGAATGCAGCCATCGACCTCGAGGAAGACGTGGAGCGCGCCTACCTCGGCGACGACGTCCCCGCGGAGCTCAAACAGAACCGCAAGAACGTCATGAAGACCATTTCCGCGGAAATCGTGAAGCGGATCGGGAGCATCGGCGACATCCAGAAGCTCGCGAACCTCGGTCTCGAGGAACTCCGGGACAAGAATATCCAGCTCTCCTTCAAGGACACGGCCCTGCAGACGAAAGTTGCCGCCGTCCACTGGGACGGAACCGTCTCAAAAGACTGGGATAAGGACTATCTCATGATCGTCGACGCCAATCTCGGCGCGCTCAAGACGGACTATTACATCAAGCGCTCGCTCGAGTATACCGTCGATTTCACCGGCGAGAAACCGAAGGCGACCGTCCTCTACACGTACGATCACACCGCGACGCACGGCGACTGGCGCACGAGCGATTATCACACGTATACCCGCGTCCTCGCCCCCTCCGGATCGAAATACATCGAAGGGAGCCGGGTGAAGACCGGCGGCGTCTCATCGCAGGAATCGACCGAATGGGGAAAAATGGTCTTCGGATACAAGGTGGACGCGCTCATCGGAACCGCGCTCCCGACCTCGATCAGCTACGAGCTCCCCTCGACCATAACCAAGGACAACTACGAGCTCCTCATCCAGAAACAATCCGGCACCGGGACGATCCCGGTCAAGGTGACGCTCAAGACGCCGGAAAAGGATTACGTGGAAAATTTCGAGCTCAAGAAGGATCTTCGGATATCCATCCAGACGACCGAAGGGGGGGAAAAATAAAAAAAGCCCGATCGGATGACCGGGCAAATCCACCAAAGGGGAGGATGGAGGAGACTGCACGGAGGATCCGCGCAGGTAGACCGTATCAGGTATAATGAGGAATGTCAACACCTATGGACCAGAAGCTTTTCAATGTCCGCCACTCGCTCGCACATATCCTGGCGATGGCGCTCAGGAAACGCGACCCGAAACTCACGCTCGCGACCGGACCGGTCACCGAGGACGGGTTCTTCTACGATGTCCGCTTTTCCGAAGGTGTTTCCGTCTCACCAGACGACTTCCAGAAGATCGAAAGCGACATGCGCGGCACCATCGCGCGCAAACTTCCATTCGTTCGCCGGATCGTCACCGCAGACGAAGCGAAGACGCTCTTCGGAAACAACCCGTTCAAGATGGAAATCATCGAGGGACTCGAGAAGAGCGGCACCGAGATAACCGTTTACGAGACGGGCGATTTCACCGATCTCTGCGAAGGTCCGCATGTCGGAAACACCGATGAGATCGACCCGGACTCATTCACGCTCAAAGGCATCGCGGGCGCCTACTGGCACGGCGACGAGAAGAACGAGATGCTCGTGCGCGTTTCGGGCATCGCGTTCCTGACAAAGGCCGAACTCGATTCGCACCTGTCGATGCTCGAGGAAGCGAGGAAGCGCGATCACCGGAAGCTCGGCCGGGAACTCGGTCTCTTCACGATCTCCCCGCTCGTCGGAGCCGGACTCCCGCTCCTGCAGCCGAAAGGAATGATCATCCGCGAAGAAATCCAGTCCCTCCTCTGGAGACTCCATCGGGAGAAAGGCTATTCGCGCGTCTGGACCCCGCACATCGCCCGCGAGGATCTCTATGTCACGTCCGGACACGCCGCGAAATTCGGGGACGAGCTTTTCCGGGTCCAGGGAAAGGAAGAACGGTTCATCATGAAACCGATGAACTGCCCGCACCACATGCAGATCTTCGCCGACAACCAGTTCTCCTACCGCGACCTCCCTGTTCGGTACTTCGAGCCGGCGACCGTCTACCGCGATGAGAAATCCGGACAGCTCGGAGGACTCACCCGCGTCCGATCCATCACCCAAGACGACGGCCATCTCTTCTGCCGCACCTCGCAGATCAGGGAAGAAGTCTCGACCATCGTCGGTATCATCCGGGAATTCTACACGGTTTTCGGCATGATGGACGAATACTGGGTCTCACTCTCCGTCCGCGGCGAGGATAGGGAGAAGTACCTCGGAAGCGACGAAGTGTGGGCCGACGCCGAGGCCGCGCTCGAGGAAGCCGCGAAGGAGAACGATCTCAACTACCGGCGCATCGAGGGCGAGGCCGCATTCTACGGACCGAAACTCGACTTCATGTTCAAGGATGCCATCGGGCGCGTCTGGCAGCTCGCCACCATACAGTGCGACTTCAATCTCCCCGAACGGTTCGATCTTTCGTTCACGAACGAACAAGGCGAGGCGGAGCGGCCGGTCGTCATCCACCGCGCCATCTCCGGATCCCTCGAACGGTTCATGGGCGTCATGATCGAACACTATGCCGGAGCATTCCCTTTCTGGCTCGCCCCGGTACAAGCGAAAGTGCTCCCGATAAGCGAGCACGAACTCCCGTACGCGGAAACGGTTTCGGACAGACTGAAAAGCGCCGGGTTCCGGGTCGAGACCGACCGGACGAACGAGACGCTCGGCAAGAAGATCCGGAACGCGAAAATGGAAAAGATCCCCTATCTTCTCGTCATCGGGAAAAACGAGGCCGGAAACGGCACCGCGACCCTCGAGAGCCGCGACCGCGGAAAGATTGGCGAAAAGACTCCAGACGAGATCATCGATCTCTTCCGGAAGGAAACTGCATAAAAACTCGGGAACCGGTCAGTTGACCGGTTTTTCGTTTTCCAAAGATTGCCGGTATGAAATTCTCTACGATCTGGAAAATCGGTCCGCCTGTCCTTTCATGATCTTCAGGATCGCGTCTCGGTCGTCATCCACGCTGATCCGATTTTCCTTCTCGTACCCGCATACGGCACACCGATGAAGGATGCGTTCCTCGCCGCCTTTCATGGAATACGAGACCGGTTCCATGGGTCCTCCGCATGATTCAGCCCTATCGCCCGGAGACACGTCGACATGCCGGCTGAAGAGGCATTTCGGACAGTGATTCGTGTATCCGTCACCGTCGACCGGATATCCGCATTGAAAACAGGTGAATGACTCCTTTCTCTTGAAAAACCCCATAGACGATTGACATTTTCGCGACACGACCGTATCATACCCCGACCGTTCTTTTTATGGAAGGAAATGCCATGACCGACATCGAAATCGGTATCCTGCTCGCCTTTTGGCGGCATATCTGCCTCTCGGAAGACCAGATCTCGGAAAGCGCACTGAAAAACAGCGGCTCCGACGACCAAAGGGTTTTCAAGAAAACCCTGGAGCACCTGGCAACCAACGGGATTCTCGTGAAGGATACGGAGCGTCCGATACCGTTTTATCGGCTCACGTTTCTCGGAACGCTCGCGGTCGCGGAGGCGAAACGCGAGTCGATCCGCCGGAGCCGCTCGCGGAATGAAGTGATTGAACACGTCGCGCGAGACACGACAAAGTCCGGACTACCGGCTCCGTCCGTCCGGAGCGATCCGCTAGCCCGAAGCCGCGAGGAAAAAAGACGGCGAGCGGAGTTCGCATCTGACATCGCGAAACTCCATCCGCACATCACGTTTCTGGATGAGGAGCAGGGCTGATGGCGACAACAAGACAAAAGATGAAGGTGAAGGCGTATGCGCCCTCACCTCTTTTTTTACTGTTGAATCGCCATGAGCTCGGTCTCAAACACAAGTGTCGCGTTCGGCGGAATGACACCGCCGGCACCGCGGGAACCGTAACCAAGGGATGCGGGAATCGTCAGTTTCCTTTTTTCGCCGACCTTCATATCGAGCAGTCCCTGGTCCCACCCGGCAATGACCATTCCGGCGCCGAGTTTGAACTGGAACGGCGTCCCACGATCGACGCTCGAGTCGAATTTCGTTCCGTCGACAAGGGTCCCGGTATAATGCACGCTTACGGTATCGCCGGCCTTCGTCTTCCGATCACCTGTTCCTTCCTTCAGGACCTCTATCTTGAGCTTGTCATCCATAGTGGTATTCGTACTTTCTTGTCTTACTTGATTCCCTCCCGATTGAGTCTGTTGCCCCGTTGTCTGCGTCGGCTTTCCCGACTGCCTCTCCCCTTCCTCCCCGGGAAGACGTATCTCACCGACACTCGATTTTCCGGTCTGTTTCGATGTCGTCGGTTCCCGTTCGAGGTTCTTCCAGAAATACCATGCCCCGCCGAAAAACACGACGACTGCCAGAAACGCGAAAATCTTGTTCATAGTCCACTACAGCGGATTACCATTGAGCGGGTGATGGGAATCGAACCCACCTCTCGACCTTGGAAGGGTCGCATAATAGCCTCTATACTACACCCGCACTCGCCGCTTTCCTTGACCGGAAAACAGCTTTCAACCCTTGTCCGTCTTGGCCGGCCCCGTCAGCCCCGTAAACGGATCGATCTTTATCTCGGCTTCCGGAATTCCCATCCCGAGAAGCATCGCTTTCATCGCGTCGGCGAACGCCGGCGCACCGATCACATAATAATGGGCATCAGGCCATTCTGGCAAGTGCTTCCTTATCATCTCGTCGGTGATATAGCCGCGTTCCTCCCCCGGCTCCTGCGCATCCGACTCGGCATTCGTAAGCGTGAAAACGTAGCGGAAATTCGGAAGAGCGACCGACTTCATATCCTCATGAAACGCCGCGTCCTTCAGCTCACGGTTCGAATAGAAAAGCACGTATTTCCTGGCGTCGTCCTTTTCCACGGCATCACGGACCATCGAACGGACCGGCGCGATACCGACGCCCCCCGCGAGAAGCGCGATCGGCTTCCCGTCATCAACCGGAATGGTGCAATGACCGACCGCCTTCGTGCATCCTACCGTGTCGCCCGGCTCAAGACTCCACATCGTCTTCTTGAATCCCGTTATTCCCTCACGCATGACGAAGCAGACCTCACGCTCATGTGGAGCCGATGCTATCGAGAACGACCGGACACCGCCACGTTCGTCTTGTGCCACAAGTTGATCCGGCTCGAACCGAAGCGCAACGTACTGCCCGGAACAGAATTCGAATCCTTCCGGCCTTTCGAACGTAAACAGCCGAGTTCCCGATGCGACCTCCTCGAATCGTTTCAGTGTCAGCGTGTATTCCATAAAAGAAAATCTGCGGATTACCCTCTACTTATACGTCCCACGAGAAGAAAAAATTCAGTCGGGGCACTCGGAATCGAACCGAGACTAAATGGTCCCAAACCACTCGTACTACCACTATACTATGCCCCGTTCCCCATCCGCAGCGTCCGATCCTGCACGACGACGGAACATGCTTCCCTCATGAATTCCATATCAGTCTACCGTTCCTCGGAGAAAAAGCAATATCCCGCCCGCCAAGAAGCGGAACGGGATACGGCCCTATCTTTTTGTCTTGAGCACTGCTCGAAACATCGGATACCTATTTCACAGCTTCCTTGAGCGCTTTTCCTGCGGTGAACTTCGGAACCGTCATGGCCGGGATAGTGATCTTGGCCTTGGTCTGCGGGTTGATACCTTCGCGAGCCGCGCGATTGGAAACGCGGAAAGTTCCGAATCCGGTGAGCGTCACCTTGTTCCCCTTGCGGAGTTCCGCCGTCACTTCGTCGACGAACGACTCGATGACCGCCTCGACGTCCTTCTTCGAAAGATCCGTCTTCGCCACGATCGCGTGAACGAGCGCGTCCTTATTTACGTTTGTCATTGTTTCCACCTGCCTTTCTAGGTTCCCGCCCTGACGGGATGTCAGGGACTATATATCATTCCTCCCAGATACTATTCTAACTTTTCGCTGAAAAAAAGCAAATTTTCGAAATCCAGTCAAGACCTACCGCGCGATCTCGATCGAACGCATCTCGCGGGTCACGACAACTCGGATTTCGCCCGGATACTTGAGCTCCTCCTGAATACGCGTAGCGATATCCTTCGCGAGTTTCGCCGCCGCCAGATCGTCGGTCTTCTCAGGATTCACGAACACACGCACCTCGCGACCGGCCTGGATCGCATAGGACTTCTCCACCTCCGGAAACGAGTTGATGAGCGCCTCAAGCTCCTCGAGCCGCTTGATGTATTTCTCGGCGGTCTCCTTGCGGGCGCCGGGGCGCGCGGCCGAAATGGCATCCGCCGCCGTCACGATATAGGATTCGAGCGATTCGTGAGGATACTCGTCATGATGCGACTTCATTGCGTCGATGACCTCTTTCTGCACGCCGAATTTCTCAAGGATCCGGATACCGATGTTCACGTGCGTTCCTTCGATCTCATGGTCGACAGCCTTCCCGATATCATGGAAGAGCGCGGCTTTCTTCGCAACCGCGACGTTTCCGCCGAGTTCGGCCGCAAGCGCTCCCGAGATGTACGACATCTCAAGCGAATGGAGCAGGACGTTCTGTTTGTAGCTGTAGCGGAATCTTAGCCGTCCGAGGATGTAGAGGAGTTTCGGATGCACACCGGCGACTCCGGCCTCGAAAGCCGCCGCTTCTCCGGCTTCCTTGATCTTCTGGTCGACTTCCTTGCGAGCCTCCTCGACGGCTTCCTCGATGCGGGCCGGATGGATGCGTCCGTCAGAAATGAGTTTTTCGAGCGCGATCTTCGCCACCTCCCGACGGACCGGATCGAATCCGGAAATAAGCACGGATTCCGGCGTGTCATCGACGATGAGCTCGACACCAGTCTCCTTTTCCAAGGCCCGGATGTTCCGACCTTCCTTTCCGATGATCTTCCCCTTGATGTCGTCCGACGGGATCTGGACGGTCGTGGTCGTGAATTCCGAAACGTGCGACCGGGAATATTTCTGGATGACCATTCCCATCATATTGAGCGCGCGCTCCTCGAGCGCCTCCTGCCCTTCGTGCTCGAGCTTCATGATCCGCGAAGCGAGCGCTTCCTTGTTTTCCTCCTCGACCAGACGGAAGACCTCTTTCTGGGCTTCCTCCCGGGAAAGACTGGCGATATTCTCGAGCTTTTTCATCTCTTCTCCGCGAAGTCGCTCGGTCTCCGCCTGGATCGCGCGGATGTCGTCCGCCTTCTTGAGGAGCGATTTCTTCTCCCGGTCCGTCTCCTCAAGCCGGGTGTCGAGCTGTTCTTCCCGCTTCTCGAGGCGACGCTCCTGCCGACGATACTCCTCTTCCCTCGTCTGAGCCTCCTTTTTCGCCTCGTCGAGGATGCCGACCGCCTTCTGCTTCGCTTCAAGCAGGATATCGGCGGACTTCTTCTCCGCCTCTTCGACCAGTTTCGCGACCTGACCTTCGGCCGTCGAGAGCTCACGCTTCGCCATCGTCTGGCGAGCGAGATACCCGAGAACGGATCCGATACCGATCGCGATCGTGCCCACAAGGAGCAATGTAACGCTGACTACCATAGGTATATGGAGCCCGTATCCGAAAGGTAGCAAAAAATCGCGGCCCTAGACGGCACGCGAAAGAGACGAAGGAAGTGGGAGAAAACCGACTCGGGACATCCGGGTCGTTTCTAAAAAAGATGCTTGTGATTCCGTGAGAATTCCTTTCATATCCATTCCCTCTGCTACCCCAGGAAGGGTGAAAACCAATGAGTTATATGCGGGGATATCATAGCCGACCGGACGCCGTTTGTCAAAAGACGGATACTTCCGCTTCGGAGCCTGAGGATGTATAATGGGAAACGGAAACCACCATAAAAAGAAAATCGTGTATCGACCATTCGTGCTCATCGTCCTGGACGGCTGGGGACTTTCTTCCATGACCCAGGGAAATCCCATCCGGGAAGCCACGCTTCCGACGATCGACAAACTGAACCGATTCTATCCGCTCACCACGCTCCAGGCATCCGGCATATCCGTCGGATTGCCTTGGAATACCGCCGGAAACAGCGAGGTCGGCCACATGACCATGGGCGCCGGCCGGGTCATCTATCAGAATCTTCCCCGCATCGCGCTCGCCATCCAGGACGGAAGTTTCTATCGGAATCCGGCGATTCTCGCCGCCATCGACAACGTGAAGCACGGAGGAGGAAAACTTCACCTCATGGGGCTGGTCGGGGCCGGATCGGTCCATTCGAGTCGGGAACATCTTTCCGCGCTTCTTCGGATAGCGAAGAACGAGGGGCTCTCACAGGTCTTCGTGCACGCGTTCACCGACGGACGCGACTCGCCGCCGACCGCAGGCACTCAGCACCTTCGGGATCTCGAGCGGGAGATGTCCATGATCGGCATCGGGAAGATCGCCACCGTGAACGGTCGGAACTGGGCCATGGACCGAAACAACAACTGGGACCGCATAGAAAAGGCATACCGCATGCTCACCGAAGGGAAAGGCGAACCGATCACCGATCCCTCCCTGTATCTCGAACAGTCGTACGCGAAAGGCATCACCGACGAGTATATCGAACCGGGTGTCGTCGTCGATGAGACCGGGAAACCGATCACGCTCGTCGAACCGAAGGACTCCATCATCTATTTCAACTTCCGTGAAGACCGCGCCCGCGAGCTCACGAAGGCGTTCACGCTCCCGGGATTCGAGAAGTTCGATCGACCGAAGTTTCCGGACATCCATTTCGTCACCATGACAGAATACGAACGGGATCTTCCGGTGACCGGAACCGCGTTCCCTCCGGAGAAGGTGGTGAACAGTCTCGGAGAAGCGATTTCGAATGCGGGAAAAAAACAGATCCGCATCGCCGAGACCGAGAAATACGCCCACGTCACCTACTTTTTCAACGGAGGAAAAGAGCGCGCGTTTCCGGGAGAAGACCGTCTTCTCATCCCGTCGCCGACCGTTTCGAAGTTCGACGAAGTCCCCGAAATGAGCTCCGGCGAAGTGACGGAAGCGGTCATCCGCGCGGTCGAGGAAGGAAAACATGACTTCATCCTCGCCAACTACGCGAATCCGGATATGGTGGCCCACACGGGAAACGAGGAAGCGACCATCGAGGCGCTCGAAGCGACCGACCGTTGTCTCGCGCTCCTCATTCCCGCCGTCCTGAAGGCGGGCGGCGCCATCATGATCACCTCCGACCACGGGAACGCCGAGGAGCTCAAGAAGGCGTCCACCGGCGAAATCGACACCGAGCATTCGACGAACCCCATCCCCCTCTGGTATGCGACACCCGACAATCATCGGGAAAAGGATGCGGGAACCATGATGCGCGAGCAGAACGAAGTCCGCGGCCTCCTTTCCGATGTCGCCCCGACCGTGCTCGAAGCCATGAACATCGAACAGCCGTCGGAAATGAACGGCTCGAGTCTCCTCTCCATGCTTCAATAGACGACAAGAAAAAACAGGCGAAAGCCTGTTTTTGTAAGCCTGCAAACCCAAGATGTCAGCTGATAACCTTGTCCACGATACCGTAACCCTTCGCCTCATCGGCGGACATGAAATAGTCCCGGTCGGTGTCCTTCTCGATCTTCGGAAGCTTCTGCCCCGTATGCTTCGCAAGGATCCGGTTGAGACGATCCCGCGTCTTGAGGATATGCTTCGCGTGGATCTCGACTTCCGTCGCCTGTCCCTGCGCTCCCCCGAGGACCTGATGGATCATCACCTCGCTGTTCGGAAGCGCCATGCGCTTTCCTTTGGCGCCGGCCGCAAGCAGCACCGCGCCCGCAGACGCCGCAAGCCCGACGCAGATCGTCGAAACATCCGAACGGACATATTGCATCGTGTCATAGATCGCGAGCGCCGCCGTCACCGACCCGCCGGGAGAGTTGATATACATCCGTATATCCTCCTTCGAATCCTGCGAGTCAAGGAAGAGGAGTTCAGCGATGACCATGTTCGCCACATCGTCGTCAATCGGCGACCCGAGAAAGATGATCCGATCTTTCAGAAGGCGCGAATAGATATCGTACGCCCGTTCCCCCATGCTCGTCTTTTCCACGACCATGGGAACAAGATAATTGTTCCGCATAATGACTGTCGTAATAAACGGCTTACGTTGCGGTGGAGACGAAACCGGCACGCATCCTCCTAAAGGTTCTCGAGCAGCTCGAACAGCTTTTCATTGCGGATCCGGGATTGGGCCGAATGGTATATCGCCGGGAGATCGAGGTCTTTCTCCGCCTTCCGGATGCTTTTCGCGTATGCGAGCACCTTGTTCATTTCCGCTTCGACCTCTTCCTGCGACGCGTCGACACCCCGCTCCTTCGCGAGAAAATCGAGCGCAAGCCCGGAAAGGATCCGCTTTTCCGCCTGCGGCCGCCAATCCCTCACGAGGTCTTCCTCGGTCTTTTGTATCCTGGAAAGATACTCCGGAAGCGTCATTCCCGTCATGGCCGCTTGACCGGAGAATTCGGAAACCATCTGGCGGAGTTCACCCTCGACAAGCGCTTCGGGAAGCTCCGCTTCGGCCTCCTCGAGGATCGCCTCGATGATCGCGACGCGGCGTTTCTCCTTCGCCTCGTTCTCCTTCTCCATCCGCATCCCTTCGGACACGCTTTCGCGGAATTTCTCCACGCTCTCGAACCTCCCGAGCGAACGGACGAACTCATCGTCGATCTCCGGAACCTGCTGCTCCTGAACGACGAGCACCTTCACCCAGAAATCGGCCGGCTTTCCGGCAAGCGTCTCCATATGATACGTATCCGGGAAGGTAAGGCTCACGGTCTTCTCCTCCCCTTCCTTCATGCCGAGAATCGCCTCCTCAAAACCGGGGATGAACGCTCCCTTTCCGAGAACGATAGGGTGTTTCTTGCTCGTCCCTCCCTCGATCGGAACCCCGTCACGACACACCTCGAAATCGACGAGGACGACATCGCCCGTCCTTGCCTCACGCATGACCGCGACCTGCTTGGCGCGGGATTCGGCGACATTCCTGAGCTCCCGCTCGACATCCTCGGCGGAAACCTCGATCTTCCGCTCCCTTCCCTTTTCATTCGCCGCCTTCACCTTCTTCTCCCACGAACGGAGAACGATTTCCGGCATTACCGCGGTCGTGACCGTAAACCGAAGCGGCTCCCCGTCCTTCACCTCGTCGAGACGTATTTCCGGTTTTCCGATCGCATCGACTTCCGAGCGCTCAAGCACGGTCGGATACAGGTGATCGATGGCATGCTCGGCCCCCTCGATGAGGATAGTCGCCTTCCCGAGACGTTTTTCAAGCATCGCACGGGGTGCCTTCCCGGGCCGGAACCCTTCCACCTTGATCTCCGCCGCGAGATGCTCGGCGGCATGATCGATTTCGCTTTTCCACTCGTCCCACGGGATCGAGACTTCCATCTCGACTCTCGACTTCGGCAATTTCTTCACGCTGATATCCATAGTCGTAAGAAGTTCAAATTTCAAAACTCAAATTTCAAACCAAGATCGAATGACAAAATTTCAAACCTCAAATTTTCCGGCTTGATTTGACATTTGTTATTTGTACTTTGACATTATGCGGACTTTCCGAATTTGTCCGCATACAGCTTGAGTCCCTTCTTCACCGAAGCAAGCGCTTCCTTCTTCCCGCGGAAGCCCTTCACCTCGACGTTCTTTCCCTTCTCTATGGATTTGTACGTCTCGAAGAAGTGTTGGATTTCCTTGAGCGTGTGCGGATTGATATCGGAGAGACTCTTCACCCCATCCCACCGCGGATCGTCTTTCGGAACCGCGATGATCTTGTCGTCGCCTTCCCCGCAATCCACCATCCCCATCACCGCGACCGGGCGGGCCTCGACGAGGATGCCGGGCGCAAGCGGATAGGTCGTAAGAAGCACGACATCGAGCGGATCACCGTCCTCCCAGAGCGACCGCGGAACGAATCCGTAGTCGAACGGATAGTCCTGACTTGTCTTCATCGCGCGATCGAGCTTGATGAGGCCGGTCTCCTTGTCGATCTCGTACTTGTTCTTCGTGCCTTTCGGGCATTCGACGATGACATTGACGATTTCCGGGGTCTTGTCGCCGGAAGATATTTCGTGCCAGAGGTTCATAGCGGAGAAGAATGAAGAATTATGAATGATGAAT
>CAYVDI010000023.1:14712-17346 GCA_964450795.1 uncultured Bdellovibrionales bacterium
ACTACTCCGATTTCTTTTCGGAATCCTCACCGCCCTCCTGCTTCTTGTCGTCTACAGGCGTGACGGACTCATCGGAATTTTCGGTCACCGGTTCGGTCCCTGTCGTCGGTTCAACCGGAGTCTCTTCCGCGGAAGCGGAAGCTTCTTCCGAATCGTCCTCATCGACGGAGGCGCCGATACCGGCTTCAGATGCCGACAGCACATCGATCCGGCAGGACACAAGTTTGGCGGCGAGGCGGACATTCTGTCCCCGCTTGCCGATCGCGAGCGACAACTGATCGTCCGGAACGATCACCTTCGCGCGCCGACCGTTCTCGTCCTCGCTCACCTCGACGGAAATCGACTTCGCCGGGCTCATGGCCGCGGTGACGAATTTCTCGAAATCCTCATCCCACTCGATGATATCGATCTTCTCGCCGCCGAGTTCGTCGATCACCGCCTGGACACGGGTTCCCTTCTGCCCGACGCAGGAGCCGATCGGGTCGATGCCTTCCTGGTTCGCCGACACCGCTATCTTCGTCCGCGCGCCGGCTTCCCGGGCGATCGCCTTGATCTCGACGGTTCCCGCGAAGATTTCCGGGACCTCGAGCGAGAAGAGATGCCGGACCATGTCCGGATGCGAACGGGACAGCACGATGCCGGGACCCTTCGGATCCGATTCGACGCGGGAGATGAGCACCTTGATATGCTGACCGGTTCGGTAATTTTCGCCTTCCACCTGCTCGGACGGGAAGAGGATACCGACGGATTTCCCGAGATCGATGAAGACGTTCCGTCCTTCGACCCGCTGGACCACGCCGTTCACGACCTCGCCTTCGCGGTCCTTGTATTCGTCGTACATGGTCTGCCGTTCCGCCTCGCGGAGCCGCTGGATGATGACCTGCTTCGCCGTCTGCGCGGCGACACGACCGAAATCCTCATGCGGCGGAAGCTTGATCTCGACGATATCGCCGACCTTCGCGCCCTTCTTCCAGAGGTTCGCCTCGTCCACCGTCAGGTCGCGTTCCGGGTTGTACCGCGGAAGCCGATCCTCGTCGACCGTAACCGACTCCTCCTCGATACGGGTCGATCGGCGGAATTCCGCCTCCTGCTCCTTCGTTTCGGTCTCGTCCTCCGTCTCCTCGACGAATTCGCGGGTGGTCTCGTCAACCACTTCCTTCACGAGAAAATACGCGGCGGACTTGGTCACCTCGTCGAACTTCGTCCGGATGACCTGACTTTTCTTCCCGTAGTCCTTCTTGTATGCGGCGGCAAGCGCGGCTTCCACCACTTCGATCACCTTCTCCTTCGGGAGTCCTTTTTCGTCCACGATCTGCATGATCGCGCTTCCGAACTCGCCGAGCCGCCCGGAAAGGCTTTCCGATTCTTCCGCTTCGACGATCTTTTTCCTCGCCATAATGAAACGTTTTACGAATTTACATGATTTCCATTAAAAAAGGCCCGCTATCAAGCGAACCATCCATCACCATCAGAACTGTACCTATAGTATAGGCGAAAACGGACGAACTGTCAAATCGCGCGGATCCTTACTTTCCCGGAAAGTCTGCCCCTGCGCAGGAGCACTCCCACTCGCCTCCGCACCGGATCTTTCCTTTCCGGGGTCTTGAGGCCGCGACCGGCGACATCATGAGGGATTTCTTACCAAAGAAATCCCGACCCCGGGAAGGGAAGTCCGGGGTGGGGGCGAATGAGGGTTTCACGATTCATCCAGTCATAAAATAAGCGCGTCTAAGCCTCTTATTTTCCCTTTAAAAAAGCCGCTTTAAAGAATTATGGCTTTATAAAGCTATTATTCTGTTACCGACGTTTGACTTTTTGCGAAAAATATGCTATACTGTACCGTTATGGATTAAGGAGCCCGAAAGGTGATCCACCATAACGGGCACATTGAAAACTTCATATAGGAGAAGAAAATGGTAAACCTCTCGAACGCATTCGCGATCAAGGAAATCTGGAATGCCGTGCGCGGGCTTATCCCTTCCTCGGCGAAAGAAGTTCCTCTGGAACAGCAGATGGCCAGTGGGCTGATCCCAAGCTACGACGACGAGGCGATTTCCGCCGCGCTCGACGCAGCGCTGGTCCAACACAAGGGCCAGGAATATCTGGATTGGATCAAAGAGGTCCGGGCCATTCTCAAGCCCCACCAGCGGGAACGCTGGCGGAAAGTGTACGGCTCAATCAAGTTGACCGAGCGCCACGAAGATACGCTATCCTCGAGGAAACATACGAAAGTCGAAGTCTCGACCAAAGGAGAGGCACGGGAAGACACTACCGAGGAGTACCAGCGCCGCCAGCGGGACTACGAGTACACGCTCGAAGATCCGCGACTCCAGCATCTGATAATCGTGGCGGAAATGACGCGAGATCATGACGCTGAAACGGCGAAGGCGTACCTCATCAACTCCGACTTCGCTCTCGAAAAATCCATCGCCGAACAGGCAAAGGAAAAACTCGACGAGTTGAAGACGTCCGCCGGGAAGAAGCTGACAGCGGCATCGTATTCGTTCTTCCTTGGAAGCGACGGATACGACGAGGTGGCGAATCGGACTACGGGCAGACCCCAAGAGGAGATTGAAAAGGCTCTCTCGGCCGCGCTGGTCGCCAAGACCACCCGCGAACGGCGCGAGCTTGATC
>CAYVDI010000024.1:0-9328 GCA_964450795.1 uncultured Bdellovibrionales bacterium
CCTGGGGGTGGAGAAGCTCCCAAGGGTTTGGCTGTTCGCCAATTAAAGCGGTACGTGAGCTGGGTTCAAACCGTCGTGAGACAGGTTGGTTTCCTATCTGCTGTGGGCGCCGCTGCTTGAGAGATCTCTTCCTTAGTACGAGAGGACCGGGAAGAACGAACCTCTGGTGTATCTGCTGTTCCGCCAGGAGCACCGCAGAGTAGCTATGTTCGGGTAGGATAACCGCTGAAAGCATCTAAGCGGGAAGCCAGGCTCAAGATAAGGCAGCTGTTCCGATTTATCGGAACGAGATTTCCTCAGAGATGATGAGGTTGATAGGCTTCAGGTGGAAGCCCTGTGAGGGGTTGAGCCGAGAAGTACTAATAAATCTGAATACCATTTTTTCTTTTTTCACTTCGGTTGGCAACAGAAAGCTTCTGACTTCTTCATTGATTCTGGAAGGCACTGTCTTGGTGGTTCTTGCGATAGAGGTACACCCGATCCCATATCGAACTCGGAAGTTAAGCCTATCCGCGCCGATGGTACTTCGCTGTGATGGCGGGGGAGAGTAGGTCGCCGCCAAGACAGTGTCTTTCAGGAAATGAGGAACGACGAGACCTTTCGGATATCGGAAACGGCCCTGTGCGGGCCGTTTTTTTGTGCTACAATTGAGGGGTTCTAACCGGTAGTTTTTGGCGTATGACTTCTTCCCGGCGCATGATGAAGCGGATCACCATCCTTGGGACCGTATTCTTTTTCATTGCACTCCTCGGTTCCTCCTGGTATTTCTTTTCGGCTCCGCAGGCGACGTGCTTTGACGGGAAGCAGAATCAGGGTGAGCGGGGTGTCGATTGCGGCGGTCCCTGTGCCCACTCGTGTGAAGTCGTACGAACGCCTGAAGCGCTGGTGATCAGGGAGTCCGCATTCGTTCCGGGAGGGAAAGAGGGGGAATATGACGTGATGGCGAAGATTTACAATCCGAACGATGAGCTTGGTGCGGCCGTCCTTCCATATGCGTTCCGACTCGAGGATGGGTCCGGGAATACGCTTGCCGAAGCTTCCGGAACGGGGTTCATCCTTCCACAGGAGACGAAGACATTTCTTCTGATCGGGCTCAAGGCGTCGTCTATGCCGCGATCCGTCTCGGTGACCTTTCCGGAGGCGCAGTGGGAAAAGTTTTCCGGCTATCAGGAAAAGCCGTCGCTTTCGATCATCAATAAACGGTATGCGCCTGTCACGTCGGGTCCGTTCTTCGGGAGAGCCGAGGGAACGCTCGTGAATGACAGCATCTTCGATTTCCGTTCGGTTCTCGTGAAGGTGATCCTCCGTGATGCCTCAGGGAAGCCGCTCGCCTTCAACCAAACCGAGATGAATACCGTCCGGACGCGGGAAAGCCGGGATTTCCAGCTTACCTGGCCGAAGGCGTTCGTCGGTGAAGTGGCCCAGGTGGACGTCGAACCGGAGGCGGACGTGTATCACGAGGAGAATTTCGTGCGACAGTATGTCGAGCCGGGAAAATTCCAGGATTTGCGGTGATCGGGAGGTGGATGACGGCCGATGACGAACAAAAAAACAAAAATGGGGTGGCTTACCGCGATTCCGCTCCCTGTTTCGTGAACCGCTTTTCGTCGGTTTCAGTTGAGTATTTTCTCCTATGAGGCGTTTTCTTGAGTTTGATTGGATTCTCGTTCTCCCCGTGCTCTTCCTTTTCGGGACGAGCCTTCTCGTACTTTACAGCCTTTCTTCCGTCGATGGATGGTCCTGGAGCGGGAATTTCTTCCTCCGGCAAGGATTGTTCGGCCTTTTCGGTATCATGGCGATGTTCTTTGTCGCTACCATCGACTATCGGCATATCGCGAGATTCAGCACCTCTCTTTATTTCCTTTCGGCGGGCGTGCTTGTCCTGGTCGTCCTTTTCGGTCGGATCGTCCGCGGGACCACGGGATGGATCGAGCTCGGTCCGATCCAGTTTCAGCCGGTCGAAGGGGCGAAGATCGCACTTATCATCTTCCTCGCTTCCTTCATCGCGAAGAAGCGTTCGGAGCTCGGGGAGTGGGTCCGTATCGTCGTCTCGTTCGTTCTCTTGTCCGTGCTCGTGTTCCTTGTCCTCCGTCAGCCGGATCTCGGATCCGCCCTCGTTCTTTCTTCCGTCTGGGCGGGAATGATCATGGTGTCCGGTATCCGTTTCCATCATATCGCGGTGCTCGCCGTTCTCGGGGTCATCATCGCCTCTTCCGGCTGGTTTTTCCTGCAGGAGTACCAGAGGAATCGCATAGAGGTGTTCATTCATCCGGAATCCGATCCACGCGGGAGCGGATACAATGTGCTCCAATCGATGATCGCGGTCGGCTCCGGCGGACTCTTCGGGAAGGGGCTCGGGTACGGATCCCAATCGCAGCTCAACTTTCTTCCGGAAAAACATACGGATTTCTTGGTGGCCGTCATCGCGGAAGAGCTTGGCTTGGTCGGAATCGGTGCTACGCTCTTCGCGTACGGAGTGATGCTCTACCGGATCCGACGGATCGCCGAAGAGGCCCGCGACAATGTCGGATATCTCGTCTGTATCGGCGCCTTTTCCTATTTTCTCTTCCAGATACTCGTCAATGTCGGCATGAATGTCGGCGCTCTTCCGGTCACCGGTCTTCCTGCGCCGTTTCTCTCGTACGGAGGAAGCTCGCTGCTCGCGTCGTTCGTGGTCCTTGGACTCGTCTTGAGCGTCCATCGTCGGAGGAGGCGCGGGACTTCCTTCCCTTCGGGCGGGTTCCCTGGGGAGGATGGTTTTTCCCAGGAAATAAAGGGAATACCAATTTTTCATTGACTTTCCAGGCGTTTTCTGGTACCTTTGGAGAAGGTATTTCGTATCGTTTTCTTTCGTTTTTCCTTTTATGAAGCCTCTTATCGTGGCGCAGGTGGTTGTTGCGGTTCTGCTCATGGTCTCCATTCTCTTGCAGAACCGTGGGTCCGGACTCGGATCCGCGTTCGGCGGAGACTTCGGCGGTTACTACACGAAGCGTGGATTCGAAAAGTTCCTCTTCTCGTCCTCTATCGCGCTTGGTGCGGCATTCCTTCTGCTCTCGATCATCAACACGAGACTTACGTAGGAAGTCTTTAGGTCGCAGAGGACCGGAAGCTCGTGGTATCAGCGGCTTTCGGTTTGTCCGGTCGATTCGGATACGATGAATCGGGCGTCCTCTCCTAATCCTTATCTCACGAGTATCTCTCCGAGAAGCTTATTTCAAAAATTTCGGGAAAACGGCGCTCTCGCGCTGTTCCAGGCGCTTCGGACACGCGATAAGGTCGTCGTGGCATTTCTTTCGGTCGTCGTGGCCGGTGCCGTCTTCTATTGGATCGGGGCCATCTATGTCTCATCCACCGAAGTGGTTGCCGATCGCGGCGGGCGGTATATCGAGGGTGTCATCGGTCAACCGCGATACGTCAACCCGGTCCTTTCGCTGGCGAATTCCGCGGATGAGGATCTGGTGCATGCCGTATACTCCGGCTTGCTCCGGTACGATGCCGATGGTCGGGTAAGAAATGATCTGGCTGAACGGGTGGACGTTTCGGGGGACGGAAAGGAATATACCGTGACGATCCGTGAAGGCGCGAAGTGGCATGACGGAATCGATGTTTCGGCGGATGACGTGGCGTTCACGGTCGGACTTATCAAGAATCCCGCTTACAAGAGTCCTCTCCAGAAGAATTGGCAGGGGGTGGATGCGGAGCTCGTCGATAACCGTACCGTCCGTTTCATTCTCAAGAAGGCGTATTTCGGCTTTCCGGAGCATCTGACGGTCGGCATCCTTCCGAAGCATGTCTGGGAGAGCGTTCCGCCCGAAGGGTTTGCGCTCGCTGACCCGAATATCGCTCCGGTCGGTTCTGGACCGTATCGATTCTTCGATTACCAGAAGGACTCGAACGGAAACATCCTTTCGTACGAATTGCGCGCTTTTCCGGAATACTTCGACGGTGAGGCGAATATCACGAAGCTCGTCTTCAATTTTTATCCGGACGAGGAAAGTCTTTCCGATGCGTTCTCGAAGAAGGAGATCATGGGAATGGCCTCGGTTTCGCTCGAACGGACCGCCGAGCTTTCGGGTCGGAAAGGGACCGCAATCCACGAATTTTCCCTTCCGAGGATTTTCGCCGTCTTTTTCAATCCGGTGAAGAGTGTCCCGCTCGCGTATCCGGAGGTCCGCGAGGCGCTTTCGAAGGCGACCGACCGGGATGCCCTTGTCCGCGAGGCGCTTCTCGGGAAAGGAATGGCCGCTCCGCTTCCGTTTCTTCCGTTCATGGAGGGAAATCCGGATATTCCGGATATGTCATACGATGTCGACGCCGCGAACCGTATTCTCGATGAAAAGGGATGGGCGCGCGGGGAGGATGGGATCCGGTCCAAGGGAGGAACGGCGCTTGCGTTCCAGCTTGCGGTTCCGGCGTGGCTTGAACTCGAGAAGACGGCGGATGTCATCAAGGCCCAGTGGGAACGGATCGGTGCGCGTGTCGAGGTGAAAGCGTCGCCGCTCTCCGAGCTGAACCAGGATGTCATACGGCCGAGGAACTACGACGCGGTGCTGTATGGCGAGGAGATGCGGATCAACCCCGATTTCTACTCGTTCTGGCATTCGAGTGAGAAAGGGGAAACCGGATTCAATCTCGCGATGTTCGCGGATGATGATGCCGATGAGACGCTGCTTGCCCTCCGCGAGGAATCGGATCCCGATCGTCGTCGCGAGCTTCTTGGCACGTTCCTCAGAATCCTTTCCGAAAAGTACCCGGCCGTATTCCTATACAGTCCCGACGCCTCCTATGTGATGGATGATTCCGTGAAAGGATTCGATATCCGGAGCGCCAACAACGCCTCCTGCCGACTCTCGGACCTCTCCCATTGGTATATCGAGACGAAACGGATACGAAAGAAATAATCCGGATTTCCCTGGGGGAAACCCCAGCGGGAGCACGGAGGTCGTTCCTCATAAGTAACAGAAAACATATGCACCAGAATCCCGATCCATCGAATTTCCGTCAGATGATCATCGAGAGTCCGAAGCAGTTCCGGGCGGGGATGGACCTTTCGGATGATATCCGCATCGAAGGGGATTTCGATAAGATCATGATTTCCGGCATGGGAGGGTCGGCGCTCCCGGGAAATCTTTTCCGCATCTATCTGAACGACCTGTTCCGAAAGAACGGAAAGAAACCTCTTCCGGTATTCCAGAATCGGTTCTACGGTCTGCCGCCGGAAAGTTTCGATCGCTGTCTCAATTTCGTCTGTTCCTATTCCGGGAATACCGAAGAGACGCTCGAGGCGTTCGAGGAGGCGATCGGCTCGGGGCTTCCGACGATCGGGTTGTCCGCCGGCGGGAAACTGGAGGAACGATGCCGGGAAACCGGGACACCGCACGTAAAGCTTCCCATGCCGTCTCCGGACTTCCAGCCACGGATCGGAACGGGGTACTTCTTCGGCGCTCTCTTCGCGATTCTTGCGAATCACGGACTTATCCCGGATGCCAGGGCGGAAGTGCTCGCATCGGCGGACCGGCTTTCCGATCGGCTCTTGGATATCGAGGCGCGCGGGAAGGAAATAGCGGCGGACCTTGCGGGAAAGACTCCCGTCGTGTATGCTTCCGTGAAGTACAAGGCGGTGGCGATGGTGTGGAAGATCAAGCTGAACGAGAACGCCAAGACGCCCGCCTTTTGGAACTTCTTCCCCGAACTCAACCACAATGAGATGGTCGGATTCACGAATCCGCAGGCGGACTTTACCGTGGTCATGCTCCGTGACAAGGAAGATCATCCGAGGAATCTGAAACGGTTCGATGTGACCGCCGCTCTCCTGCGGGAAGAGGGGATTCCGGTCAGGATCGTGGACATGGACGGCGGGGACGTATTCGGAAACATCTTCGGCAGCATCCTGCTTTCCGATTTCGCATCCTATCATCTGGCGCTCCGATACGGTATCGATCCGACGCCGGTCGATATGGTGGAGCGGTTGAAGAAGATGCTGTGACATCTCCCGCCGCTGTTCCGGAGTTTTACATTTGATTTTTTCAGCCGAGGTGGCGGAATCGGTAGACGCACTGGTTTCAGGTACCAGCGGGAGCAATCCCATGGGGGTTCGAGTCCCCCCTTCGGCACACGACGTTAGGAGTCCATTTTCCTGGAACCATGTTCCCGGTCGATACGGGAAACGGACCTCTTTCTTCTTTCTCGGTGCGGTCGCGACCATTCGCGGCTTCATCGGCTTTAAACGATAAGTTGTACGTAATTGCAAGACAGATTATGACTGAACCACAAAAAAAGAGACGCTTTTTCCCGAAAAGGGGAGGGGCGCGAGAGGGTCGTCCTCGGACTCCGCTTCTCATACTGCGGAACGACGACGGCTCAAGAAAAGTATCCGGAGACATTCTCTCTTCGGGATTAAAAAGCGCGCTTTCCGTCGGGTCGCTTGAGGGCGTCATCGCACGGGAGCAGACTTCGCGTGCCCCGAGGCAGAATGTCCCATGGAAGCACGCGAACCAGAATCATCATCCGTCCCATCAGGCGGTCGGAGCGGCATCTCCCTCGGGTCAGGGTCGCGGACCGAAGAGATTGCATGGAACGCATCCTTCGAACGTGCCGGATCGGAGACCGAAGCATGGACCGACGGTATCGGGACAGGAGTCTCAGAAGCCGAAGAAGGGCGGTGCGGTCGAGCCGAACCAGAAGACTCGGAAATCGTCCGGTGGAGGACGAGGCAAGGGTCGTAGACAACCGGCATTCGTCACGCCTGAAGCGCTCCGGAACGTCGATTCGCGTCCCAATAAGAGCGTCGTTCCCGCCATTCCGAAGGATACGCTCCGGATCATCCCATTGGGCGGGCAGGAAGAGGTCGGTCGGAACATGACCGTCTTCGAATACGGTGACGATATCGTCATCATCGACATGGGCGTGCAGTTTCCGGAAGAGGATATGCCCGGCATCGACTACATCGTCCCGAACGTGGACTATCTCCGTGGCAAGGAGAAGAACATCCGCGCCGTCATCTTCACGCACGGACACCTCGATCATATCGGGGCGGCGCCGATCCTTCTCAAACAGCTTAATTATCCGCCGATCGTCTCGCGTGATTTCACGCTCGCGCTCATCAAGCGGAAGGTGGACGACCAGTACAAGGGCGACGCGAAGAACCTGAAGACGATCCGGGTCAACTCAGTGGACGAACGGATGCGGTTCGGGGCGTTCGAAGTGCGTTTCTTCGAGGTGGAACATTCGATCATGGACTCGATGGGTATCGCGCTCGTGACGCCGTCCGGGTCGATCATCCACATGGGGGACTGGATGATCTCGAACGAACCGCTCGAATCGAGAAACGAGGAGATCACCTACCGGCATCTCCAGGACCTTCCGCGCCCGACGCTCCTCATGATCGAAAGTCTCGGAGCGCTCAAGAAGGGGCTTCCGCCGTCGGAACAGGAAGTGCATCGGAACCTTCAGGAGCTGATCCGTACCGCTCCGGGACGCATCATCATCGGAACGTTCGCGTCGCAGATACGCCGCATCACCTATCTCATCGAGTACGCCGAGCAGGCGGGGAAGAAGGTCGCGCTCGAAGGGTATAGCATGAAGATGAACATCGAGGTCGCGAAGGAGCTCGGGTACCTCAAGGTGAAACCGGAGACGCTCATCACGGTGAACGACATCCATAAGTATTCGGATCGGGAGATCGTCGTCATTTGTACCGGCGCGCAGGGCGAGTCGAACGCCGCGCTCTCGCGGATCGTCACCGACAACCATCGGTTCATCAAGCTTCAGAAGGATGATACCATCGTCTTCTCCTCCTCGGTCATTCCGGGGAACGAGCGATCCATCCAACGCCTCAAGGACAACCTCTACCGCAAGTGCGATCACGTGATCCACAGCGATATCATGGAGATCCATATCGGCGGACATGGCACCATCTGGGAAATCGAGGAGATCATCCGGCAGGCCAAGGCGGATTACGTCATGCCGGTCTACGCGAACCACTTCTTCATCAAGGAGGCGGCGCGCATCGCGTACCGGCTCGGTTATCCGGAGAAGAACGTCTTCGTGCTCGATAACGGTCATATCCTCGAGATGCCGAAGGATCGGGACGTCCATCCGCGCATCCTGAAGGAGAAGGCGGACACGAGCTATGTCTTCGTCGACGGTCTCGGGATCGGCGACGTTGGTCACGTCGTTCTGCGCGACCGGCAGATGCTTGCGGCCGACGGCATGGTCGTCATCACCGTCGTCATCGACGCGAAAAAGAAAAGCGTGCTCGGGAGCATTCAGATCACCTCGCGCGGATTCATCCACGTGAAGGAGAACTTCGACCTCGTGAACGAGACGAAGCGCAAGGTCCAGGACATCATCAAGAAAAATACGTCCAAGGACACGTCGCTCGACTGGGATCTCGTCCGGAACCAGATCCGCGATACGGTCGGGCAGTTCCTCTTCACGAAGACCGAGCGTCGCCCGATGATCCTGCCGGTCGTGATCGAGGTGTAGCGATCGGATGACGAACTTCGAATGGCGACGAGGGATTGAGACCTTGTTCCACAGCTTTCCCTTTCCGGGGTCGGGATTTTCCTGCTGAAAAATCCCTTATGATGTCGCCGGTCGCGATATCAAAACCCCCAGGAAAAGAAAGTCCGGGAATGAGGCGAGTAGGCACGATTTGGAGCACTTTTTTCCTTTTGTGCTACAATGAGGGGGAATCATTCGGTTTTTCCTATGAACAAGCGACTCTTTTCGGGAATTCAGCCTTCGGGCGATCCCCATATCGGCAATTATCTCGGAGCGATCAGGCAGTGGATCCCGCTTCAGGACGAGTACGAGGCGTTCTTCTCGATCGTCGACCTGCATGCGATCACGGTGCCGCAGGATCCGACGAAGCTCCGGAAGAAGACGCTCGAGGTCGCGAAGATCTATCTCGCTGCGGGCATCGACCCGTCGAAGGCGACGCTCTTCGTGCAGTCGCACGTGCCGGAACACACCGAGCTCATGTGGATTCTGAATACGATTACCAGGAACGGCGATCTGACGAAGATGACGCAGTTCAAAAACAAGTCCGGGTTGCAATTCGGATTTGAAGAAATAGAAAGAGAAATTCAGAATTTGAGTAATCTTGATATCAAAACAGTTTTTACCAAAGCCACGGTATCTTCTGATAGTGACCAGTTGGATGTGATAAATCACGTAAAGAATTCTGCTGTAAACCCCATATACGATAAATTAAAGATTTTGCTAGATAACTTTAGAGGCGTTGGTGTCGGGCTCTTCGATTACCCCGTGCTCATGGCGGCGGACATCCTGCTCTACGACACGGCGGTCGTGCCGGTAGGCGACG